>DASYPZ010000308.1:0-5083 GCA_036006105.1 Gemmatimonadales bacterium | reverse complement strand
GCCCGCCAGGCCAGTCTGGACGCCCTGCCTCCGGATCTTGGTCGGCCGTGGGGTGGGCTGCATCTTTGCGTTTGGAGAATTCGCGCATGGGGCCGTTGGCGGGAACCACAACCAGAACCGCTGCGCTCCCCGCCCTGCCGTTTACGAGGACGGATATCGAGCAGACCGTGCCGGCGCGCTTCGAGCAGGTGGTCCGTCACTCTCCCCTGCACCTCGCGCTCACCGGCCCCGGCCGGCGCTGGACCTACCAGGAGCTGCACCGCCGGACTAACGGAATCGCGCACGCAATCCGGGAGCAAGCGCGGCCTGGTAGCGGCTGCGTGGCCTATTTGTGTGACCATTCACCCGAGATGGTCATCGCCACCCTGGCGGTGCTGAAGGCCGGCAAGACCTACCTGGCGATCCACCCCACGATGCCGGCCACGAGGCAGGCGGACATCGTGCGGGACGTGGCGCCGGAGCTGATCGTGACGACGGCGGCATTCGCCTCCCGCGCCGGCGAGCTGGCCGACGGGAGCTGTCCCGTTCTGGTACTGGACGAAGCCGGCCGGGAGGCTGCCGAGGAAGGTCCGCAGCTTGAGGTACAGCCGCAACACCCCTCGACGATTTTCTATACCTCCGGCACGACCGGCCTGCCGAAGGGGGTCGTCAAGAGTCACCGAGCCGTCCTGCACCGGGTATGGCTCGCCGTCCAGCACGATGCCGTGTGTCCGACCGATCGGCAGTCGCTGCTGACCCACTGCAGTTTCTCGGCGTCGGAAGCGGACATGTTCGGCGCCCTGCTGAATGGCGCCACGCTCTGCGTTTTCGATTTTGCCTCCGAGGGACTGACCGCCTTCCGGGAGTGGCTGGAGGCGCAGCAGATCACGCTGTTGCATCCACCGGTGCTCCTGTTTCGAAGATTCCTCTCGACCCTGTCCGGGGGAAATCGGTTTCCATCGGTCCGGCTCGTGGCCCTGGCCGGTGACCATGTTCTCCCCGCCGATGTGGAAGCATGGCGACGGCATTTCGGGCGCTCCTCGGTGCTGCTGCATCGATTCTCCACCACCGAAACCGGCCTCTTGTGCGTGGCCAGGATCGAATGGGATTCGGCGAGCGACTCCGGGACGCTGCTGGCGGGCCTGCCGGTAGCCGACAAACACATCGAGCTCCTCGACGAGGCCGGCCAGGCGGTTGCGACGGGGGAAACCGGCGAGCTGGTCGTCCGAAGCCCCTACATCGCCACCGGCTATTGGCACTACCCCAATGATGCGGCGCCGGTGTTCGCGCCGGACCCGGCCGTGCCCGGGCAGCGGATCTATCGAACCGGCGACCTCGGGCGGTTCCTGCCCGACGGGCGCTTTCTCTTCCTGGGGCGCCGGGATCGCCAGGTGAAGATCCGGGGCTTCCGGGTCGAGCTGGGGGAGATCGAGGCGTTGCTCTGCCAACATGCCGGGGTGCGCGAAGCCGCGGTGGTGGTGCGAGACCGGGTCCCCAACGACAAACAGTTGATTGCCTATGTCGTCCCGGCCCAGGATCCGGCCCCGACCAGCCAGGAACTGCGCGCCTTCCTGCGACAGAAGCTGCCGCCCTACATGATTCCCGCGGGATTCGCGATGCTGGCATCCTTGCCGGTCACACCGACCGGCAAGATCGACCGGCAGGCGCTGCCTCCCATTGAAAACACCCGGGGGCTGACCAGCCGATACACCGAGCCCCGCAGCGATCTGGAAAAGCGGCTGGTCCGGATCTGGGAAACGGTGCTCGGCGTCGATCGGGTCGGGACTCAGGACAACTTCTTCGATCTGGGCGGGCACTCGCTGCTCGCGGCGCAGATGTTCGCGCGGCTGGAAGAGGAGCTTGGCATCAGACTCCCGCTCGCGACGCTGTTCCGCGCGTCCACGATCGAGGGGCTCGCCGCGCTCGTAGGAGAGGGCCGCGCCTCGGAGGCATGGCGCTCGCTGGTCGCGATTCATCCCGCGGGGAGCCGGCCACCGGTCTTCGCGGTGCCGGGCG
This sequence comes from Gemmatimonadales bacterium, assembly GCA_036006105.1. Classification (GTDB taxonomy): domain Bacteria; phylum Gemmatimonadota; class Gemmatimonadetes; order Gemmatimonadales; family GWC2-71-9; genus JABFSM01. The sequence continues at coordinate 3,088 of DASYPZ010000308.1, read as the reverse complement.
TCGGTGGCAACGTCCTCGGTTATCACGATCTGGCCCAGCTCCTGGGGCGGGAACAGCCCTTCTACGGGCTCCAATCCCGCGGCTTGAGCGGCGCCGAGGAGCCGCTGCGAAGCATCGAGGAGATGGCGGCCGCGTACCTGGGCGAGATCCGATCGGTGCAACCCGAGGGCCCGTACCACCTGGTCGGCACCTGCATGGGCGCGGTGGTCGCCTATGAGATGGCTCAACAGCTGCGCGCCGGGGGCGACGAGGTGGGACTCCTCGCTCTGCTCGAGCCGAGGCCGCCGACCGAGACGCCCCGGCGCGAGTTCCGGCCGTTGCGCACCCGATCGGCCCTGCGGCTGATGGGTCACAGGCTCCGGGTCTATGCCCGAACGTTCGCGGGGCTCCGGGGACGGCAGCGATTCGATTACCTGCGGGAGCGGCTGAACGTGCTTCGCCAGATGATCGCCCACCGCGACGTCTTCCGGGGTCACCCCGAGGACTTTCATCTGGAGGTCGTCCGGCAGGCCAACCTCGCCGCGGTCCATCGCTATCAGCCGCGGGTCTACCCGGGGCGCGCGGTCCTGTTTCTCGCCCAGGGCCGCAAGATCGATTCCGAAGAGGATCCCAGACTGCGCTGGCAACGGCTCGCCGCGGGCGGGCTCGAAACCCACATGGTTCCGGGCGATGACTCCGGACTGACGCTGGTCACGCCGAACGTCGAGGTTCTGGCCCCCCTGGTGAAGGCGTGCCTCGAACGAGAGTCCGTGGCGGACGCGCCCCCGGAGCCGGGACCGTCGCTTCCAGCCGACACGGTCGCCGACGCCTTTGTCGAGGAGCTCACGGCCCACGCGGTCGAATTCATCTTCGTCAATCCGGGAAGCGACATCGCGCCGATCCAGGAATCCATCGCCAAGTTCAACGCGCTGGGGCGCCGGGCCCCCGAGCTGATCCTCTGTCTGCATGAGTCGGTGGCCATGGCGGCGGCGCACGGCTACTTCATGATCACCGGCCGGCCGCAGGTCGTCCTGGTGCACGCGGACGTCGGCACCCAGAACATCGGGGCGAACCTGCACAACGCCCAGCGGGGTCGTGCCGGGGTCGTGATTTGCGCGGGGACGGCACCGCGCACCGTCGCCGGGCGGGGCCGCCACATGGACTGGATCCAGGCGCAGCTGAACCAGGCCGGCACCGTGGAAGGCTACGTCAAATGGCACCACGAGCTGGCCGGACCCGACGACCTTCATCCGACGATGCAACGGGCCTTCCAGCTGGCCGGCGCGGAGCCCGCAGCCCCGGTGTACCTGATGCTCCCGAAGGATGTGCTGGTCGAACCGATGCAGGCCAAAGCGCCGGAGCCGCTTCGGGCGCCCGATACCGCGGCGCCGGCGGCTGATCCCAAAGGCGTGATCCAGGCGGCGCAATGGCTGGTCGAGTCGGAGCGTCCGCTGATCCTCGTGGCCTATGCGGGGCGCAACCCCGGTGCGGTGGCTCCGCTGATTCGGCTCGCGGAGGCGCTGGCGGCGCCGGTGGTGGAGTCGCGGCATCGGGTGAACTTTCCCTCGAGTCACCCCCTGCATCTCGGGTACTGCGCGTATCCGTACGCGCAGGAAGCGGACTGCATTCTGATTCTCGATCACGACGTACCCTGGGTGCCGGCGCAAGGAGAACCCTCCCCGGATTGCCGAATCATCCACCTGGACATCGATACGCTCAAACGGGACATGCCGGTCTGGGGATTCCCGGTGGATCTCTCCATCGAGGCCGACTCGGGCCAGGCGCTCCCGGCCCTGGCCGCGGAAGTCGAGCGGCGGCTGACACCCGCCGATCGGACCCGGATCGAGTCCCGGCGCCGCTCGGTGACCGCGGAACACGTGCTGCAACGGACCGGGTGGCGCCAGCGCGCGCGCGACCTCGCGACCCGACAGCCGATCTCCCCGGAATGGGCCGCGCACTGTCTGAACGAGGTGCGGGACGACGCGACGGTGATCGTCTCGGAAGCGGTCAGCAACAATCCCGCCCTCTGGCATCATCTGGATCTGGATGCGCCGGGTACCTACTTCCAGAGCCTCGGCTCGGGTCTGGGCTGGGGCTTGGGCGCTGCGCTGGGCGCCAAGCTGGCCGCCCCTCGCAAGACGGTCGTGTGCGCGATCGGCGACGGCTCCTGGGTGTTCGGCTCGCCCATCGCGGCCTACTGGGCCGCCGAGCGCTATCGCAGTCCCTTCCTCACGGTGATCTTCGACAATCAGGGTTACGCCGCGACCCGGGAGGCGATCCGGAGCGTCGCGCCGGGCGGCTATGCCCGCAAGACCGGCCACTACCCGGCGTGCGACCTGCCGACCCCGCCGCAGCAGTACGCCAGGCTCGCGGAAGCGATGGGCCTCTGGGCGCGCACCGTCCACGATCCCGCGGCGCTCCCCGGCGCGCTGCGAGACGCGATCGACGAGGTGCGACGGGGCCGGTCGGCGCTGGTGGACATCCGGGTCTCCACCTCCTGGGCCTATGAGCACATGCCCGATGAGTGATGCTCCGGGCGGGTGCTGCCTGCGTCAGCTGGTCGAGGCGGCGGCCGAGCGCGATCCCGATGCCGTGGCGATTCTCGCCCCGGGTCGCACGCCGCTTACCTATGGCCGGCTGAGCCGCCACATCGCGGATGTCGTCGGGGTGCTCAATACCCTGGGCGTCGGGAGGAATGACCGCGTCGCGATGGTGCTTCCCGACGGCCCCGAGGCGGCGGTGGCGTTCATCGCCATCGCGGCAGGCGCCACCTGCGCCCCGCTCAATCCCGCCTGCCGTTCCGCGGAGTTCGAGCTCCACCTGGCCCAGCTGAATTGCCGCGCGCTGCTGGTGCCGGCGGGGAGTACCTCGCCGGCGGTGGCCGTGGCCCGGGCTCGTGGCATTCCCATCCTCGAGCTGACGCCGATGGAACGAAGCGAGGCGGGACGGTTCACGCTGACACTGAGTGATCCGGGTCGCCTCGAGCCCCACACCCTGAAGCCCGGATTCGCGGAACCGGAGGATGTCGCGCTGGCGCTTCCTACGTCGGGAACCGCCGCCCGACCGAAACTGGTGCCGCTGACCCATCGGAACATCTGTTCCTCCGCCC
>DASYPZ010000307.1:0-4302 GCA_036006105.1 Gemmatimonadales bacterium | reverse complement strand
ACGCTCACGGTGGGGGACACCGGGATCGGGATTGCGGCCGGTGACCTGCCGCATATATTCGACCGCTTCTGGCGGGCGGACCCGGCGCGATCGCGGGAGGGAGAGAGTCCCGGCACCGGTCTGGGGCTCGCGATCACCAAGTGGGTTGCCGAGGCGCACGACGGCAGTATTTCAGTCCAGAGCCGGCCAGGTCGGGGAACCCTGTTTACCGTGGGTCTGCCGCGCCTCATGTCGCCGCAGAGTGCCGTCAGCTAATCGTCTTGTCATCGATTTGTCATGTACCGGTCAGGGCGACGCCACCCTGCCGGTGTTGATTTCCTCCTGTAGGGTTACCTCCCCTGGAGGCAGTGCATGTTCGAGAATCTGATCGAATCGAAGCCCAAGAAGGTCCGGACCTTCAAGCAGTCGGCGATGTCGCTGATTCTCCACCTGACCATCGGCTATGCCGCCATCAAGGCGACGGCCGGTGCGGCGGAGGAGCTGCACAAGGTCCTGCAGGATACCACCGCCTTCGTGCTCAAGGCGCCGGAGCCGCCGCCGCCGCCGCCCGAGCAGCCCCCGCCGGACGCCGTGGTGACGGCCAACCCGCCGCCGCTCGGCTTCCAGACCGTGATGCCGCCGACGGAAATTCCCAAGGACATTCCGCCGGTCAATCTGAACGAAAAGTTCAACGCCGCGGATTTCAGCGGTAAGGGCGTCGAGGGCGGCGTGGCGGGCGGCGTGGCCGGCGGGACCGGACCGGTCACCGGCGAGACCTTCCTGCAGACCGAAGTGGACGATCCGGTGCAGCCGATCAACATTCCCAAGCCCCGCTTCCCCCCAGTGCTGCAGTCGGCGGGCGTGTCGGGGTTCGTGGATGTGACCTACGTGGTGGATACGCTGGGTCACGCGGAGCCGTCCTCCTGGAAAGTGCAGAAGAGCTCCAATCAGCAGTTCGAAGCGCCGGCCCGCGAGGCCATCATGAAGGGCGTATTCAAGCCGGCCCGGATCAAGGGCGGCGCGGTCCGTCAGCTGGTGCAGCAGAAGATTTCCTTCAACATCGGTCAGTGAGTGTTTCTCACCGTTAAAGGAGCGGTCCCATGGGTGTAGATATTCTGGCTCTGTGGCATCACGCGCATGCCTTTGCTCGGGGGATCGTGTTCGTCCTCCTCGGCATGTCGTTCTTCTCGCTGACCATCGCGCTGAACAAGCTCTGGCAGATTCACAAGAGCGCCAAGGCAACCCGCAAGTTCGCGGCGAACTTCTCCCGGTCGATCCAGGAAGAGCAGCTGGACCAGGCCATCGCGCTGGCCGAGAAGAACCAGGGCAGCCATGTGGCCCGGGTGCTGGGCGGGGCGCTTCAGGAAGTGAAGCCGCTCCTGCGGGACCGGGCCACCATCACGGCGGCCGACATCAATTCCGCCGAGCGCGCGGTCGAGCGCCAGATGCTCATCGTGCTCTCGGAGTTCAAGCGCGGCCTGGGCGTGCTGGCCACGGTGGGGTCCACCTCGCCGTTCGTCGGACTGCTGGGCACCACGATGGGTATCGTCACCGCGTTCAACGCGATGACCGCCGGCGGCAACGCGGGCGGCCTGGCCGGTATCGCCGGCGGTATCGCGGAGGCGCTGATCACCACGGCGCTCGGGCTCATGGTCGCGATCCCGGCGGTATGGTTCTACAACTACTTCACCACCAAGGTCGAGAACCTCACGGTCGAGATGACCTACACGTCGAAGGAGCTGATCGACTACCTCATCAAGAGCGTCGGCAGCGAGTTCGGCCGCTCGATCTTCACGAAGGAGTTCCAGACCCAGAAGGCGGTGAGCGGCAGTGGGCACATCAGTTAATTCAGCCGGCACCACCGCGATCAAATCGGAACCCAACGTGATTCCGATGATCGACATCATGCTGGTGCTCCTGATCATCTTCATGATCGTGACACCGCTGATCGCGAACGGATTCAAGGCCACCATGCCCCAGGGCACCAACCTGGAAAAGCGCCCCGAGGGAGACGGAGAGGTCGTGCTGGGCATCGACGCCGACGGCGGGTACTTCATCAACGGGGTTTCGATTCCCGCCGCCGCGCTCGAGGACCAGCTCAAGGCCTTGTTCGCGGCCCGCACGGAGGACAAGGTCCTGTATTTCCGGGCCGACAAGGATCTGCAGTACGCCAAGATCCAGGAAGCCGTGGAGACCGCCCGCCATGCCGGGGTGCGGGTCATGGCGGCGATTACCGAGATCAAGCCCAGCGGCAAGGGTCTCTTCGATCAGTAAAGGAGTCGTATCATGGCTGGAGGAGGAGGAGGACCGGCCGGCAGTATCAGCGCCGAGCCCAACGTGATCCCGATGATCGACATCATGCTGGTGCTGCTGATCATTTTCATGATTTCGCAGCCGCTGACCCGCATGGCGATCGATGTGCAGGTGCCTCCGCCGATCACCAACCCGGTGTCGGGGCCATCGACGCAGATCGTCCTGGAGATTACCCAGGACGGCACCTACAACATCAACGGCCAGGCTTTTCCCAAGGAGCAGCTGGCCACCCAGATCCATGCCATCTACGATCAGCGCCCGGCCAAACTGCTGTTCATGAAACCGGCGCCGAACCGGAAATACCAGGAAGTGATCGAGGCGATGGACGTGGCCCGGGGAGCCGGCGTTCAGGTCATCGGGTTCACCCCGAAGAGCGGGTGACCTCGCTGGGGGACCGGCACGACCCTTCACGCGGGGGCCCTCGGGCCCCCGCGTGTCGTTTTCGGATTCGGCCCCGGTTACACTAGAATCGTGACCTCGTCGCCTCCTCCACTTCCGCCGCTTCCGCCACCGAGCGCCCGGCTTCCCCTCCGGACCGGTCGCCGGTCGGGGGGATGGTTCTCCCTGATCATCCACCTCATCCTGCTGCTGGTCCTGGTGGAGGCCACCCGCGACAACGTGTGGTGGAATCCGCCGGAATCAGCGGGGAATCCCCTGGAACATGTCGGTGGCGGCGGGGGCGGGCGACAGGTGGACATGGTCATGCTGCCGAAGTCTGCTCCGGCGCCGGTGCCGGTGCCCAAGGTGGTCCCGCCGCCCCCGCCGCCGGTGCCGGTTCCGATCGTCACCCCGACCGAGATACCACCTCCCCTGCCGGCCCCGCCGGCCGATACGGTTCCGAAGACCGTCGGCTCGGCGACCACGACCGGATCGGGGGGCGGGTCCGGCGGGACCAGTGGTACCGGCAACGGCCCAGGGTCGGGGCCCGGCACCGGCCCCGGCACCGGTGGAAGCGGTTCGGCGGATTCGGTGCGCACCGCGGCTCGCGATCCGGAGCCTCGACAGCTGATCCTGATTCCCTTCGACTTCCCCCCGAGCATGCGCGGACACACTATCCAAGTTACCTTTTTCGTGCTTGCCGACGGCCAGGTCGACCACGTGCTCTTTTCGGAAGACATCCCGGACCGGGGCTACGCCAAGCGGCTCGACGTCGTGATGCGCGCCTATCGCTTTCGTCCCGCGCGCTCTGCCGCGGGACAGCCCGTTCCAGGGCACACCACCGTCAGTATCACCTTCTAGTTTCTCATGCCCAGGGATCCGGCCCGATGAGCCAGCTCTTCCGACGGAAGTCCGTCGCGGATTGCGACACCGACATCGCCGAGCGCGGCGGCCTCAAACGCACGCTCAACAAGTGGCACCTGACCGCCCTGGGCGTCGGGGCCACGATCGGCGCCGGCATCTTTGCCACCACCGGTACCGCAATCGTCGGCGATCCGGCTCGCCCCGGTGCCGGGCCCGCGATCGTGCTCTCCTTCATCCTGACCGCGGTCGCGTGCGGATTCGCGGCGCTCTGCTACGCGGAATTCGCGGCGATGGTCCCGATCTCCGGGTCGGCCTACACCTATGCCTATGCGTCGCTCGGTGAATTCGTCGCCTGGATCATCGGCTGGGATTTGATCATCGAGTACGCCGTCGGCAATATCGGTGTAGCCATCGGCTGGTCGAGTTATTTCAGCGAGTTGTTGAGCCACTTCGGCATTCACATGCCGGTCTGGCTCACCACCGACCCGCGCTCCGCGTCACTGGCCGCGACGGCGGTGGCGGGCGGCGCTACCGACGCGGCCAACGTACTACTCGCGTCCGCGATCACATCTGCGCCTCATATCTTCGGTATTCCGATCATCGCCAATCTGCCCGCGTTCCTCGCGGTGGCGGCAATCACGGTGGTGCTGGTGATCGGGATCAAGGAATCGGCCAATACCAACAACACCATGGTGCTGCTCAAGATCGGGATCATCCTCTTCTTCATCGCGGTGGGCATCTTCCTGATCAAGCCGTCCAACTGGAACA
>DASYPZ010000306.1:0-13882 GCA_036006105.1 Gemmatimonadales bacterium | reverse complement strand
GGCTCGGACCGCGATGTAGATCGCCAGGATCGAGTCGCCCCCGAGCTCGAAGAAATTATCGGTCACTCCGATGCGATCGCGCTTGAGCACCGAGGACCAGATCGTGGCCAGCGCCGCCTCGGCGTCGGTTCGGGGAGCGACGTAGCCCCGGGCAGCATCGAGGTCTGCCTCGGGCGCCGGCAGCGCCCGCCGGTCGAGCTTCCCGTTGGGACTCAGGGGCAGCGTGTCTAGGCGGATCAGCGTCGCGGGAACCATGTGATCGGGCAGGCGCCGCGCCAGCGCGGAGCGCAGCACCTGCGCCGAGGGAGGCTCGGCCGCAGCGGCGGTGTAATACCCCACCAGCCGCTGCTCGCCGGGACGATCCTGGCGCACCACGACCACCGCGGTGCCGACGCCCGCCTGCTCGGCAAGAGCCGCTTCGATCTCGCCCAGCTCGACCCGGAATCCCCGCAGCTTGACCTGGAAGTCGAGCCGGCCCAGGAACTCGATGTTCCCGTCGTCGCGCCAGCGGACCGAATCGCCGGTGCGGTACAGACGGGCGTCCGGCGTATTCACGAACCGATCCGGAACGAAGCGCTCGGCGGTCAGGTCGGGGCGCTTCCAGTACCCCTGGCCGACCTGCACCCCTCCGAGGTACAGCTCGCCGGCCACGCCGATGGGGACCGGTTCTCCCCGCGGATCGAGGATGTAGCAGCGGGTGTTGGCGATCGGTCGCCCGATTGGAACGATCGTGCCGGTGTCGGCGGAGTCACAGGGCCACCAGGTGACGTCCACGGCGGCCTCGGTCGGGCCGTACAGATTCTGGAGCCGCGCCGGCAGCCGGGCGGCGAAGGCGCGGATCAGATCGTGGGAAAGCGCCTCGCCGCTGCACATCACATCGCGAAGCGAGCGGCACTCGGCGGACCCGACGTCGGCCAGGAACGCCCGGAGCATCGACGGAACGAAATGCAGGACGGTCACCCGTTCACGCTCGATCACCTCGCGCAAATAGCCGGGATCACGGTGTCCGCCCGGCCGGGCCAGCACCAGACGCGCGCCGGAGATCAGCGGCCAGAAGAATTCCCAGACCGACACGTCGAAACTGACGGGGGTCTTCTGCAGCACGGTGTCGGCGCTGTCGAGCGCGAAGGTCTCCTGCATCCAGCGCAGCCGGTTCACGATCCCTCGGTGCGCGTTGAGCGCGCCCTTGGGCCGGCCGGTGGACCCCGAGGTGTAGATCATGTACGCCGGCGCATCGGGATTCGGCGGGACCGCCGGAGCGCTCGCCGGTTCCTGCTCGATGGCCGGCCAGTCCCGGTCCAGGCAGATCACCCGACCCGCGTATGCGGGAATCCGCTCCAGCAGCCGCTCCTGGGTCAGCAGCACCGGCACCGCGGAATCCTCCAGCATGAACGCCAGTCGCTCGAGCGGATACTCGGGGTCCATCGGCACGTAGGCGGCCCCCGCCTTCAGGATCGCCACCAGCGCCACCACCAGCTCGATCGATCGTTCGGCGCACACACCCACCATCGTGCCGGGCGTCACCCCCACGCGGTGCAGATGGCCGGCCAGCCGATTGGCCCGAGCCTCGAGCTCGGCAAAGCTGATCGCGTTGTTTTCAAAGCGCACCGCTTCCGCGCCGGGTGACCTCCCCGCCTGGTCGGCGAGCAGGCCCGTCAGGGTGGACGCCCCGGGGTAGGGACGCGCGGTGTCGTTCCACTCGGTGAGCAGCGTCCGGCGCTCGCCCGCGGTCAGCATCGGAAGCCGGCCCACGGTCATCGCGGGGTCCGCCGGCATGCCTTCCAGCAGAGTGCGGAGATGACCCAGCAGCCGGTCGATCGCCGAGGGAGCGAAGCGCAACCCGTCGTAGATCACCCGCAGGCGGAGTCGCGGGCCGGAGTAGGCGTTGAGCGTGAGCGGCAGGTTGGTCTGGTGGTAGGCCCAGGCCTCGCGGGTCGACCAGTCGCCCCCGCGCGCCTTGATCCGCTGGTCGAGCGGGGCGGTTTCGAAGATCGCGATGGTGTCGTAGAGCGGGGTGCCGGGCGGGACGTCGCTCCAGCTCTGCACCCGTCCCACCGGCGACAGCTCGACCTCCGCGAGGCCCTTCCACTGTTCGCGAAGCGCCCCCAGCCATGGTCCGAGCGCCAGGTCGGGAGAGACCGTAACCCGCATCGGCACGGTGTTCAGGGTCGGGCCGAAGACGGCGTCGCCGCCGGACAGGCCATGACGCCCCCGCCGGGTCACCCCGAACACCACTTCGTCCCGTCCGGCGTGCCGGGCCAGCAGAATGGCCCAGGCGCCCTGGATGAGGGTATTGAGCGTGACCTCGCGCGCCGCGGCAAATTCCTCGAGCGCGCGTGTTACCGTGGGCTCGAGAAAGAGCTCGCGCTCCCGGTAGCGCTCGGTTCCCGGCCCCTGGTGGACCGGTCCCGGGTTCCCCGGCAGGGGAGTCGGCTCGCTGAATCCGGCGAGGCGCTTCCTCCAGAATCCTTCCGCCCCGTTCAGGTCCCGGGTCCCGAGCCAGTCGACATAGCGACGAAAGGGCGTCGGGGCGGGAAGCGCCGCATCGCCGCCGGCGCGAATCGCATCGTAAAAGGCGAAGGCTTCGACCAGGGCCGGCTCGAACCAGGCGCCATCGAGAACCACGTGATGGAAGCTGAAGACCAGCCGGAAATCGCGGGGCCCGCACTCGATCAGGTACACCCGCCAGAGCGGGGCCTCGTCCATCGCGAACCCTCGGGTCCGGTCATCGAGGAGCAGGGAATCGAAGCGCTGATCCTGTTCGGCCGGATCCAGTCCGCTCCAATTCTCCTGCGTCCAGGAGACGGCAACTCGATCGAGGACCTCCTGCTCCGCGTGCGCTCCGACGCCCCAGACCATGCGGGTGCGGAGCATCGCGTGCCGCTCGGCCATCCTCGCCCATGCCCGCCGCATGGCGACGCCATCGACGGATTCGTGCAGCCGGCACGCGATCTGGACGATGTCGATGCCCGCCCCCGGTTCGAGCAGGGCGTGCGCAAGCATCCCCTCCTGGATCGGAGTGAGGGGGTAGCGATCGACGATGGTCATGCCTGGAAAGACCCCACTGCGTTCCTCGACCCTCCGCGAAACGGTTGCCGGGCTGGTGTCTGATGGCTAAAGCAATGCGAAATGGCGACTTGGCTCATCTGATAACTATCAAGTATCGTGCCTGATCCGGGGCCTCGAGAACCCTCATTCCGCCTCGGAACTCGGCCTGGTTTTGTGAAGCCGGATATCCGGGTCAGGGGTGGGCTTGGCTGGTTCCGCCGCTGCCGACGCGCGGATATGTTCAACCCAAGTTGAACAACCACAAACTCTTTCGATCACGCTCCGCTGTAGGAGTGCAGCAAATTGCTGCATTCGTGCAACGATTCTGTCAGAAACTGCTGCTTTCGAGCACATAAACTGACAGACGGGGCCGTTTCCTGTGGCTTGAATCCTAGACTGGTGGCATGTAACTGGCACCTCGGCCGCCGTTCCGGCGAGCCGGCGGTTCTTCCGAGGTCCCTTCGAGGTCCGAGACGCCATGCGAGTACTGCTCTTCCGCTATCTCTGCGATACCGGTGGCATCTCGACCTGGATGCAGGAGCACGCCCGCGAGCTGCGCCGCCAGGGCGCCGAGCCCCACTTCTGGTTCTGCATCGCGTCGGTTCGCCTGGATGAGTTTCGCGAGCTCGGCCCGACCACGCTGGCCCCGATGCCGGAGCTGGTTCGCGCCATCGAAGCCGGCGCCTATGACGTCATCCATATATCGAGCACGGACCCGAGAGCCGAGCTCCTCAGTCTGATGGAACCGCGGCCGAAGATCGTGGCCTCGAACCGGGGCGCGCTGAGCGACTACTGGCAGAGCCGCAACTGCTTTGCCCGAACCGCCGTCTCCCGCGGAATGGCCCGGCTCGATCAGCCGTTGACGGACCTCGTGGTCGAGCCGGTGCCCAACGGATTCGATGGCTCCCGCTTTACCCCGCCGGACGCGACCACCTCGGGGACGCCGATTGTCGCCTGGGTCGGGCGCACCACCGATCTGGCCGGGAAGGATTTTCCCCGGTTCACTCGCATCGCGAGCCGGCTGGCGGGCCGCTCGGTTCGGCTCTGGGTCGCGGATGGACACGGCGCCGATTGGAGCCAGTTCGCGGCTCCCCCCTGTGCGCGGGTGGACATCGAGCGCTGGGAACGGGTGCCCCATGTGGCGATGCCCGAGTGGTACCGGGTGGTGGCGGCGAGTGGAGGCCTGGTGGTGATGACGTCGCCCTCGGAGGGTTTCGGCTGGGTGGCGGTGGAGGCCGCGGCCAGCGGCGCCCGGACCCTCGCGCCCAACGTGGTCGGCCTCACCGAGACGGTCATCGATGGCGTCACCGGGAGCCTCTTTCCACCGGACGCGTCCGATGACGAGGTGGCCCGCCGGATTCTCGAAATGCTGGAGCAGCGCGATGGGGTGGTCGAGATGCGCCGGCGGTCCGAGGTGGCGCGGGAGACTTTTTCTCTCGAGCGTATGACCCGGGCCTATCTGGAGATCTACGCGCGCACCGAGACCCGCCTGGCGGCGAACGCACCGGCCGTTCCCCCCGTCCCCCCGGACCCCGCGAACGCGGTGGTGTTCCATCGGCTGCAGGCGATGCGGAAGTGGCGGGTCCGGACTCGGCTGGATGAAGTGAGCCAGCTCCTCGAAGCCGATTATACCACCCTGGCCCGGCGCCTCTGGTGGGAAACCGTCACCCGGTTCCCTCGCGAAATGCTGCTGCCGGATACCCGTCGCCTGGGGTTCCGTCTCGGGCTTCGCTTCGGCAGTCGCTGGCTCAAGGGGAAGCGGTAGGAGGGATGCTGTCTTCGCCGAAGATCCGCCGCGAGAGCTGAAGCAGTTCCGGGTCCGAGAGGATCTCCTGCATCCGCTGATCCTGCTCGAATTCCTTGTACCGCTCCAGGACCTTCATTCGCCGCGCGCCCCGAAACCGCTCGAAGTAGGATCCCAGGTTGAGATAGGTCGAGGGGCGGAGGAACTTCCGCCATTTGCGGACGGCGTCGCCGAGGGTGAGATCGGCGTGTTTGCTGGTCTTGTCGAACGAGCTCCCGCCGCCGATGGCGGATACCTGCCGGATGGATGCATCCGAGAAGGTTCCCCCCAGGAAACGGGACAGCTGCTGCCGATACGCCTTGTCGGAAAACCAGCGCGGGTACAGCACCGCGACGGTGTCCGCCTGGGGTCCCGTCTCCACCGCCAGGACGGCCCGGGCCAGCTCCTTCCAGTATCGCGCGATGGTCGGGAGATCCTTCACCCCGGTCAGCCGTTCCAGCTTCTTGAGCCGGCTGGCGAAGAGATTCGGCGCGTCGCGCAGGATCAGGACGTCGAGGCGCCGGGTGCTCCGGCCCAGGTACCGCTCCCGATTTGCCTCGAACTCCGGCGAGAAGGCGCTTGCCAACAGACTCGGCGCTTCCGGCCGGATTCGCTTGGCGCAGTCTTCATAGGAGTAGATCAGCAGGTCCTTGGGCGTCGTGGCCCAGTCTTCCGGCCGAACGTCGTCCATTCCATAGGAGAATCGCTGCGGCGCCACGGCATAGGGATCGAAGTCGCCGTGGCGAATGTTGTTGAGGAAACACGCCTTCCTGCCGCTGAACTGCTCGAGAACCCACGAGATGATCGCGTGGTTGCCGCTGCGCTGAAGCCCGCACACCCGAAGCTCCAGCGCGTTGACGTCCCCGCCCTGCGGGTTCAAACCGCCGCCAGCGCCTCTTCGATGGTCATCATCTGTCCCATGGCCACCACGATCTTTCGCTCCCCCTCGAACGGATCGCGGGCATGCGTGGTGAGCATGTTGTCGAGCATGATCATGTCGCCCTTCTGCCAGGTGCCCCGGATCGCCACCTTCTCGAAGACCTCGCTCAGGTGCTGGACCACCTCGTCGGGAATCGGGGTGCCGTCTCCGTAGTAGACGTTGCGGGGCAGCTCGTCGTCGGAGTAGAGCTCCCGGAGCGCCTCCCGGGTCTCCTCGTCCACGCAGGCGATGTGGTGCAGCTGGATCTGGTTGAAGAAGATTTCCTCGCCCGTCTTGGGGTGCTTCCAGAGAGCATGGGTCTTCTGGCTGATGCGGAGACCGTCGCCGGGCATCCATTGGCAGGTGGCGCCGGCCTCCGCGCACATCGCCTCGACCTTGGTGCGGTCCTCGGTGTGGAAGAAGGCCTGCCAGGTCGGATCGACGCCGGGAGAGAAGTTCCGCACATAGAGCAGCCCCTTCTCCCGAAACGTCGCCAGGACCTTGGGATCGATCATCGCGCAGACCCCCCGGGTATCGAAAATCGGGGTCGCCCCGCCTTTCGCCGCCGGAACCACGCAGAAGAAACTGATCTTCATCGGCCACATATTGAGGTGCGAGCTCTCGTTGTGATACAGGATCATCTGGTCGTTGGGGTACCAGGTCGATTCATAGATCTTCTCCCCGGCCTCCGCGCGCGGCAGATCACCGTAATCGGAATACAATCCGCCGTACACGACCTGCGCCGCCTTTTCGAAATCGCGCGGGGTCGGAAGATTCCAGTTCCGGAAGAGGATGGCGCCATGCTTGAGGAGCGCCGACTCGATGCTCTCCTTGTTGGCCGCGGCCCATGCTTCGAGGCTGAGCCCTGGGTCTATCGGCTCGACGATGAGGGGAAGTCGCTGTCCCGGAGCCAGAGTAGAGGTCTTCACCTCTTTCGAGGCACCGAGCTCCGGGGCATTCGGGGTCGCAGAGGATTTGGTCATGGCCCACTCCAGCGTGAAATGAGGAATACTCCCTACTGGTCAAGTCCCGTGCCCGCCTGCCGCCGTGGACTTGAACCGACTTCCCCGGCCCCGCTCACCCGGATTGGTTCCCGGAATGCCGGTCCAGCGTTGTAACATGTTACTATTTAAGTGCTTGGGGTCAATCGCGCGATGGCCTGGACCCTTGGGATTTCGGGGGTCCTCCTTTTCCATCGTCGCATCAAAGACGCAAGTGTGCGCCGCCGCAGCAGGCAGCACGTGGGCATCGCGCCACGGTGGTTGCGAAGTCCAACGAGGAAAACCACTTGGCCAGTGGTGCCGATGGCGTGGGAGTTGCCCGCCACGGATGTCTCGGAGCCTGTGCCCCCGGGTCATCCGCGAGGCGTCCCCCTAGTGTACGTCTCGCCGGGATCCTGAAGAGGGTGGCCCGATTTTCACTGTCTCCGCTCCATCGAGGTGCTTCATGCAGGTGAAAGGTGTCGGTTTCGCCACACTACTGGTCGCCGTGCTGGCGTGCAGCGGCGCGGATTCAGCGGGGATCCCCCCGGTGCCACCTCCGCCCCCGCCGCCGAATTCCCCGCCTCCGAGCGGTGTCGGTCGGGTTGACCAGTTCGGGACCTTCCATTCCAATCTTCTGAATAACGATCGCGCCGTGCACGTCTATCTTCCGGCGGGGTACGATACGGGCTCGGAGCGCTACCCGGTGCTGTACGTGCACGACGGGCTTGACGCGTTCGGGGGGGAGATGAATTATGACCGGACCGCCACGACCCTGATCGCCTCCGGAGCCATCCGCCCGCTCATCATCGTGGCGGTCGATCAGATCGTGGCTATCAAGGATCATGAGTACACCCCGTTCCCCGGCTTCGGGGGTCAGCTCTACGCCCGGGCACTGGTCGAAGAGCTCAAGCCGCAGATCGATAGTCGCTACCGGACCCGTCCCGGCCCCGATGATACCGGAGTCGGCGGGAAGTCCGAGGGCGGGTTGATCTCGTGGTACATGGCGCTCGCCTATCCCGGGGTCTTCCATGTAATGTTTGCCGAATCGTCCCCGCTCGCCTGGGGCAACAACTTTATTCCGAACATGGTGCAGAATTTTCCGGGCAAGGTGCCGATCCGGATCTGGTACGACCGCGGCACCAATGACGGCGAGGACATCCACCACCATGCGGATTCCCTCATCCGCAACTCGCTCCTCGCCAAGGGGGAAATCGAAGGCGTCGATTTCAAGTATTTTCTCGCGCCCGGAGCGACGCACAGCGAAGGCGCGTTTGCCGCGCGGGTGGACCCGATTCTGCGGTTCCTGTACCCCAGAAACTAAGGAGGGCATGGTCCACCTCTTCTCGGTAGACGTCGAGGAACATTTCCAGGTCAGCGCCTTCGATGGCGTGCTCTCACGGGATCAGTGGGAGGCGCAGCCCAGCCGGGTCGAGCCCAACACCGACCGGCTGCTCGCGCTGCTCGACCGCCATCAGGCCCACGCCACCTTCTTCACCCTGGGATGGGTCGCCGAGCGCCATCCCGCCCTCGTCAGGCGCATCACCGCCGCCGGTCACGAGCTCGCCTCCCATGGATGGTGGCACCGCAAGGTCACCCGTCTGAGCCGGGAAGAATTTCGGGACGAGATTCGCCGGTCCAAGGCGATGCTCGAGGATATATCCGGCACCGGCGTCACCGGCTTTCGCGCCCCCAGCTTCTCCATCGTGCCGGGCGTCGAATGGGCCTTTGACGTCCTGCTCGATGAGGGCTATACCTGGGATTCCAGCCTCTTTCCCATACGCCGGCCCGACTATGGATACCCCGCTGCCCCAGCGATGCCGCACCGGCTGACCCGGGATGCGGGTGCGCTGCTCGAGTTTCCGCTCGCCACCGCGACGATCTTCGGCATCCGTCTTCCCGCCGCCGGCGGCGGGTATCTGCGCCAGTTTCCCTTGGGCCTCATCCGCCGCGCCTTCCACCAGGCGGCCTCCCGGGATCGGCCGGGGATGTTCTACATCCATCCGTGGGAGGTCGACCCCGACCAGCCGCGCCTCCCGGTGGGTTGGATGACCCGGAAGCGTCACTACGGAGGGCTCGAGAAGACCATGGGTCGCCTGGAACGGCTGCTCGCGGAATTCAGATTCACCTCCGTCTCCCGCTGGCTCGCCGAGTCCTCGGTTTGACCATTACCATCGGCCGGGTATCGGAAGCCGCGAACCAGTGGGATGAGTTCGCCTCCCTGCAGCCCGGCTTTACCCACTTTCATCGGCTGGGCTGGAAAGCGGTGATCGAGCAGGTCTTCGGACACGAGTGCCTCTACTTCACGGCCGCTCTCGCCGACGGCTCGCTCGCCGGGGTGCTTCCGCTGGTGCGGGTCAAGAGTCTGCTGTTCGGACACTACCTGGTGTCGATGCCCTTCCTGAACTACGGTGGCCCCCTCGGGGACGCGCCGTCGGTTCGCGCCCTGGCAGCCGCCGCCGAGGCGGAGGCTCGTTCGTCCGGAGCCAAGTTGCTGGAGCTCCGGAGCCGGGTTGCCCTTCCGCTCGAGCTGGCGGTATCCCACCGGAAGATCACGGTGGTGCTGGACCTTCCCGGCGATGCCCCCGCCTTGTTCCAGTCCTTCTCGTCCAAGCTCAGGAGCCAGGTCCGCCGCCCCCAGAAGGAAGGGGTGACGGTCAGGTTCGGCTCCGATCAGGTCGAGCCGTTCTTCAGCGTGTTCAGCCGCCACATGCGGGACCTCGGTACGCCCACCCTTCCGTTGAAATTCTTCCAGGCCATCGCCCGGCAATTCCCCCACGATGCCTGGTTCGGGTGCGCCTGGCTCGGCGACGTGCCCGTTGCCGGAGGGGCGGGGTTTCGCTGGGGCTCCGAGCTCGAGATGACCTGGGCCTCTTCGCTCAGCGCCTACAACAAGGTCGCGCCCAACATGCTCCTGTACTGGGCCTTCATGGAGCGGGCAGTGCAGGAAGGCCTTTCGGTCTTCAATTTCGGTCGCTGCACCCCGGACAGCGGGACCCACCGGTTCAAGCGGCAATGGGGCTCGCGGGACGAGCCACTCCATTGGTACCAGTGGGCCCGGAGCGGGAACGCCTCCGCCGCCACTCCCTCGCCGGATCAGGGCGCCTATGCCTGGGGTCCCAGGATCTGGAAACGGCTCCCGTTGTCCATCGCCACCGCCCTGGGTCCCCGGGTGGTGCGTTCCATCCCCTGACCGTGCGGTACCAGCTGCCGGCCTGGTCTCCGGTGTCTCTGGGCGCCCTGGCCAGTGGTGTGGCGCCCTCGCCGGGCGCCGTGGACCGGCTGGCCCACCGGATCGGCTCCGAATATGGAGCGCGACAGGTGATCCTCACCGGGAGCGGGACCGACGCCCTCGCCCTCTCCATCAGCGCGGCGGCGCCGGTTGGCAGGCGGCCACGGGTCGCTCTTCCCGGCTGGGCCTGCTTCGACCTCATGACGGCCGCGGACGCAGCCGATGCCGAGGTCATCCTGTACGACCTGATCCCCGAAACCCTGCAACCGGATCCCCAATCGCTGCGCCAGGCCCTGGCCGCCGAGCCGCACGGCGTGGTGATCGCCCACTGGTTTGGCCTGCCGGTCGATCTGACCGCCATCGGCCCCATGGTTCGGGCAGCCGGCGCCCTGCTCATCGATGACGCGGCCCAGGGTGTGGGCGCGTCCCTTCGCGGCAAGCCGGTCGGTTCGGGCGGAGATTTCGGCATTCTGAGTTTCGGCAGAGGCAAGGGACGCACCGGTGGTGCCGGCGGAGCCGTGATGGCCTTCGGCGACGCCGCGCTCGATTCCCTCGCCCGGGTGGAGGCCAGCCTCGGCCGGTCCGGCCGGGGGGCCGCATCGGTCCTGGCGCTCGCGGCTCAATGGGTGTTCGGCCGGCCGTGGCTCTACGGGATTCCCACCCACCTTCCCGGACTCCGGCTGGGCGAGACGATCTATCACCCGGCCGCGCCGCCGCGCCGGATCGCCGCCCCCAATGCCGCCATTGCCGTGGCGGTGTGGGATGCTGCTGCGAAGGAGGTTGGGCAACGCAGAGCCAATGCGGACCGATGGAGGACCGCACTCGAAGGAGTGGCCGATCTCCACTCCTATAGTATGTCCGATGACGCGATCGCCGGCTGGCTACGTTATCCCGTTCTCACATCCGAGAGAGTAAAGGAGATTTTTCAGCGGACGGTTGCTCGTCGACACGGTGTGATGCCCGGATATCCGGCCACACTCGCCGATCTTCCGGTCCAATCCGGGAGATTTCTTGTCGGCGTGCAGGAAATGTGTGGTGCTCGAACCCTGGCCGAACGTCTTTACAGTCTTCCAACGCACAGCCGCGTTGGATCGTTCGATCTCGAAATCATTCGAAAGTTGGTCCAACCAGGGCAACTCTAAAGGGTTCTCCATTTCCGCCGCGCAGGGAGTCGCACAATGCCGCGATGACGAACTATTGAGCGTATAAGTCGACCGTGTGCAGATAACTGCACTACTTCATCTACCCCCATAACAATCAATTAGATCCAGCGCTGTACTGAAAAATGATCTGTCTGTATAAAGACTGATCACTCATGTATTTCGGCGTGTGCCCGAATCTTGCCTTCTATACGTGCAGAGCCTGTCGCACCTCACAACGGAAAGCATCGGACACTGAAATGACCTATCTCTTCAAGCTCGCTCGCCGAATCTCCGGCCTCCGATCCGTGCTGGTGCTCGGCCTTATGGTCGGCTCTGCATGTTCCAAGGGCGACAAGATTGATTACATCGGTCCCAATCCCAATCCTATTACACCGGCCGTCACGACCCTTCGGGTCGAACCGCAGATCATTGCGGTCCAGACCGGTCAGCAGATTCAGTTCACGGCGACCGCCCTCACCGCGACCGGCGAATCGGTGCCGGTGACGGTGGACTGGGTCGCGACCGGTGGCAGTATCCTCACCGATGGCCGCTTCCTGGCCGACGCGACCGGAGACTTCCGGGTCACCGCCCGGGTCCGGGGGCACGACACCATCGCCGACTCGGCCCGGGTGAGCGTCTGGCAGAACGTGACGCAGATCGTGAACGTGCTGGTGTCCCCCGATTCCACCGTCATGGAAGAGGGTGACACCCTCCAGGCCGACGCGGTGCTCAAGCTGGCGGATGGCACGATGGCCCCCGGGGCGGTGGTTACCTGGACCGCCAACGGCGGCACCATCAATGATCAAGGCACCTTCACCGCGCAGACGGCGGGATCCTACTCGCTGACCGCCGAGACCGTGAACGGCCTCCAGGCGTCCGCGGCCGTGATGGTGCGCTCCCGGCAGCGCACCGCGAGCTCCATCGAGGTGAGCCCCTCGGTCAGCGACGTGGTCCCCGGCCAGTCCATCGCCTTTATCGCCAACGCCAGCTATACCGACGGCAGCACCGGCACCGAGGATGTGGTCTGGAGCGCCACCGGCGGTGGTGTCTCCCCCGGCGGCGTGTTCACGGCGGGAAACGTGGCGGGGCAATACGTCGTGGTGGCCCGGCAGCGGAAGGGGACCCTCGCGGATACCGCCAGCATCAATATCAGTACGCCGACGGTGGTCGAGATCTCGATCAATCCCTCCTCGATCGTGCTCGCCCCCGGCGCCACCCAGCAGTATGGCGCCCTGGCCCTGTTGACCGACAATACCTGGAGGCCGTGGCCGGTGACCTGGAAGGCCACCTCCGGCACCATCAATACCCAGGGTGTCTATACCGCGGGTAATGCGTTCGGCACCTTCAAGGTGATCGCGACCGCGACCGGAGCATCGGTGGCGGACACCGTCGCGGTGACCATCTCGCAGCCCCTCGCCACCCTCACCACCCTGCACCTGAATCCGTCGAGCGTCAGCATGCCCGTGGGCGGGACTCGCCAGTTCAGCGTCACCGCCGACTGGAGCGACGGGACCCATGCCGTGCCGACCGTCACCTGGAGCGCCACCGGCGGCAGCATCGGCAGCAACGGCCTCTACACCGCCGCCGGCAGCACCGGGACCTACTCCGTGACGGCCACCAGCGCCGGCGGCGTCAAGGCCACCTCTACGGTGACGGTCACCCCGCCGACCCTGGCGAGCATGAATCTGTCTCCGGTGACCACGTCGCTTCTGGTAGGCCAGACGGCTCAGTTCTCGGTCACCGGCGTCCTGAGCGACGGGTCGGCGACCGTGCCGAGCGTGACCTGGACGGTCGCCGGTGGAACCATGAGCGGCACCGGCCTCTATACGGCCGGGGCGAGCGCCGGGACCTTCGCGATCATCGCCACCCAGCAGAGCGGCACCCTGGCGGATACCGCTTTCGTGACCGTCACCGTTCCGGCCCCCGTCCTCAACGCGCTGGTTCTGTCACCGGGCGTGATGACCCTCGCCCCCGCGGCCTGGGTCGACTTTACGGTCATCGGCACCTGGAGCGACGGATCGAGCTCCACGCCGGCGGTCACCTGGAATGCCACCGGCGGGACGATGTCGGGCAAGCGGTACACCGCCGGCAGCGTGGCAGGGACCTACAAGGTCATTGCCCAGGAAGTCGGTGGCACCCATGCCGACACCACGACCGTCACCATCACCGCTCCGGTGACCCTGACCGGGCTGGCCATCTCTCCCAAGCCCGCGTCGCTCAACACCGGCAACGCGCTGCAGTACGTCGCGACGGCCCTCTGGTCCAACGGCACCACGACGGTGCCGTCGCTGACCTGGACCGCGAACGGCGGAACGGTATCGGGCAGCGGGCTGTACACCGCCGGCACCACGCCGGGTACTTATTGGGTCCATGCGAAGCAGACGACCGGAACCATCGCCGACTCGTCCAGCGTGACGGTCAGCACGGGAACGTCGACCGCACCGTCCCTGCTCGGCATCTCCATCAGCCCCAAGCCCTCGAGCGTGGCCCCCGGCGCCCCGCAGCAGTTCACCCCGAGCGCCATCTGGTCTGACGGCTCGACCACGCTGCCCCCGCTGACCTGGACCGCCACCGGCGGTACGGTGACCGGTGCGGGCCTCTACGTCGCCGGCACCACCGCGGGCACTTTCCGGGTCATCTCCGCCGGCGGCGGCAAGGCCGATACCGCGGCGGTGACCATCACCACCGCGGCGGCTCCGACCCTGACCGGGATCGTCATGACCCCGGGCTCCGCGACCCTTCTCACCGGCGCGACCCAGCAGTTCACTGCGGCGGGGC
>DASYPZ010000305.1:0-10096 GCA_036006105.1 Gemmatimonadales bacterium | reverse complement strand
TATGACGTAGTTCGATTTGTCGGCGGTGGTGGTCAACGTCTGGTGCTGTTGCGCCGTGTCCAGGGTGACCACGCTGCCATAGCCGATCAGGACCGGCCCGCCCTGGACCGAGAGAATGGATCCCAGCCGGACGCCGGTGGGCTGCGGCGCCTTGATCCGGATGCCGAGACCGAAACGGCCACTGTCGGCGTCGGATCCGGCCAGCCGGCCCAGATCGTCGCGCTTGACGATCAGCCGGAGGGGGCCTCGACGCAGCGTATCCGAAACCAGCAGGGAGTCGATCAGGTTATCCGGAGTCATCATCGCGTCGAGCGCCGCGAGGGTAACGGTGCTGTCGAGGTCCGGCGTAACGCGGTAATAGAAGATCTTGAGCCCGGTGACGGTGGAGTCGCGCGCCAGCAGCTGCGTGGTGAGGGCCACCGAGTCGACCGACACCGGGGTCAGAATCCCGGCGATCGAGACCGAATCGCTTCGGCGGGGAAACGTCGCAAAGGCGCGTGCCTCTCCGGCGCTGATGCCATCGGACACCAGGAGCGCCGGCGCTTGATCGGCGCCGACATAGCCGGTGAAGGAGCTGTCCAACCCGGCGGTGGCGGTAATGACCGTGTCGAAGACCACGAGACTGGTGCCGGGACAGAGCTGGGGGCACTCCGCCGGCGACGACAGCCTCTCCTGGCAGGCCACCAGAAGTCCCAGTCCGAGGAGGGAAACCGTGAATGAGCCGAGACGCCTCACGCGAGCAACTCCTTGCCGAAGGCGTCCGGCAACAAGTCGCGGATTCGCCAGCGTTTCGATTGGGATGGACCTACCGATTCCACTTCCAGCTCCGATCCGAATTCGGCCAGCACCTGGCGGCACCCGCCGCAGGGCGGCCCGGGCGGCTCCGAATCGGTGGCGATGACGATGCGCCGGAACTTGCGCGCACCCGCGCTCACCGCCGCAAATACCGCCGCCCGCTCGGCACAAATGGTCAGGCCGTAGGAGGCGTTCTCCACGTTGCAACCCAGGTAGATCGAGCCATCCTCGGCCTCGAGGGCGGCACCGACCCGGTACTTCGAGTAGGGACAGTAGGCCCGCGCCTGCATGCCGCGCGCAGCCGTCACGAGGGGATCAACCACCCCAGACCTCACCGAGAAAAGACCGTCCGGCCGCGAGTGGGGCGACCCCCAGGAACTCCGCGACCGTGGCCCCGATATCGGCGAACGTGGAGCGTTCCCCGACGGAGACGGCCCGGACCTTCGGCCCATACACCAGGATCGGGACCCGCTCCCTCGAATGGTCGGTCGAAGGGGTGGTCGGGTCGTTCCCGTGATCGGCCGTAAATATAACCAGGTCTTCCTGTTGCACGGCCTGGAGCAGCTCGGGAAGTGCCTGATCCAGCTCCACGAGCCCACCCAGGAACCCGGGCACGTCATTGCGGTGCCCCCAGGTCTGGTCGAACTCGATGACATTCACGAACAGAAACCCGCGGTCCATCGTAGCGAGCGCGTCGCGGATCAGCCGGTACGCCTCCCGGTTGGTCGCGGTATGCGTACTCGCAATGCCCCGCCCGGCGAACAGATCATCCACCTTGCCCACGCCGATGCGGGGGATGCCCGCCGCCTCGAGCCGATCGAGCAGGGTTACTCCCGAAGGGGGCAGGCTGAAGTCCTTGCGATTGGCGGTCCGGATGTAGTGTCCCGCTGTGCCGGCGAAGGGGCGGGCAATCACCCGTGAGACGGCGTCCTTCCCGGCCAGCATCTCCCGCGCGACGCCGCACGCGGCATAGAGCTCCGGCAACGGAATGGTGGCCTCGTGGGCCGCGACCTGAAACACGCTGTCCGCCGAGGTGTATACGATCCACTTCCCGGTGGCCTGCTGCTCCGCGCCGAATTCATCGATGATGGACGTGCCCGACGCCGCTTTGTTTCCCAGGACCCCGCGGCCGGTCCGCCGGGAAAATTCCGCGATCACCTCGGGGGGAAAACCCTTCGGATAGGTCGCGAACGGCCGTTCCAGAATCACTCCGCACATTTCCCAGTGGCCGGTCGTGCTGTCCTTGCCGGCGCTGGCCGGCTGGGCGGAGCCCCACGCCGCACCTGGCCGCTCCACCGGGGGGACGCCGTCCAGTGGAGCGCAGTTTCCGAGGCCCAGGCGCGTCAGAGTCGGGAGGGTGATGCCCTGCCCGGCCCGCAACACGTTACCCAGCGTGTCGCTGCCGTCGTCTCCATAGGCTGCGGTATCGTGCGCCGGACCCAATCCGAGCCCGTCGAGCACGATGATCGCGGCCCGACGCGCCACTTTAGTGCC
This sequence comes from Gemmatimonadales bacterium, assembly GCA_036006105.1. Taxonomy (GTDB): domain Bacteria; phylum Gemmatimonadota; class Gemmatimonadetes; order Gemmatimonadales; family GWC2-71-9; genus JABFSM01. The sequence continues at coordinate 7,807 of DASYPZ010000305.1, read as the reverse complement.
CACCGGTCTGCACGAAACGGAATCGGAGCGCCGTCAGCGCCTGGGTCAGGAGCTGCTGCTCCTCGGGCTCGAGGTGCCCCTGGGTCTTGGCCTCGATCATCACCAGGGTATCGATCAGGGTCTGGGCGATCTGGCGGGCGTTGGCCTTGCCACCCAGGGCCTCGGCGCCGGGCGGGAGATTGCCCGCCAGAGCCGATTCCGCCTGCTGGGCCAGCCCGAGCACGAGAGAGGCGAAGTGCGGATTCATGGACCGCTCCGATACCGCCGAGGTACCCTCGGCGTCAGCATGGTGAGGAGCTCGTAGGAAATGGTTCCCGCGAGCGCGGCTTGTTGGTCGAGCGGCACCAGTCCGCCGAAGATGACGGCGACATCTCCGATGGTGACGGGCATGTCCCCGACATCGACCATCACCATGTCCATGGTCACCCGGCCGACGATCGGCACGATGGTGTCGCGCAGCTCCACCAGACCGCGGCCGCCGAGGGCGCGAGGCACCCCGTCTCCGTAGCCGATTCCAATGGTGGCAATGGTGGTATCCGCTTCGATATTGGCCTCGGCCCCGTAGCTTACGGTGTCCCCGGGACGGAGGCGACGAACCGCCACGACCCGGGCGCACAGGGTCGCGACCGCTTCGGGCTGGAGGCTCCCGGTTCGTCCGCCGTACAGGTAGATGCCCGGGCGGGCCAGATCGGCGCCGAAGGTGTGCCGGTACTGCGCGGCGGCACTGCTCGCCGCGTGAACCAGTGCCGGCCGGGAATCGATCGCCGCGAGCACCCGCGCGAAGCGCTCGGCCTGCTCGCGCGTGGCAGGTTCGTCGGAATCCGCGGAGTGAAAATGGGTGAAGATGCCTTCCCATCCAGCAGCTCCGCGGAGCCGCCCGGCGAGGGCGGATATCAGCGCCTCATCGTGCCAGCGAAATCCCGCCCGACTCATTCCGGTATCGATCTCGATGTGAAACGGTCCCGCCACGGCGGCGAGCCAGGCATCGAGCGCGGGGAGGTCGCCGATCACCGGCCGTAACCGGTCGGCGCGAAACTGCTCGATTTGACGCATACCGAGGGGGGTGAACACCAGGAGGGGACGGGTAATGCCGGCACCGCGAAGCCGGGTGCCTTCGTCGTGGGTCGCGACGCCGTAGCCCCACGGGTCGAGTGCCTCGAGCGCCCGGGCCACCGGCACCGCGCCGAGGCCGTAGCCGTCGGCCTTCACCATCGGGAGGAGCGGGGAGCCGATCAGCTCCTGGAAGTGGCGCGCATTGCGGACGATCGCCCCGAGATCTACGTCGAGCCAGGCGCGGTCCGGGGCGTCCGGATTTGACTTGGTCACGGCAGGGGGTAGAATACCGGCCCGGGAGGGTAAATGCAAGACAATTCAGCGCTTGGGCGTTCGATGGCGATGGTTCGGGACCTGCGGAACCGGTGCGCCTGGGATCGGGTTCAGACCCGTGACACGCTGCGTCCGTACCTGGTCGAGGAGGTCCTGGAGCTGGACCACGCCTTGGGCTCGAATGATCCCGCCGCGATCCGGGCCGAGGTAGGCGATCTCCTCCTGCACCTGGCGTGGCAGCTGGTGCTGGCGGAGGAAAAGGCGGAGTTCACCGCCGACGATGCCGCCACGGATCTGGAAGCCAAGATGAAGCGGCGACATCCGCATCTGTTCGCGCTGGGCCCCCGTGAGAACTGGGAGACCCTCAAGCGCCGGGAACTTGGTGACGAGGCCGGTCGTCCCGGCCTCCTCGACGGGTTGCCCCCGACCCTGCCGGACGTGCTGATGGCGCATCGGCTCCAGGAGCGGGCCGCCGGCGTGGGATTCGATTGGCCCGACACCGAAGGACCCGCCGCGAAGGTGCGCGAGGAGCTCGATGAAGTGGAAGCCGAGCTGTCCGCGGCCGTCCGATCCGCCGAGCGGATCGATCAGGAAATTGGAGATCTGCTGTTCTCGGCGGTGAATCTGGCGCGGAAGGCCGGGGTCCATCCCGGTCCCGCGTTAGGGAGAGCCAACGACCGGTTCCGGCAGCGGTTCGGCGTGGTGGAGCGGCTCGCCGCCGAGCGGGGGATCGAGATTCACACCGCCGGTCTCGCGGCCCTGGACCGGCTGTGGGACGAGGCTAAGGCGCTGGCCGGCGGAGAATCTCCAGCCTGAGCTCGGTCCAGCCGTCGGCCTGGTAGTAGCGCACCTTGAAGCGATGGGTTCCACCGCCGATGGACGCGGTGTCGACCACCGATTCGTGCGGCGTCCAGTTGTCGATGATCTTGCGGTCCCCCGCCCACACTTGAATCCCGTCGTCGCTGATGGTCCTGACGGTGTACGCTCCCGGCGCCAGCGCGATCGTGGCGGTCGCCTCGAGCGCCCACCGTTCCAGCGGCACGCCCTGCACCAGCGGGCGATACCACTCGTAGTCGAGCCGGGAGGCCTGGCGCGTCAGGATGGGCGGGGATGCGAGAAGCGCCTCGAAGGCCGCGGGCGACTTGCGCAGGTCGGTGCTGTCGGTCCAGGAGTAGAAGCGCAGCGACCAGTCGGCGGTCAGCTCCTCGCGTCGATAGGAGAACCGGTAGGGACGCCCCGCGGCACGCCGCTCCCCGCGCGGTGAGACCGTCTCCCCGCCGCGGTATTCGAGAGTCAGATCCCATTCGCCTGCGGTCGATCCGTCCGGGGTCACCCGGATCGTGTCGCCCACCCTGCCGGACAGCTTCGACAGCGCGGCAATCCCGTGGCGGTCGATCACCCGCCAAGCGCCCCTGGGGCCCAGCACCGCCAGGTGGAGCGGATCGGCCCGGCTGCTGTCGACCGGCCACAGCCTCGGTGAGCGCCAGTCGTAGGGGCCCCACTCGTCCACGATGATGGCGGAGCGGTCTCGGCGGGTTAGGGGGTTCCCCGGGAGCGGGGGCAACGCGTCAGGCAGCCTGGGCAGCAGCGCGTAATCCGTGGAATCGATCGCGGGCGCGCTGCACTCCCCCTCGGCGGTTGCGATCGAATCGTTGAATTCGGCGATCACCCCGTTGGTATTCTTACTCTGGATCGTATGGTGGTTTCCCGCGAAGACGTTGCGCTCGATCCGGTAGTCGCGGCTCTGGGTGTCCCGGTGCTTGGGATAGCCCCAGTCGGAGGGCTCGATCGGATCGCCCCACAAGTTGATCGCGAGCGAGTCGCCATGGAAGCGATTAGAGCGAATCGTATTGTCCTGCCCATGCTCGATAGCCACACCGATCCGGTTGCGGATGAAGCAATTCCCGGCGACCAGTGACCCGTAGCTGTATCCGCCCCACAGCCCATAGTCGCTGCCTTCGGCGCGGTTGCCGACAAACGAGTTCCGGCTGAAGGTCGCCTCCATCGCGTTGGCGGGTGCAAAGCTGAAATCGTTTTGGACGAACAGATTGTCGTTGGCACCGCCTTCCCCGGTGTCCATGGTGCTCTGCCCGGCCCACAGGAAGAGTCCGTCCCCACCGTGCGTGGCGGAATTGTATGCCACGACATTCCGGCTGCTCTGCTCGTACAAAAGCAGCCCGGCGGAATCCTGGCCTCGCCGGTAGAACCGGTGGCTGTAACCGCGTACATCGAAGTCGATCCGGTTCCCGACGATCGTGTTGTCGCTGGAGCGGTACAGCCCGATGCCCAGACCCGAGTTGAACGAAAAGTCGTTCCGCTCGATCCGGAGACTGTCGCTCCGGGTGAGCATCAGCCCGTTCATCCCCTGCACCGCGTGATTGCCGTGAATCAGCCCGCCCCGCACATCCACCAGGAAGAAGGCCCCGGCGTAGCGGAGCCACTCGTCCTTCTCGTTGTGATGAAACGACAGCCAGTCCACCAGGCTCTCGTGCTCGATCAGACTGTACAGCCGGGGCTTCCAGTTGTAGCTGGCGTCGTTGTTGGTCAGGTCGAGCCCGCGGGTGCCCCGCGCGTAGATCGCGATGCGGTACCCCCGGATGGTCGCGTTGATGATCCGGATGTTGCTGCCCCCGTCGATCCGGATGGCCACCCCGCGGGCCCGGTCGGGATCGCCGGCGGGGTCCATGCCCTCCAGCGTGACCTCGGCGAGATCCACGGTGATGCCGTTGCCGCGAATCGTGATGACCGCAGAATCGAGCGACTCGGGCGCCGGAAAACGATAGGTGCCGGGCGTAACCCGCACCGAGCTGGTGATGACGAGGCCGGCACGGGGCGTGATCGTGGGGCGCTGCGAGGCCTGCGCGGCGAGCCGGCCGGCCGCGAGGACCAGCGCGAGCAGCAGCAGCACACAAATTCGCTTCATCACTCTCCCGCCTTCCCGCCCTCCCGCCGTGCGGCGGTGCGTCACGGATACAACCGGTGAATCTGTCTCGGGAACGCGATCGCCTCGCGGATATGCGGGATGCCGCAGATCCAGGCGACGGTCCGCTCCACACCGAGCCCGAACCCCGCGTGGGGGAAGGTGCCGTACTTGCGGAGATCCAGGTACCACCGATAGGCCTCGGGATCGAGCCCCTGCGCGACGATCCGCGCCAGCAGCTTGTCGTGGTCGTCTTCCCGCTGCGACCCGCCGATGATCTCGCCGTAGCCTTCCGGGGCGAGGCAGTCGTTCCCCAGGATGGTCCGGGGATCCTCCGGATTCTCCTTCATGTAGAAGGCCTTGATGGCCTTCGGATAATTCATCACGAAGAGCGGCTTCTCGGAGTCCTTCGAGAGCAGGGTCTCGTCCTCGGCCCCGAGATCGTCCCCCCAGGACTTCTCGACGCCGAGCTCCTTCAGCCGGGCGATGGCATCGGTGTAGGTGATGCGCGGAAACGGCGCGGTCACGACCTCGAGGCGCGCGGTATCGCGCTCCAGCTCCTTGAGCCACTCCATGCCCCGTTCCAGCGAGCGCGCCACGATGAAGCTGACGAAATCCTCCTGCAGCCGCATGTTGGCTTCGGAGTCGTTGAAGGCGACTTCCGGCTCGACCATCCAGAACTCGGTGAGGTGGCGTCTGGTCTTGGACTTTTCCGCCCGGAAGGTGGGCCCGAAGCAATAGATCTTGCCCAAGGCCGCCGCGGCCGCCTCTCCGTACAGCTGCCCGGTCTGGGCCAGGTACGCCTTGCCGAGGTCGAAGTAATCGGTCGCGAAGAGCTCGCCGGCTTGTTCACCGATCGAGCCGGTCAGGATCGGGGTGTCGACGTGGGTAAAGCCGCGCTGGTCGAAGAAGTCGTGAATGGCTTGCACCACGACGTGCCGGACCTTCGCGATGGCCACCTGGCGCCGGCTTCGCAGCCAGAGATGCCGGTGCTCGAACAGGAACTGGGTCCCGTGCTCCTTAGGCGTGATCGGGAAATCCACGCTGGGGCCGATGATCTCGAGCCCGGTGGCGGTCAGCTCGAAACCACCCGGGGACCGGGCATCTTCCCGGACCTGCCCGGTGACCGCCACGGAGGTTTCCTGGGTCAGGGTGCCAAAGGCATCCCAGACCGTCTCGGCGACCTCCTTGCGGGGGAAGACCGCCTGGAGATACCCGGTGCCGTCGCGCACCACCAGGAAGGCGATCTTGCCGCTGGACCGCGTGGTGACCACCCAGCCCCGGACCGTGACACTCCGTCCGGTATGCTGGCCCAGCTCGTTGATATAGACCGACGCCATCGGCGGAAGCGCTCGTGAAAGATGAGGAAAACACCAGGAAGAGGCCTGATTGTAGCCTTGAGCGCCGGAAGGGTCAAACACCGCTTCACACTTGAGGTTAAAGGATCGAAAACTGACAAAGAATCGAACGGTGTCAGGATATTCGAACCTTGCACGATGGTGTCCTATTGCCGATACTGACTACCCCAACGCTCTCGCTCTCTCGAGGTGAACCGATGCCCGACATGCAAGCCCGTCTCAAGCCGGAGTTCAGCCTGCGCTATCCCCGTCTCAGCGCGGGTGTCTGGTACGACGTCTCCCCGATCTTTCCCGGAGTTACCGTGCGAAGAGTCGACATCTTCGGACGGCGCATCGCCCGGCTCAAGACCGCGCGGGACTTCGAAACGGTGCAGGCCGCCCATTTCGAGTTCGGGTCCGCCCGGGGGCAGGAAGCGGAGCGGGCCACGGCCTGAGCCGGAGCAGCCAGGAGCCCCGGCGTGTTAGCGCCGGGGCCGTCCACAGGAAGTAGCGCACGCGCGTAGCGCGCCCCGCGCCGTTCAGATCTCCATCGCCAACTTGATATCGCCATCCACTTCCCCTGCCCCACGCCGGGTGAGGAAGGACACGCCGAAGAACACCAGCAACGAGAGGACCAGGGAGAGACCCGAGATCGTGATCCCGGCGGGGAATGTATAGAGCTTGAAGAACGCCGCCGACTCGAATCCCAGGGTCACCAGCAGCCCCGTCAGGATCGACGCGATCGCTCCGGCGCGAGTCGCCCCGGGCCAATTGAGACCGATGGCGAGCGCGGGCACCAGGGTCGAGGCGAAGAGCCCCCAGCCGAAGATTCCCAGGAACGCCACCAGCGATCCCGAGTACCGCGCCACCGTCGCGGCCACCAGCGTGAGCCCTACGGTCGAGACCCGCCCCCAGAACAACTCGTTGCTCACCCGCCGCCCCAGCGCGATCGGGATGTCGTGGGTGATCGCCGCGGCGCCCACATTCATGAACGCGTTGACGGTCCCCATGATCGCGGCGGCAACGCCCGCGAAGACGAGGCCCGCCAGCAGCACCGGCGTGTAATGCAGCAGGAACTGCGGCGTGGCGTCATCAGCCCGGAGCAGCGGGGCGATCGCCCCCCGGGCCACTTCCGCCTTCATCGTGAGCCCGATACCGAAGTAGAGGAGCAGCGTGACGATCAGCGCGCCGGTGGTGACCGCCGGGTACCACTTGAGGTGCAGCGGGTTGCGCAGCATGTAGAACTTGCTGATCACGTGGGGCTGACCCAGCGCGCCGACGCTGAAAACGAAGAAGAAAGAGAGCGCCGCCAGCGGGGAGAGCCGGCCCCAGGGCGCCAGAAACCCCGGGTCGTGGGCCAGGATGGTCCGGGAGAGTCCGCCCACTCCCCCGCCCAGATGCAGGACGTACCCGAAGACCAGCACGGACGCGACCGCCTTGATCGAGCCCTGGAACAGGTCCGCGTACACCCCCGCCAGCATGCCGCCCGACACCGAATAGGCCAGTACCGTGGCGGTGCCGATCCACACCCCCCAGCCGAATCCGGTGCCGAACACCGCGTCGATCACCAGGCCCAGCGCCAGCAGATTGGTGCCCATGTATCCCACGATCGCGATGAGAATCGCGACCGCGGCCAGGCCCTGGGCCGCCGGCGAGCGGTAGCGGACCCCGATCGCGTCGGGAACGGTGATCAACCCGCGCAGCTCACCCAGCAGCCGCATCCGCTTGGCGAGGGCCCAGGCGGTCATCGAATTGGTGAGCGAGGCGGGCAGCACGATGAACAGCGCGCCCAGTCCCTGGGTATAGAGGAGTCCGGGCCCCCCGATGAACGCGAATCCCGACAGGGTTGCGGTCATCGCCGCGATGGCCAGGGTCCAGATCCCGATCCCGCCCCCGGCCACGAAGAAATCCCGGGCCGTGCGGGTGCGCCGGGTGGCCCATATCGCGATCAGCGCTACCGCGCCGAAGTACACCAGGGAGACCAGAGGAATCATGGCGATCCCGCACTGCGCCGCGCCGCCCGGATCCGGTCCAGGTCCGACTCATCCAGCGTCAACGCGCGGAAGGTTCGGGCGTAGACCACCGGCAGCACCACGGCGGGGAGCAATCCGATCCCATAGACGACGAGGGCCGCGCGGAGCGGGAGTCCCAGCAGGAGCCGGGCTCCGGGGCCCTCGCCGGCCGGCAAGATCAGCGCGGCGCCGAAGCAGCCGACCAGCACCAC
>DASYPZ010000304.1:0-8048 GCA_036006105.1 Gemmatimonadales bacterium | reverse complement strand
CGTCCGCCCTCGAGGTAGAACACCTCTTTGCTGTCGGGCGAGAAGGCGATGTTCTGCTTGAACCCGGCCGTCGAGGTGAGCTGCCGCGCCACCAGGTCGTCGTTGGTCAGCTCATCCAGGGGCCACACCCAGAGGTTCGAGCGCCCCGCCGCTCCCGCCACCATCACGACCCACTTGCCGTCGGGACTGATGATCTGATCGTTGACGTCGACACCGACGGGAATCAGGAACAGCCGCTTCCGGACCTCGTCGAATTCGTACGCCCGCGGTGCGGGGGGCGCCGAGTCGCGAGCCGTGGTCGGAACCGCGGGAGCGGCGGGTGGTGCGGTCCGGTTGGGACGGGGACTCTCCTGATTGAACAGGTCGCGAAACTGGTCTTCCCGGAAGCGCGGTGTGCGCGGTACCAGGTCGACGCGCGCCAGCGACCCGGGTTCGGTGCGCTGACTCGAATTGAGCAGCAGATAGTTCCCGGTGGGACTCCAGGAGATCGAACCCGAGTTCGCATTGGCCAGGTAGGTCACCTGCCGCGGTGTGCCGCCACTCGCCGGCACCAGGTAGGCGTTGGTGAATCCCTTCACACCGGAGCTGAAATAGGCGATCCACTGCCCGTCGGGCGACCAGCCGAACCCGCGCTGCGAGGTGAAGGGTTCCCGCTCCAGCTCACTCGTGGCGAGCACCTTTTCGGTGTGGGCGGCGAGATCGAGCACCCGCAGCTCCCGGCCGTCCCGCACGAAGGCCACGCGCTTGCCGTCGGGCGAGAACTTGGGCGTCACATCGTTGAGCGGCTGGTCGGTGAGCCGGGTTTCGGTCCCGGTCGTGAAATCGTAGCTGTAGACGTTGAGTGCGCCGCTCCGCCCCGAGACATAGACCAGCGTCCTGCTGTCCGGGGACCAGGCCGGCTGCTCATCCACCGCCGGGCTCCGCGTCACCCGGAGGGCCCCGCCGCCGTCTTTCGCGGACACCGCGAAGATCTCGCCGCGCACCTCGAAGGCGATCTTTTTACCATCGGGAGAGAGGGCCATATCCTGCAACTGACTGGTGTAGGTCATTCGCTCGACGGCCGGCTGGCTCCCCGCCCCGCGCAGCGTGATCGGGACCCGGGCGGCGCGGCCGGTGGCCGTCTCTAGCGTCCAGATTTCGAAATCCCGCTCGAACGCGATTCGGCTCCCGTTCCGCGTGATGCTGGGCCAGAGCACCCGGCCATCCTTGAACTGGGTCACCTGACGAGCCTGACCGGCCAGCGGCCTGGTCCAGATATTCTGCGCCGTTCCCCGATCGGAGACATACCAGAGGGACGCCCCATCGCCGCCCCACATCGGCCAGCCCTCGCGAGCGGTTCCGTCGGTAAGGGGCTCGAAGGTGGGCGTGGCGCCCACCCGCACCAGGACGAGCTGGCTCATGTCGAGATGGCTGCTGCCTTTCCGCCACCATTGGCTCAAGCTGGTGCCGCGGGCCGTGATCGCCACCGTTTTCCCATCCGGAGACGGCGCCCCCCAGTACTCGTTGGCGTAGCGGTCCGCGCTCACCGGAACCGGCGTCCCGCCGGCCCGAGCCACTTTGTAGACGTCGTTCATGCCCGCGATATCGTGGCTGGAGCTCGAGTAATAGATCCAGCGCCCGTCCGCCGACCAGCCGTCGAGCTGCTCCGCGCCGTCTTCGAAGGTCAGCCGCCGCAACGCGCCGCTTCCCAGGGTGAGCACCCAGATGTCCGGGCTGCCGGCGCGGGTCGACGTAAACGCCAGCTCGGTTCCGTCCGGCGAATACAGCGGCCGGGACTCGATCGCCGGGTGGGAGACCAGGAGGCGGGCCTCGCCGCCGGCCGAAGGAACCGTCCAGATGTCTCCTCCGTTCACGAAGGCGATCTCGGCGCCGTCGGGGGAGATCCCCGGCGTCGCGAAGGACGGCAGGGCTGCCGGCTCCTCGGCCGGCCGGCCGGTGCCCGGCATGAGGAGGGCGAACCCGGTCAGGAGATACAAACGCGGCGTGGGGGTCATGTCATCCTATACGAAGCGGTGAGAACAGGAAGATTCTCCCGAGGCCGTCCGCTGTCCAGCCCGCGAAGGTCGGCGTGCCGTCCCGAAGAGCGGGAGACGTCGCAAGAGTATCTTCGATCATCGGTGACGGAGGGGGCATGATGGTGCACTGTATCGCCGGACTCGGCACGTTCTTCCTGACGGTGATGACGGCGGGATGTGGCAGCCCCCCCGGCAGCGACCCCGCTGATCCGCCCGCCGAGCTCGCCGTCCGGCTCAAGGAGGTGGCCCGCGGGCTCGACGCGCCGCTGTTTCTGACCAGCCCGCCCGGCGACCCGGCTCGGGCCTTCGTGGTCGAGCAGGGCGGGCGGATCCGCATCATCAGAAACGATGTGCTGCTGCCGACTCCGTTTCTCGACATTTCGTCCCGAATCGCGAGCGGCGGTGAGCGGGGCCTGCTCGGGCTGGCGTTTCACCCCCAGTACGCCACCAACGGGCGGTTCGTGGTCTACTACACCAATACCGCCGGCGACATCAGGATCGCGTCGTACAAGGTGAGCGCCAATCCCGAGGTGGCCGATCCGGCCAGCGAACAGCTTCTGCTGGCGGTGCCCCACCCGTCGTTCTCGAATCACAACGGCGGCATGGTGACCTTCGGACCGGACGGTCGGCTCTATGCCGGGATCGGCGACGGCGGCTCGGGCGGCGACCCCAACGGGAACGGCCAGAACCGGAACACCCTCCTCGCCAAGCTGGTGCGCCTCGACGTCAATGCCGCCGGCCAGGCCTCGGTGCCGTCCGACAACCCCTTTGTGGGTCAGTCCGGGATGCGGCCGGAAATCTGGAGCTACGGGCTCCGCAATCCGTGGCGGTTCAGCTTCGACCGCCTCACCGGCGACCTGTACATTGGGGATGTGGGCCAGAATGCGCGGGAAGAGATCGACGTCAGCCGGGGACCTTCCAACATGGGTCGCGGTCTCGACTTCGGATGGAACATCATGGAAGGGACCTCCTGCTTCTCACCGTCCTCGGGCTGTAATCGCACCGGGCTGACGTTACCGGTCCTGGACTATGGACACGGTGATGGGTGCTCGGTCACCGGGGGGTACGTCTACCGCGGATCGCTCGTACCCGCCCTCAGGGGGATGTATTTCTACGGCGACTATTGCTCCGGATGGGTGAGGAGTTTCGTGCTGAGCGGAGGCCAGGTTGCCCAGCGGCTCGACTGGGCCGCACTGCGGCCCGGCGGACAGATCACCAGCTTCGGGGAGGACGCGGCCGGGGAGCTGTACATCATCGTTGCGTCGGGCAGCGTATTCCGCATCGAGGCCGGCTCCTGACCGAAGGGTCCCCTCCCGCCGCTCCCGACCCGATCGATCCGGTCCGGCTCCGGTCCGCCATCCCCGAGGGGGTGCGCTTCGGGACGTCGTCCTGGACCTATCCCGGGTGGAAGGGGCTGGTCTACCAGCGGGATTATCCGGCCACCGGCGCGGGCCCCGAAATGCTGGCCGAGTACGCCCGTTATCCGCTGTTCGGGACCGTGGGTATCGATTCGAGTTTCTACTCTCCGTTGCTCGAGAAGACGCTCCACAGTTATTCCGCGGCATTGCCCGACGGGTTTCCCTGCCTGAGCAAGGTGTGGGACCGGATTACCGTGCACACCTTCGCCAAAGCGCGGGAGAAGATCCGGGCCGGTCAGCCCAATCCCGATTTTCTCAACCCGGAGCTGTTCCTCGAGTCGGTCCTGGCTCCCCTTCGGGAACACTTCGCCGATCACGCCGGCCCCCTGATCTTCGAATTCCAGGCCATCGCCCGCGAGGACCGGGTATCTCCCCAGGACTTTGCGGAAAAACTGGATCGATTCTTCGGGAGGCTGCCCAGGGAAGGACGCTACGCGGTGGAGGTCCGGAATCCGGAGTTTCTGACACCGGCCTATTTTGCGGTCCTTCGAGAGCATGATGTGGCCCACGTCCTGAGCTCGTGGACCCGGATGCCGTCGATCGGGATGCAGCTCGAGCTTCCCGGCGCGGTCACCGCCGGGTTTCTGGTGGTCCGGGCCCTGCTTCGCCCGGGGCGCTACTACGCCGACGCGGTGGAGGCCTTTCAACCGTACGACCGGATCCGGGATCCTAACCCGGAGCTCCGGACCGATCTGGTGCGGGTGGTGGAGACGGCGGAGCGACTGCGCATTCCGGCCTACATTCTGGTGAACAACCGGGCGGAGGGGAGCGCCCCGCGCACCATTGCCGCGGTGGCACAGCTGCTCGCGGCGCGCTGACCGGCGAGCGCTACCGGGTCCCCGGTACCGACCGCCGCTTGCCGGCCCGCCGGAAGCGCCGCTTGGCCGGCCGGCGGCCCCGCGCGGCCGCGGCGTGCGCGGCCTCGGCCAGGCGGGTGAGGTGGGCCAGCTCACTCACGTAGGGCACTTCGACCCAGCCGTGGGTGAGCGCCAGGCGTTCCGAAAGGAATGGCCGCGCGGCCGCGGCGGCGAGGATGTCCGAGCGAAGCGGCTCCGGCAGCCGGAGCATCAAGGCGTCGTTTCCGAGCACCGCGAACATCCGCTCGCCGTGGAAGAAGGCTTCGGTTCCGAAGAGCTTCTTGATCCGGACCGGGGCCAGGTCGGAGAGCGCGTCGCGGACCAACATGAGTCGGGAGGGGGTGAACATCCGGAGATCGTATCGCCCAAAACACCATTGCGCCAGCGGGTCAGGCCAGGACCCTTTCCAGCAGGTCGGCCACGCCGCCCACCGCGCAGATCCTGACGATCGTCTCGCCGATCTTGTTGTTCGGAGTCGAGGCCCCGGCGGTGATGCCGATCGATCGCACTCCGGCCAGCCATCCGGTCTCGGTCGCTTCGTCCCGCCGCCCGATCGGGCGATGCCGGAGGACGCCGCTGACCGGATCGATGCAGTCGGAGTCCTCGATGTGATAGGTCCGCACGTTCCGGCTGGCGCAGAGCGCCGCCAGATGAGTCGTGTTGCTGGAGTTGTACCCGCCGACCACGAGCATGAGGTCGGGCGGATCCTGGAGCAGCTCCACCACGGCGTCCTGCCGCTCCTGGGTCGCGGAACAGATGGTGTCGAAAGTCCGCACGTGCTGGGGCGCGTCCGCCTCCCCGTGTTTCCGTACCATGGTCCGACGAACTTCTTCCGCCAGCGCCAGGGACTCGGTCGACAGCATGGTGGTCTGATTGGCCAGTCCGACCCGGTCGAGATCCCGGGAGAAATCGAAGCCCGGCGACGTCGCGGCGGCGAATCGCGTCGCCATGGCGCTCGCGTCACCCCCCTGCTCGATAAAGTCGCAGACGGCCTTGGCCTCGTCCATGTTCAGCACCACCAGGTACCGTCCACCGGGATACTTCATCACCTGGCTGGCGGTAGCCTTGGTTTCTTCGTGCCAGTGCTTGCCGTGGATCAGCGCGGTGTAGCCGTCCCGGGCATAGCTCTCCACGCGCTTCCAGACGTTGAGCACCGAGCCGCAGGTCGTGTCCACCAGGACACACCCGATCGCCTTGAGCCGCTCGAAGTCGTGGATCGTCACCCCGAACGCCGGCATGATCACCACGTCGTCGGCGGTCAGCCGGCTGAAATCGAATTCCCCAGTGCCGGCCCGGGGCAGAAAGCTGATGCCCATCGCCTCGAGCTTGGCGTTCACATGGGGATTGTGGATGATCTCCCCGACCAGGTGCAGCTGCCGGTCCGGGAACTTCATCCTGGTCTCGTAGGCGTAGTCCACCGCGCGGTCCACTCCGTAACAGAACCCGAACTCCTTGGCCAGACGGAATGTGAGCGGACCCACCGTGAGCCGGTGGTCGCGGGCCCGCAACGTGGCGATGAGATGGGAATGGTAGTCGGTGGAGAGCTGGCCCTCGATCTGCCCCTTGAGCCCGAAGCCCTTCCGGAAATACGTCGCTTCCGCCATGCCGAAATCTACCCGCCCCCGGGCTTGTTGGCCCGGCCGCAAGCGCCCTGGGCCGTCGAGACCGGAATTCGCTGGAAGGCTCCCTGCATCCGCAGCGTATCGGAGCCGCTCACCGGCCGGAGCCGCACCTCCAGGCTGCCGGAGACCATTGCTCCGCTCTGCGTCACCAGCACCTCGCCGGCCATCGCATCGTAGCCGAGGAGAGTGATGTCGCCGAGCATCCGGAGCGCCACATTCGCCTGGGGGCGACCGGGGGTGAAGTTTCGGCTCTCGTTGACCACGTACCGCTCGGCCCGGAGCGAGTCCCGCGCGAGCAGCGCGAGACCCACCGCGGTGTCGCTCCGAACCGCCAGAATCTCGAGCAGCGTGTCCGCCGGGCACCAGCGGGCCGTCGCCGGGGCCATGAAGCTGCCCCGCGATTTGCCGGTCCAGGTCATCGCAATGGTGCCGGGTCGAGAACGCGCCGGAGCGCCCGAGCGCCCGCCGCACGCGATGGCGATCGTCACAGCGAGAATCAGCGCGGCACGCATGGCAGGAAGCTAGGCGGCGGATGGCTCGCGGGCCACCGCCGCGTTCCGGAACCTTCCGGCCCCGACGAACGACCGCCGCCCGGGAGACTCACGGGCGGCGGTGGGGTGAAGGTGGAGTTACCGAAGGCGAAGAGCTAGGAGGCCTGGGCCCATTTGCTTCGGCCGTCTCGATGCAGGCCGTAGGCCCGGAGACGACGCCACAGCGTCGTGCGACTGATGCCCAGGCTCTTGGCCGTTTCCGCCAGACGCCAGCCATGCTCGTCCAGCGATCGCACGATCGCATCGCGTTCCCGGTCGGCCAGGGTCGTCGGACCGACGCTCCCCTGAATGAACATCGCCTCTCCGAGATCGAGATTGCCGACTCGAATCGGTTTGAGGCGACCCCCCAGCTCGGCCAGGGCCGGCATGAGGTCGGAGGCGGGCCGGCTCAGGTCGAGGCCCAGGTCGCGGGCCTGCTGATTGGCGTACAGAACTTTCCCCTGCGGGTCGAACACGATCACCGCCTCACTGAAGGCATCGAGGAGCGCCTTGGCGAGGGGCGAAAACACGGAGGGGAGCGGAGTTGGATGATTAGGCGCCGTCATACTTCCGATCTACGGTTAGGCCCGGAATTTAGTTTCAGAAAGGAACCCCCGCCAGCACCAATTTCGCACCCTGGGGCAACAGGGGAACAGCCGTCTCGGGAGTTGACATTGTATGTTATAACATCTATTTTCGGATCAACCCGAAGGCTGGAGCCGCAGATGGAGCAGACCCAATCCACCCACCCAAACGCACCGAGACCCTCCGGCCGGCCCTCGTTTACCGTGGCTCCCCCGGGATTCCGGCTTCCCGACGACATGGCGCTGGGTCCGGTTCGGCTCGAGATCGCGGACCTCGGCCGATCGATCGACTACTACCAGCGGGTGCTGGGACTGCGGGCTCTCGAACGCAGCCCGCGCAAGGCGATCCTGGCCGCCCACCACGGCAGTGTGCCCCTGGTGGAGCTCAACGAACGACCCGGCGCCGAGCCGGTTCCGCGCCGAGGCAGGCTCGGTCTCTATCACTTCGCATTGCTTCTGCCGGAGCGCGCGGACCTGGGTCGTTTCCTGGCTCACCTCTCCTCCATCGGCGTGCAACCCGGCATGTCGGATCACCTGGTCAGTGAAGCGCTCTACCTGACCGACCCGGACGGTTTGGGTATCGAGGTCTATGCGGACCGCCCGCGCAGCGCGTGGCAGGTGACGGGTTCCACGATCGCGATGGCGGTGGATCCACTTGACGTCGACAGCCTGCGGGAGGCCGCAGCGGGCGTGCCGTGGTCGGGAGCACCGGAAGCCACCCGCATGGGGCACATCCATTTGCACGTGGGAGATCTGGAGCAGGCCGCCGCCTTCTTTCATACCGGTCTGGGACTGGACCGCGTCGTGCTGGGGCTGCCCGGGGCCCTGTTCCTTTCGGCCGGCGGCTACCACCATCACCTGGGCACCAACATCTGGGCGGCGGGCGCGCCCTCGGCCAGAGAGGGTGACGCCCGATTGATGGAGTGGACCATACGATTGGCCGACGCCGCGGCGGTCGACGCCGCCACCCGGTCCCTGAGGGCCGCGGGCTCCGAGGTGATCCGGGAAGGGCCCGATGCGGT
>DASYPZ010000303.1:0-1704 GCA_036006105.1 Gemmatimonadales bacterium | reverse complement strand
GATCACCGTGGTCAAGGGCATGGGCGTCCTGCAGCCGGGCAAAAAAGTAAAGGTCGGCAACGACGTCCACGAGGCGAAGAAGGGGGTCATCATCGCCACGGGGTCCCGGGTCAAGGGCATTCCGCAGATCGGCCTGGAGATCAACAAGACTACGGTCATCAGCTCCGACGAGGCCCTGTTCCTGGAGAAGGCGCCCGCCAGCATGGCCATCGTCGGCGCGGGAGCGGTGGGAACCGAGTTCGCGGATATCTTCGCCGCGTTCGGCACCAAGATCACCCTCATCGAAGCGCTCCCCCGCATCCTCCCGATCGAAGACGCCGAATCGTCCGATGTGATCGCCAAGAGCTTCCGGAAGCGGGGTATCACCGTGCTGGCCGGCGCCAAGGTGCTCAAGGCCACGGTCGCCGCGAACGAGGTGACCCTCGAGGTGGAAGCCGGCGGCAAGACCGAGAAGGTCACGGTCGAGAAAGTGCTCATGGCGGCGGGCCGGGCGGTGAACACCGAGAACATGGGCTTCAAGGAGAGCGGCGTCGAGCTGACCGACCGCGGGTTCGTGAAGGTCAACCCGGCGACTCTCGAGACCACCGCGGCCGGCGTGTATTGCATTGGCGATGTGGCCGGCCCGCCGATGCTGGCGCACAAGGGAAGCCGCGAAGGAACCTTCGTGGCCGAGCTGCTCGCCGGCGAGCATCCCCACCCGATCATGTACGACAATGTGCCCAGCGTGACCTACTGTCACCCCGAGGTGGCCAGCATCGGGCTCACCGAGGATCAGTGCAAGGACAAGAAGCTCGACTATCAGGTGGGCAAGTTCCCCATGTCCGCCAACGGCCGGGCCCGCGCGTCGATGGAAACCGAGGGCTTCGTCAAGGTCATTCGGGGGAAGAAGTACGGGGAAATCCTGGGTGCGCACATCGTGGCGAGCCACGCCTCCGAAATGATCCACGAGCTGGTCGTGGCGCGAGAGAACGAGTACACGGTGGAGGAGGTCGACCTGGCCATCCACGCCCACCCCACCCTGTCGGAGGCCGTCGCCGAGGCCTGCCTCGATTCGATGGGCCGAGTGCTCCATACATGACGGGTCACCCGGGCCTGCCGGAGGTCGGCGCGGCGCCCGAGGCGCCCGATCCGCTGGGGGTGGTGAGTGGCGCCCTGGGGTTCGGAGCGGTGGTCGGCGTCGGCCTGCAGGCGCTGGTGAGCTTTGGTGTGGATACGCTCAAGGCGGGGCTCTCGCCCGGTGACAAACCCAGTCTGACCTCACCCCACGCGCTGGTGCTTCTGCTGGGCACGCCGGCCGGTATCGTCCTGGCGGGGCTCGCCGCCTGGTATTTCCTCGCCCCGCTCGGGAATCCCTGGCGCCGCTCGATGCTCGCGATCGTGGCCGGGCTGGGCTCGTTCGTCCTGTCGGTGCTGCTGATCTGGCCGGTGTTCAGCTACACCGGGCGCCAGGGACTGCTGGGCCTGATCGCGATCGCCGGTATCCTGAGCCTGATCATGGGGCGGCGCCTCGCGGGACCGCGCGTCTCCCCATGACATCCCCGATCGCGGTGGTCGACCTGGGCCGGCGTGCCTATGGAGAGGCGCTGGAGCTGCAGCGGGATCTCTGCCGGCGCCGGGTCCTCGGTGAGCTCACCGAGGACCTGCTGCTGCTGGTCGAGCATCCTCCCGTGGTGACGCTGGGTCGGAGTGCCAAGGCATCGAGCC
>DASYPZ010000302.1:0-11498 GCA_036006105.1 Gemmatimonadales bacterium | reverse complement strand
GAATCTCCTCCATCTTCGCCATCTGGCCGAACAGGTGCACCACGATGATGGCCCGGGTGCGCCCTGTGATGGCGGCCTCGATGGCGGCCGGAGACACGTTGAAGGTCTCGGGGTCGATCTCCACGAAGACCGGTGTGCCGCCGGCGTTGTGCACCGTCCCCGCGGTCGCAAAGAACGTGAAGGCGGGAACGATCACCTCATCGCCCGGCGCGAGGCCAAGGTCCATGAGGGGCAGCAGAATCGCGTCGGTCCCGCTGGCGCACCCGATGCCGTGGCGGACCTCCGACAGTCCGGCCACCGCCGCCTCGAGCTGCGCCACCTCCGGGCCCATGATGAACTGCTGCCGCTCGATGACCGACATCAGGGCCGGCATGACGGTCTCGCGAATGGCGGCGTACTGGGCCTTGAGATCGAGGAGAGGAACGTTCACGCTGGCATCCCGGAGATGAGTCGCAAGTCAATGTAGACGCGGAACTTAGCTTGACTCACCCCGACGGGTCAACCGGACTCAGCCGGCCGGCCTTTTCCCGATACTTGCTGCCGCAGGAGGCGCAAGTCGCGGATCCCTGTGCCAGCTCGAGCCGGTTTCCGCAGGCGCACATCCACCCCGCCTGACGGGCCGGAACACCGACCATGAGGGCATAGGGCGGCACCGTTCCGCGGACCACCGCGCCGGCGCCGATGAAGGCATATTCGCCAAGGGTGGCTCCGCAGATGATGGTTGCGTTGGCGCCGATCGACGCCCCGCGTTTCACCAGCGTCTTCAGATACTCGTTCTTCCGGGAAACATGGCTCCTGGGGTTGATGACGTTGGTGAACACGCAGCTGGGGCCACAGAACACGTCGTCCTCCAGGGTCACGCCCTCGTAGATTGACACGTTGTTCTGGATCTTCACGTTGTTTCCGATGACCGTTCCCGGCATCACGACCACGTTTTGGCCGAGGTTGCAGCGTTCGCCGATGACCGCACCCGGCATGACGTGGGAAAAGTGCCAGATCTTGGTCCCCTTCCCGATCCGGGCCCCCTCATCGACGTAGCTCGACTCGTGCACGAAATAATCAGACATGGAGATACTCTCCCAGGGGCCCGATGATCTTCACTTCCGTCTCCAGGACGACGCCGAATTGTGCCCGGACGGCGTCGCGCGCCTGCGCGATCAGCTGGCGCACATCGCTCGCGGTGGCCGCACCGGTATTGACGAAATAATTCGCGTGCATGGGCGAGACCTGTGCCTCGCCCACCCGGGTTCCCTTCTGCCCCGCCGCTTCGAGCAGGCTTCCCGCGGTCCAGGCCCGGGACCATCCGTCCGGCGCCGGCGACCCGGGGTTCTTGAAAACGCTCCCGCAGCAGGGCTGGTTGAACGGAGTGCCTTGCTGGCGCCACTCGAACAGGCGTTCGACTTCGAGGTCCAGCTCCTCGCGGCTCCCCGGCGTGAGCCGGACTTCCGCCTCGAGCACCAAGGCGCCGTCGAGTCCGCTGCGCCGGTAGGTGAAAGGAATCTCCGCGCGATCGATGATTCGGGTGTCACCGACTGCATCGACCACGCTGACCCGCTGGATCACCTCGGCCCATTCCGCGCCATGGCAGCCCGCGTTCATGAAGACACCGCCGCCCACGGTGCCCGGAACCCCGACCATGACGTGGAGGCCCGCCCAGCCCTGCGCCGCCGTCTTCCGCGCGGCGAGCGGTGCGGGCAGTCCGGCACCCAGCCACCAGCGGTCCCCGTCCGACCGAACCGCGTCGAGTCCCTTCCCGATGCGGATCACCAGGGCATCGAGGCCTTCATCGGGGAGCAGCACATTGGAGCCGAGCCCGAGCGGGAACACCGCCACCCCGGCGCGGATGGCATGCCGGAACCCGGCCGCGGCATCCTCAGCGGAGGCCGGCTGGAAGACCGTCGCCGGCCCGCCGATGCGGTAGGTGGAGAAGCGCGCCAGCGCCGTCGCCGGCTTGACCTGCCCGGTGACCGCCGCCGTCAGCCCGGCGACAAACCGGGGATCCCGCGCGGTCATTTTCCGGCCGGAACCATCTGGCTCCTGGCCAGCGCGTGCCATTCCTGGAGCGATTTCACCTCTCCAACCCGGCTCTTGAGCGCGATGATGGCGTCGCAGGCGGCGTTGGCGGCGGACATCGTGGTGGTATAGGGGACCCGGTGCTGCAGGGCCGCCTGCCGGAGCACATAGTCGTCGTGCTGCGTCAGCTTGCCCAGTGGCGTATTGATCAGGAGGTGGATCTGGCCCGAGACCACCAGGTCCACCACGTTGGGCCGGCCCTCGTACACCTTGAGCACCGGCTCCGCCGGAATGCCGCGCTGCTTCAGGTACTTGGCGGTGCCCTGGGTCGCGAAGATCCGGAACCCCAGCTCGTGGAAACGCCGCGCGATCGGGGTGACCGTCGGCTTGTCGTGATCGTTCACCGTCACGAAGACGGCGCCGCTCTCCGGCAGGGAGCCGTCGGCGCTCGCCTGCGCCTTGGCGAAGGCCATCCCGAACGATTCGGAAATGCCCATCACCTCGCCGGTCGAGCGCATCTCCGGTCCCAGGATCAGGTCCACTCCCGGGAGCTTGTTGAACGGAAACACGGCTTCCTTGACCGCGACGTACGGCTGCGCCGTATCATCGGACAGTCCGAGCTCATCCAGGGTCCGGCCGACCATGACCGCCGCGGCCAGCGACGCCAGCTGCACCCCGGTGGACTTGCTGACGAAGGGCACGGTCCGCGAGGCCCGGGGATTGACCTCGAGCACGTAGACCACGCCGTGCTTGATCGCATACTGCACGTTGAGGAGGCCGACCACGCCGATCCGGCTCGCAAAGGCCCGGGTGTATCCGCGCATCTCCTCGACCTGCTCTTCGGTGATCAGGTAAGGCGGCAGCACGCAGGCCGAGTCGCCGGAATGAATGCCGGCATCTTCGATGTGCTGCATGACTCCGCCGACCACGCACCGATGGCCGTCCGAAATCGCGTCGACGTCGGCCTCGAACGCGTCCTCCAGGAAGTGGTCGATCAGCACCGGGTGCCCCGGCGCCACCCGCTCCGCCATGGCGAAGAAATCCTTCATGGACTCTGCGTCGTAGACGATCTGCATGGCGCGACCGCCCAACACATAGGACGGACGGATCAGCACCGGCCAGCCGATCTTTTCGGCCTCCCGCACCGCTTCCTGATAGGACATCGCGGTGCCGTTGGGTGGCTGGGCGATACCCAGCTCCCGCACGATCGCCTCGAACCGGCCGCGATCTTCGGCGGCGTCGATCGCGTCGGGGGGAGTACCCAGAATCGGCACGCCCTCCGCCTCGAGACCCCGCGCCAGCCGAAGCGGGGTCTGGCCGCCGAACTGCACCACCACGCCCATCGGGCGCTCGAGGTGCACGATCTCCAGCACGTCTTCCAGCGTCAGCGGCTCGAAGTAGAGGGCATCGCTGATGTCGAAATCGGTCGACACCGTTTCCGGGTTGGAGTTCACCATCACGGTGCGATAGCCCATCTGCCGGAAGGCCAGCGCCGCCCGGACACAGCAGTAATCGAACTCGACCCCCTGCCCGATCCGGTTCGGTCCGCTGCCGAGGATGATGACGGTGTTGTCGCCTCCCGGCGCGACCTCGTTCTCCTCGTCATAGGAGGAATAGAGGTAAGGCGTGGC
This sequence comes from Gemmatimonadales bacterium, assembly GCA_036006105.1. Lineage (GTDB taxonomy): Bacteria > Gemmatimonadota > Gemmatimonadetes > Gemmatimonadales > GWC2-71-9 > JABFSM01. The sequence continues at coordinate 7,854 of DASYPZ010000302.1, read as the reverse complement.
CGAAGGAAATTCGCCGGCGCAGGTGTCCACCATCTTGTAGGCCGGACGAACGCCGAGACCATGGCGCCGGCTCCGGGCCACCGCTTCGGTGACACCGGACAGGTCGGCGAGTTGGCGGTCGGAGAAGCCCATGCGCTTCATGCGCCGCACTCCGGACGCCGTCCAGTCTTCCGTCTTCGTCCAGCCCTGCTCGGCCTCGACGATCTCCCGCATCTGGTGCAGGAACCAGGGATCGATGCGGCTGCATTCCGCGATCGCCTCGACCTCGATACCCGCCTCCATGGCGCGCTTGACCTGGAACAGGCGCTCCGGCGTCGGGGTGCGGATCGCGGCCAGCAACCCTTCCCGGGTGGTGTCGGTGAGGCGATCGTCGGCCGGGGTCTCGCCGACGGTCCACCCGGAGCGGCCGATCTCGAGCCCCCGGAAGCCCTTCTGCAGCGCCTCCTTGAAGGTGCGGCCGATGGCCATCACCTCGCCCACCGACTTCATCTGGGTGGTGAGCCGCGGATCCGCCGTGGGGAATTTTTCGAACGCGAACCGGGGGATCTTGATCACCACGTAATCGAGGACCGGCTCGAACGAGGCCGGCGTGGTCCGGGTGATGTCGTTGGGCAGCTCATCCAGCCGGTAGCCGACCGCGAGCTTGGTCCCGATCCGCGCGATGGGAAACCCGGTGGCCTTCGAGGCCAGCGCCGACGAGCGGGAGACCCGGGGATTCATCTCGATGACCAGCTGCTCGCCGGTGGCCGGGTTGACCGCGAACTGGACGTTACAGCCCCCGGCGGCGACACCGACTTCCCGGATGATCTTGCAGGCGCCGTCCCGCATCAGCTGGTATTCGCGATCCGAGAGTGTCATGGCCGGAGCGACGGTAATGGAGTCGCCGGTATGGACACCCATCGGATCGATATTCTCGATGGAGCAGACGATCACCACGTTGTCGGCGGAGTCCCGCATCACCTCCAGCTCGAACTCCTTCCACCCGATGATGCTGCGCTCCACCAGCACCGATCCCACCGGCGAGAGCTCGAGCCCGCGTCGCAGCATGTTCTCGAATTCTTCCCGGTTGTAGGCGATGCCGCCCCCGGTGCCGCCGAGCGTGTACGAGGGCCGCAGGATCGCGGGATATCCGGTGGTGGACTCCACCGCGGCCAGCCCCTCCTCGACCGACTTGACCGTTACGCCGGGCGGCGTGGAAAGGCCGATCCGCCGCATCGCCTGGGCGAACTCATCCCGGTCTTCCGCGATCCGGATGGCGCGTTCATTCGCGCCGATCAGCTCCACCCCGTACTTCTCCAGCACCCCGTTGCGCTGCAACGCCATGGCCACGTTCAGCGCGGTCTGCCCCCCCATGGTCGGCAGCAGCGCGTCGGGACGTTCGCGCGCGATGATCTTCTCCACCCAGTGCGGGGTGATGGGCTCGATGTAGGTCCGGTCGGCGATCTCCGGATCGGTCATGATCGTGGCCGGGTTCGAGTTCACCAGGATGACCCGGTATCCCTCCTCCCGGAGTGCCCGCGCCGCCTGGGTTCCGGAATAGTCGAACTCCGCACCCTGCCCGATGACGATCGGGCCGGAGCCGATCAGCAGGATGGAGGAGAGGTCAGTCCGTTTGGGCATCGAGAAGATCCTGAAGCGTACGGTCGAGAGAATATTGCGGCGCCCAGCCGGTTGCCGAGCGAAGCATGGAGGCATCCCCGACCAGATGCATGATATCGGAGGTCCGCCCCAGCGACGAATCCAGCTCGGTGGAGACCTGCCAGCCGGCCAGCCGCTGCAGCCGGTCGAGCACCTCGCGGAGCCGTAGCCCGGTCCCGCTGGCGATGTTGTAGATGCCGCCTTCGGCCCCCCGCTCGAGCAGCGCCACATAGGCCGCCGCGACGTCCCGGACGTCGAGCAGATCCCGCACCGGGTCCAAATTCCCGGCCGGGATGGTGTTCCGCCCGGCGCGCTTTGCCGCGGTGACGCGGGCGGCGAGAGCCGGGATGACGAACCGGGAATCCTGCCCCGGGCCGGTGTGCGGAAAGGCCCGCGCCACGATCACCTTGAGGTGTCTCCGCCGGGCGGCCTCCAGGGCGGCCAGCTCCGCCGCGGCCTTGCTCGCCGCGTAGGGAGACACCGGCTCGACCGGGTCGAGCTCACCATGGGCCCCGCCGGTGCCCATGCCGTACACCTCCCCGGTGGACACCAGGAGAAAACAGGTGCCCGACCCCAGGGCCTCGACCACCCGGGCGGTCCCGGCGGCATTGACCTCCCAGGCGTGGCCAGGGTCCTGTCGCGCCTCGGCACCTGACGATACGGCGGCCAGGTGTACCACCGCGTCCCAGCGGCCCGCCATGGCACTCACGACCGACGCGGTGTCTCCGAGCTCCATGGATCGCCACTCGATCCGCCCTCGATCGTCGGGCCTCAGGACCGGAGACGGCTGGCCTCCGGTTCGACAGACCCCGCTCACCGTGTGGCCCCGACCCAGCAGCTCGCGCAACAGCCAGCCACCGACAAAGCCGTCGGCGCCGGTCACGAGCACTTTCACCGGGGCCGCTTCAACCGCTCGAGATCCGCGTCGACCATCATCTCCACCAGGGCCTTGAAATCTACCGTGGGCTTCCAGCCCAGCTCATCGCGCGCCTTGCTGGGGTCGGCCTGCAGGACGTCCACTTCGGCCGGGCGCATGAACGCGGGATCGCTCACCACGTATTGACGCCAGTCGAGCCCGACATGGGAGAAGGCGGTCTCGACCAGCTCGCGCACGCTGTGGACCGATCCGGTGCCGATCACAAAATCGGTCGGCTCTTTCGGCTGCAGCATCCGCCACATCGCATCGACATAGTCCCCGGCAAAGCCCCAGTCCCGGCGCGCGTCGAGGTTTCCCATCTTGAGCTGGCTGGCCAGGCCCAGCCGGATCCGGGCGGCGCCGTCGCTCACCTTGCGGGTGACGAACTCCATCCCGCGCCGGGGCGACTCGTGATTGAACAGAATCCCGCTCACGGCGTACAGCCCGTACGACTCCCGGTAGTTCACCGTGATCCAGTGCCCGTAGACCTTGGCGACCCCGTAGGGAGACCGGGGATAGAACGGCGAGCTCTCGCGCTGCGGGGTCTGCTGTACCTTGCCGAACATCTCCGAGGAGCTGGCCTGGTAGAACCGGGCTGCGGGATGCACCAGACGAATAGCCTCGAGGATCCGGGTGACACCGAGGGCGGTGAACTCCCCGGTCAACACCGGCTGGGACCACGAGGTGGGGACATACGACTGCGCCGCGAGGTTGTACACCTCGTCGGGCCGCACGTCCTGCAGCACCACGGTCAGCGAGTGCTGGTCCAGCAGGTCGGCGGTGACGATCTGGACTCGGTCCACCAGGTGCTCGATGCGCTCAAAGCTGTGATGGCTGGTCCGACGGACCATCCCGTAGACTTCGTACCCCTTGGCCAGGAGAAATTCAGCCAGATAGGACCCGTCCTGGCCGGTAATGCCGGTGATGAGGGCACGCGGCATGGGTCAGACCTCCCGGCCGGTGGTATGGCGGTAGGCCGGTAAGGCGGTATCCCCTACCGACCTGCCGCCATACCGCCGTACCGCCGGGCATTGAGCTAAACCCCGCATGGAATTACCTTTCCGGGCTCGAAACGAAGCCTTCTCAGGAGTCGCATCATGGCACGGGTGTGCACCGTCTGTGGCAAGGGGCCGACCACCGGCAACCATGTGAGCCACGCCAATAACCGGGTCAAGCGGCGTTGGTATCCCAACCTGCAGACCGTTCGCACCACCGTCGCCGGCGAGATCAAGCGGGTTCGGGTGTGCACCCAGTGCATCAAGGGGAACAAGATCAAGAAGGCGAGCTGACGGCACCGTCGCACGCGTTCGAGGGTGAAAAAAAGGGGGCCTTGTAGAGGCCCCCTTTGTCGTACCCAGCGCACCGGGCGCCGTCACTCGGAGAGCAGCTCGATGCGCGCGATGTCCGCGCCATCCCCGACTCGGTGACCGAGCTTGAGGATTCGGGTATACCCGCCCGGGCGCGCGGCGAACCGCGGACCGATTTCCTTGAACAGCCGGCCCAGGATTTCGCGATCGGGAATCTTGCGCTCGGCCTGACGGCGGGCATGAAGATCTCCGCGTCGGGCCAGCGTGATGAGCCGCTCGGCGAAGGGCCGCAGCTCCTTGGCCTTGGCCTCCGTGGTCACGATGGCATCGTGCAGGAACAGGCTCGCGGCCATGTTCCGGAGCAGCGCCTTCCGGTGGGTGGAGGTCCGGGAGAGCTGCCGACCCTTGGCGCGATGCCGCATTACGAATTCTCCCCGCTGGCGCCGGTGCCGTCGACCGCGGCTCCGCCGCTCCGCGCCACCCGGAGATCGCCGTCGACCTCCTCGAATGCCATGCCGAACTTGAGACCCTCGCGCTGCAGCAGCTCGGCGATTTCGGCGACGGCTTTCTCGCCCACGTTCTTGACCTTGAGCAGCTCTTCCTCGCTGAACTCCACCAGATCCCGGAGGGTCCGGATGTTGGAGTTCTTGAGCGAATTGAGCGACCGCACCGAGAGGCCGAGATCATCGATGAGACGCTCGAGCTTCATCTTGAGGCCGCCGGTGATGCTCACGCCCTCGGCCGGCAGCGCCCGCTGCTGGGGCACCCGCCCGAAGTCGATGAAGAACCGGAAGTGCTCCGTGGCGAGAGCCGCCGCGTAGGCGATCGCGTCTTCGGGGCTGATGGTGCCGTTGGTTTCCACCATCACGGCCAGCCGGTCGTAGTCGGTCCGCTGCCCGACGCGGGTTTCGCTGACGGTGAAGTTGGCCCGGCGCACCGGATTGTAGATCGCGTCGATCCGGACGGCGTCCACCGGCATGGAGCGGTCGACGTGGTGCACTTCGGATTCCACATACCCGCGACCCTTGTTGACGTACAGGTCGCAGCTGATGTCCTTGTCGTCCTGGAGAGTGAACAACAGGTGATCCGGGTTCACCACGCGGACGCCGGCGGACTCCTGAATGTCCCGGGCGTACACCGGACCCTTGCCCTCCCGGCGAATCCGGAGGATGGCCTCGTCCTTGTCTTCATCCAGGACCAGCGTCAGCGCCTTGAGCCGCTGAATGATCTGGTGGATGTCTTCCAGGACGCCGGCCACCGTCTGGTGCTCGTGCACCACGCCGTCCATCCGGAACGCCCACACGGCGGAGCCGCGCAGCGAGGACAGCAGCAGGCGCCGGAGAGAATTGCCCAGCGTGTAACCGAATCCGCGCTCCAGCGGCTGGAGGCGAAACTCGGCGATGTTCGGGTTGTCGTCCCGCTTGGTCATTTCGACCATGTACGGGCGGACCAGACCGGTCATGTCGATCGTCATGCGTGTGCTATCCCCCGCTTACTTCGAGTAAAGCTCGACGATGAGCTGTTCCTGCGCATTGAGCGGAATTCCGTCTCGCGTCGGCAGCGTCGTGACGCGGCCGGACGCCTTGGCCGAGTCCACCGACAGCCAGTTCATCGGGGCGCCGCGTGTGGCCCCCTCGAGCGCGATCTTGACCGGGACGAGCTCCCGGCTTTCCGGGGCCACCCGCACTTCCTCGCCGGGGACTACCCGGTAGGAGGGGATGTCCACCCGTTCGCCATTGATCTGCACATGCCCGTGACGCACCAGCTGGCGCGCGCCCTTCCGGTTGGTGGCGAATCCCATCCGGTAGACGATGTTGTCGAGCCGGGTTTCCAGCGCCACCAGCAGGTTGGTGCCCTTGACGCCACTCTCCCGGCTCGCGCGCTCGAAGGTGTTGCGGAACTGGGTTTCCGAGAGCCCGTAGATCCGCTTGACCTTCTGCTTTTCCCGCAGCTGCTTGGCGTACTCCGACATCTTCCGCCCGCCGCGACCGCTATTGGCCTGGCCGTGCTGACCGGGCGGATAGCCCCGGCGCTCGACCGCGCACTTTTCGGTGAGGCAGCGTGATCCCTTGAGGAAGAGCTTGGTGCCTTCCCGCCTGCAGAGCCGGCATGCCGGTCCAGTGTATCGGGACATGGCTTACACCCGCCGCTTCTTGGGCGGACGGCACCCGTTGTGAGGAATCGGGGTGACGTCCTTGATCGAGACCACCCGGAGGCCCACCGAGGCCAGCGCCTGGATGGCGGATTCACGTCCGCTGCCCGGACCCTGGACCAGCACGTGCAGCTTCCGGACGCCCATGTTCATGACCTCGCGCCCCACATTCTCCGCGGCGACCGTGGCCGCGAAGGGAGTGCTCTTCTTGGAGCCCTTGAAGCCGGCCTTGCCGGCCGTGCCCCACGCGATGGTGTTGCCGCGCATGTCGGTAATGGTGATGAGCACGTTGTTGAACGTGGCCGAGATGTGGGCGATGCCCTCGGACTCGACGGTTTTCTTGCCCTTCTTGACGACGGGCGCCTTGACTGGCGCGGCGGCGGCCGGAGCCGCGGGAGTTTCGGGAGATGTCATAGGTTACTTCTTCGTCGCCTTCTTCTTGCCCGCGATGGCGCGGCGCGGCCCCTTTTTGGTGCGCGCGTTGGTATGGGTGCGCTGGCCGCGGACCGGGAGTCCCTTCCGGTGGCGCGAGCCACGGTAGGAGCCGATATCCATCAGCCGCTTGATGTTCATGGCGACTTCTGTCCGAAGCGCGCCTTCCACCTTGACGCTCCGCTCGATCAGCTGACGGAGCCGGGCGACCTCCGCATCCGACAGATCCCGAACCCGGGTGTCCGGTCCGATGCCCGAGTTGGCGAGCAGCTTGTTGCTGGTGGGGCGCCCGATGCCGAAGATGTACGTAAGGGCGACCTCGACCCGCTTTTCGCGGGGAAGATCTACGCCTGCGATACGCGCCATATCAGCCCTGCCGTTGCTTGTGCTTCGGGTTGCGTTTGCAAATGACCCGGATCACGCCCTGACGCTTGACCACTTTGCAGTGCTCGCAGATCGGTTTGACACTCGAGCGTACCTTCACAAATTTTCTCCAAACGGCGTTTGAAGGGGAGCTTTCCAATATAGATTCTGCCAAACCGCCACGCAAGCCCTAGCTCAAAGCGCCGCAGCACTTTCCGCGCTTCCCTATCGCACCCAACCCCGCGCCCAATCCGCGCCCATCGCCTCGAATCAACCGAACGAAAACCGAAACTGATTCTGGAATCCGAGGACCATGGGGTGCGGATCTTGCCTTTCGAGGCCCCATGTCAGAAGACTCGAAGCTTCCGTCCGCGCGCCAGATGCTCGCCAGCGACGCGGCCGCCGCGCAGGCTCGCGCCAAGCCAGCCGCCGTCCGCGACGTGCCGTCTCAGGATGAGGATTTTCGTCGAGTGTTGATGGCCCTGCGGACGGTGCTTCACATGAGCGGAACCTAGATCATCGCAGCCAGCAGCTCCTCGAGGGCGCTCTGCGGGTCGGAAGCCAGCAGGACCGGCCGCCCGATCACCAGGTGCGTAGCGCCCTGTCGTATGGCCTCCGCCGGAGTCGCCGTGCGGGTCTGATCGTCGGCGTCGTCCGAGGGCCTCCGAATCCCCGGAACGACGATCAGGGCCTCGGGACCGAGTCCGCTGCGGAGCCGGTCCACCTCCAGCGGACTGGAAACCACTCCCGCCAGTCCCGCCGCCATCCCCATCCGCGCCAGTCGAGCCGCCTCGTCCAGCAGCCGCACCGACGGTCGTCCCGTCGTGTGAGCGTATTCCGCCTCGCTGTGCGAGGTGAGGACGGTCACACCCACCACGGCAAGCGCATCACCCGCGGCCTCGGCGGCGGCTTTCAGCATGGCGGGCCCGCCCAGCAGATGGACGGTGGCCATCCGCACGCCGAGCCCGCGCGCGGCGGCAATGGCGCCCCGAACCGTATTCGGAATGTCATGCCATTTGAGATCGAGAAAGACCGAGAGTCCGCGG
>DASYPZ010000301.1:0-2752 GCA_036006105.1 Gemmatimonadales bacterium | reverse complement strand
TTGATGAGGCCGCCGCTGTACGTGGCCGCCAGGGCACCGATCATCACGGCCACCGCCCACCCGGTGGTGATGGCGATCCAGCCGCCGTTCTCCGCCTTTGAGCGATGAAGGTTCACCGCCGCCACGACGCCGTCGCCGAAGAGGAGCAGCATCGCGGTGCCGACCATCTCGGACACGAAGTTGTTGTGCATGCCTTTCCCCCTCAGGCGCCACGGCGGCACCGGATCAATGGGGCGAGCGACTCCAGGTCCGGGGTCACCGCCTGCGGTCCGGAAACGGCTCAGGACAGCCAGGAGTGGGCAATCATCAGTCGCGAGCGGCCTCCGTCAAACCCAGCGTCCGATCGACGCCCACACGCCACGCCGCGATACCCCTGGCACGCTCGTCCGGGTCCATATCGGGCTGCCAGCGGCGCGTGATCGTGTAGTTCGCGCGCAGCTCGTCAAGGCCCGACCAGAATCCGGTCGCAAGGCCCGCGGCGTAGGCGGCGCCGGTGGCGGTGATCTCCGCCACGGCAGGGGCGGCCACGGGGGAGCCAAGAACGTCGGCTTGGAACTGCATCAGCAGCTCGTTCTTCGTCATCCCCCCGTCGGCCCGGAGCTCCCCGAGCTGCTTGAGGCCCGTGTCGGCGAGCATCGCTTCCGCTAGATCGAACGTCTGGTAGGCCGTTGCCTCCAACGCGGCCCGCGCGATGTGTCCCTTGTTGGCGAAGCGCGTCAGGCCGACGATCACCCCGCGCGCGTCGTCGCGCCAGTACGGTGCGAACAAGCCGGAGAACGCGGGAACGAAGACCACACCTTCCGAACCCTGGACCGAGCGTGCGAGCGCCTCGACCTCAGCTGCGTCGCCGATGATCCCGAGGTTGTCTCGCAGCCACTGGACGAGCGAACCGGCCATCGCGACCGAGCCCTCGAGCGCATAGACCGCATCCGCGTCACCGAGCTTCCATGCGACCGTAGTGATCAGCCCGTGCTCGGACATCACCGGCTTCGTTCCGAGCGTGAAGAGCAGGAAGGCTCCCGTGCCGTACGTGTTCTTCATGTCACCGTGGTCGAAGCAGGTGTGACCGAACAGCGAGGCCGACTGGTCGCCGAGGACGCCCGCGACGGGCACGCCGGACAAGTCGCCCACCGCGCTGCCGTACACCTCACTCGAAGAGCGGATCTCGGGAAGAAGCGCACGCGGGATCCCCAGGAGTTCGAGCAGGTCCTGATCCCATTCGAGCGTGTGCAGGTTCATCAGGAGGGTGCGGCATGCGTTCGTCGGATCCGTTGCGTGCACCCCGCCGTCCGCACCGCCTGTGAGGTTCCAGAGAAGCCAGGTGTCCGGTGTGCCGAACAGGAGGTCCCCCCGTTCGGCCGCCTCCCGCCTGGCCGGGTCCTGGTCGAGCAGCCATCGGAGCTTTAGGGCGGAGGAGTACGTCGAGATCGGCAGGCCGGTGCGATCTTGGAGGCGGTGGATGCCTCCGTCGGCGGCAAGCGCGTCGGCGGCGGCGGCCGTCCGGGTGTCCTGCCAGACGATCGCACGGGCGATCGGGCGGCCCGTCCGTCGATCCCAAAGGACGACCGACTCGCGCTCGTTGGTGATCCCGATCCCGGCGACATCCGCGGGCGTGGCACCAGCAGAGCGGAGCGCCTCGTGGATGCACTCCTGGGTTCGCTGCCAGACCTCTTCCATGTCGAGCTCGACCCACCCGGGCCTGGGGTAGTGCATGGCCTGCCCGCGTTGCGCGATCGCGATCGGCGAACCACGCTGATCGAAGAGAATGCAGCGCGTGCTGGTGGTGCCGTGGTCGATCGCTGCCACGAACTTGGCGGCCATCGCTCAGGCATCCTTGTGGATCAGTGTCCGGGCCGGTGTGGCCTGGGCGGGATCGAAGTCCTTCGCCAGGTTCACCCGAGCCTGGGCTGACTCGGAACGGTGCGGCAAAACGCGCGATTCGTCTCGATGCGCGGACGGTGTCGGGATGTACCGCAGCGGCAGGTCCGGTTCCACGTAGCCGCCTGGCCGCTGCCGTTTGGGCAGCGTGATGTCCCGGGGGGCGAGCGGCTGGTAGGGGACCTGGCTGAGCAGGTGGCTGATGATGTTGAGCCGCCCGCGCTTTTTGTCGTCGGTGTGCGCGACGTACCAGGGCGCCCACGCGGTGTCGGTCGCCGCGAACATCGCGTCCCGGGCCCGGGAGTAGTCATACCAGCGGCTGTAGGACTTCAGGTCCATGTCCGACAGCTTCCAGATCTTCCGCGGGTCGTGGATCCGGCTCTCCAGCCGCCGGGTCTGCTCGTCGGGGCTGACCTCCAGCCAGTACTTCAGCAGCAAGATCCCGTCCTCGCCCATGGCCTTCTCCACCGCCGGCGCCAGCTCCAGGAACCGCTCGGTCTGCTCCGGGGTGCAAAAGCCCATCACCGGCTCGACGCCCGCCCGGTTGTACCAGCTGCGGTCGAAGATCACCACCTCGCCGGCGGCCGGGAAGTGCGGCAGGTACCGCTGGATGTACATCTGCGACTTTTCCCGCTCGGTCGGGGCGGGCAGCGCCACGACCCGGAACACCCGCGGGCTCACCCGCTCGGTGATCCGCTTGATCGTGCCTCCCTTCCCGGCGGTATCCCGCCCTTCGAACACGATGCAGATCTTGGCGCCGGACGCCTTGACCCACTCCTGCATGGCGACCAGCTCACCGTGCAGGATCCTCATCTGCCGCTCGTACTCCTTGCGCTTCATCTTCGGCGGCGGCCCGGCATCGGCTTCCTGCCGC
>DASYPZ010000300.1:0-19277 GCA_036006105.1 Gemmatimonadales bacterium | reverse complement strand
CATGCCATCAATGCCGCGTACGCCGAAGCCGCCCGGCACCAGGAGCCCGTGCATCCCTTCCAGCATCTTCGCGGCGGTGACCTTGTCGGCAAAGTGATCGCTGCCGAGCCATTCGATGTCGACTCCGACGTCGTTGGGGATTCCGCCGTGCAGCAGAGCCTCCTGCACCGACTTGTATGCGTCGTGGAGGTCGGTGTACTTGCCGACCACCGCGATGCGCACCCGATCGGTGGGCCGGAGGATCTTTTCCGACATCGCGCGCCAGGCGGTGAGGTCGGGCTCCTTGGTGTCCAGGTTGAGTCGCTCGCAGACCACCCGGTCGAAGCCCTGTTCCTGGAATTTGAGCGGAATCTCGTAGATCGACTGCACGTCGGGACTTTCGATCACGCAGCCGAAGTCGACGTTGCAGAAGAGGGCGATCTTCCGCTTGATGTCCGCCGAGAGCGAATGGTCGCTGCGACAGACCAGCACGTCGGGCTGGATTCCGATTTCCATCAGCTCGCGGACCGAGTGCTGGGTCGGCTTGGTCTTGAGCTCGCCCGCCGCGGCGATGAAGGGCACCAGAGTGAGGTGCACGAAGAGCGCGTTCTCACGGCCGACTTCCTGGCGGAATTGCCGGATGGCCTCGAGGAACGGCAGCGATTCGATGTCGCCGACGGTACCGCCGATTTCGATGATGACCACGTCGTGGTCGGGCGCCGACCGCCGGATGGCGTGCTTGATCTCGTCGGTGATGTGGGGGATGACCTGCACCGTCGAGCCCAGGTACCCGCCGCGCCGCTCCTTGCTGATCACGTTCTGGTACACCCGCCCCGTCGTGACGTTGTTCTCCTGGGAGAGCGCCCGGTCGATAAATCGCTCGTAGTGACCGAGGTCGAGGTCGGTTTCGGCGCCGTCGTCGGTTACGAAGACCTCGCCGTGCTGAAACGGGGACATGGTGCCGGGGTCGACGTTGATGTACGGGTCGAATTTCAGCATCGTCACCGAGAGCCCGCGCTCGACCAGCAGCCGCCCCAGCGAGGCGGCGGCGATCCCCTTGCCGAGGGAGGAAACGACGCCACCGGTGACAAAGATGAACTTCGTGTTCCCCGTCGTCGCGGTCATGTGGGTACCCCTTGGGTGTCCTGCCAGTGAGCCTCGGCCCGCTCGAGATCCTCCGGTGTATCGATTCCTGGAAGCACCGACGTGTCCAGGAGGGCAATGCCAAACGTGATGCCGTGTTGCAGCGCCCGGAGCTGCTCCAGGCGTTCCGCGAGTTCGAGCGGAGTGGGCGGGAGCGCGACCCATCGCATCAGGGCGGCCCGCCGGCAGGCGTAGACGCCCAGGTGCTGCCAGTACAGACCCCGATCGATGCCATCGGGATCGCGGATGCAGGGGATCGCGGCGCGGGAGAAATACAGCGCCCGGCCCGAGACGTCGAGGACGACCTTGACCCGCGCCGGGTCGGATGCGGCCGCCGCCGACAAGGGCGCCGCGGCCGAGCCCACATCGTCTCCCGCCCGCACCCGGGCAATCGCGCCGGTCACGGCCTCGCGAGGCACGAACGGCTCATCGCCCTGGACGTTCACGATCAGGTCGAATCCGGCAAACTCGGTGAGCCCGGCCACTTCGGCGACCCGCTCGGTGCCGGTCTCGTGCGCACCAGAGGTGAGGACGGCGCGGAAGCCGGCTTGCTCGACCACCAGCATGATTTTCGGGGAGTCTGTTGCGACGACCAGCGTGTCCATGCATCCCAGCGAGCTGACCCGCTCCGCCACTCGGACTACGAGGGGTACTCCGCCCAACGGCTGCAGAGGCTTACTGGGCAGCCGCGTCGAACCCAGACGAGCCGGGATGACACCGAGGACGGGCATAGTCCAAGGTAAAAGCGCGGCCGACCCAAGTCAAAAGTCGTGCCGCGCGCTTGACAATACTCTAAGGATCGTTTTCGCAAGGGCTTAGCCGGGGCGACCCGGCGCCCGAACGCGCGCCTAGTGGAGGGGGGGCTTCGCGGGCTTCGGCGCCACCTGCGTCGGGGCCTGGGGCGTCGCGCGGTGACCCCGGATCGAGTCGGCCCGCTCCTTGTAGCGCGCCGCCGTCTCGTTGGCCCGCGCCGCCCGGTCGTCCAGATCCGCCGCCTTGAGGGAGTCACGATAGGCCTGGGATTCGGTCCGGACCCGGTTCCGAATTTCCTCGGCCGCCGAGTCGGAAACCGGGACACCCGAGCTCGCCGCGTGGTTCTGGATATCCGCGACCGCTCCCGGGGGCAGCAGGAGCGGAAGCACGACGGTGCGCATGCCGTCGTTGGTCCGAAGCTCGGCCCGCAGCTCCCCGAACGGCACGTACCCGGAATCGGAGGGGAGGCAAATGAAGTGGGTTCGCTCGTCGATGTTCTTGATGTCATTCACCGAGACGTGGCACTTCTCGAGGCGCGACAACCCAGCGGAGTCGGTGAGTCGGGCCCGGATTTCGAAACCGATGATCATCTTGGGCGAGCTGCGCTGAATCGTCAGCGACCGGATGCTGCCCAGGCGGGTACCATCCAGGTTGAACCCGATGAATGACCCCAGCGGGATCGAGATGTCCTTCGCGGAAATGATCCGGTTCTTCACCCCGCGCGCGGCGGAGACCAGGCCGAAGCCGACGCCGAAGATGAGCAGCGCGCCAAGAATGATCTTGCCCCAGTATTTCCGCATAACGACCGCCTGGCAAAGGGAACGGCCCGCCCGAAGGCAGGCGTTACAGCTTGTAACGTAATTGGGTACCCACTTGTTTCACCAGCTTATCCCCGGGGATGGAACTGTTTGTGGACGCTTCGGAGATAGTCTCGATCGACATGGGTGTAGATCTGGGTGGTCGACAGGTCGGCGTGGCCCAGCATTTCCTGGACGGCTCGGAGGTCGGCGCCCCCTTCGAGTAGGTGGGTGGCAAAGGAATGCCGGAGGGTGTGCGGAGTGACTCGCTTGGTGAGCCCGGCCCCTGTCGCGATCTGCTTGATGATGCCCCAGGCTCCGACCCGCGAGAGCGGCGCGCCGCGGGCGTTGAGGAGCACCCGACCCTCCCCCTTCCCCCGATCCAGGACGGGACGGGTCTGGTTCAGATAAATGGAGACCGGACCAATCACCTTGCGGCCGATCGGCACCAGGCGCTCCTTGCCTCCCTTCCCGAAGACTCGGACCAGCCCCTCGGAGAGCAGCAGATCCTGAACGCCGAGGGTACAGAGCTCGGTGACCCGGAGGCCGGCTCCGTAGCCGAGCTCGAGGAGGGCCCGGTCGCGCCAGCCGAGCGGCTGGTCGGCGGACGGGGTGGCGAGCATGGCCTCGACCTCGGTGACCGACAGCACCTCGGGCAGGGTGCGCCACCGCTTGGGCGTCTCCAGCCGATCGCTGGGATCGTCCGTGAGGAGGCCTTCGCCGATGAGGAATCCGAAGTACGTATGCAGCGCGGACACCTGGCGGCGGATGGTGGCCGGCGACAGGCCGAGATCCTTGAGCAGAAAGACAAAATCGCGCAGCAGCGTCCTGGTGACCGACTGCGGACTCCGCGCCTTCCTGGTTTCCGAAAACTGGACGAACCGGCGAAGATCCCGGAGGTAGTTCTCCACCGTATGCGCGCTGTTGCCTGCCTCCAATGCCATGTAGTCCCGGAAGCCTTCGAGCTGAAAGGCGCGCTCGACCTCGTCGCTCACTTCCCTTCCTCCGCGTCGGCCCGGTCCAGCCGGGCTCGTTCCAGCGACTCGGCCGAAATATCCGGCAGGCCGTCGATGAGCTGGGCGGGCCGCTCCGGATGCGCGGGATCGAATGGCGTGAGCGCCGCCAGCCGCTCGCGCCGTTGCCGGGAACGGCGCCGGAGAATCCAGAAGACCAGTCCCACGAGCGCCAGGCCGGCGAGAATGCCGAGCCCGGTGTTGACCCGCCCGAACCACTGGCGAATGAGGCTCCAATTGGCGCCCAGTGAGGTTCCCAGCAGGGTGAGTCCGCCATACCAGACGGCGCAGGCGAGGATGATCGGCGGGAAGGCTCGGCGCGGAGCCAGATTGACGAACCCGGCGAAGGGGGAGACGACGGCGCGAAAGGCCGGCAGCATCCGGAAGACGAAGATCCCGGCCATCCCGAATCGGACATATTCCCGCTCGATCGCCGCGAACCCGCCGGGCGAGATCAGCCGCGCACCCAGCGCCGAAGCGAAGAATCGCCGGCCGAACCGCCGTGACGCCCAGTACACCAGGACCGCGCCGCCGACACCGAATACCCAAGCCACCAGAAAGATGGTCAGCGGATCCATGGTTCCCTGGCGGGCCAGGAACGCGGCAAGCAGCACGAACACATCGGAGGGAGACGGAGGAAAGAAATTCTCGATCACGACCGAGACGGCGATCACCGTGTAGATCAGGAGCGGAGGCCATTCCGCCACCGTGGTGAGCAGGTGTTCGATCAGCGCGCCTCGACGGTTGCCACGGCCATGACGGCGATGCCTTCTCCCCGTCCCACAAATCCCATGCCTTCGTTGGTCTTGGCTTTGATACCCACCGCGTCGGGGGTAATGCCCAGCTCCCCGGCGATGGCCTGGGCCATCGCCTCCTTGTAGACGCCGAGGCGGGGCCGTTCGCAGATGATGGTGACGTCGGCCTGGAGCGGATGAAACCCCAGCCGGGCGATGTGCTCACGCGCCAGCCGGAGGATCACCAGCGAATCGGCATCCTTCCATCGGGGATCCGAATCGGGAAAGAGTCCTCCCATGTCGCCGGCACCGGAGGCGCCCAGGATCGCGTCGGTGACGGCGTGGGCCACCGCGTCGCCGTCCGAATGCCCCAGCAGCCCTTTCTCGAACGCGATCCGCTGTCCGCCGAGGATGAAGGGGCGGCCCTCGACCAGGCGGTGGCTGTCGTACCCGATGCCGACGCGGATCATCGACGGGCCGGCACCGGCCGGGCGATCACGCCGCCACCGGCTCGGGGTCGATCATCGAATAGTCCTGCCGCCGCCGCCGCACCTGATACCCGGCGTCCAGGATCGACCGTTCCATATCCGCGATGGTGGCCCGATGGGTGGTTCCGGCCGAGGACACCACGTTTTCCTCCATCATCAGGCTGCCGAAGTCATTGGCGCCGAAGCGGAGCGCCACCTGCCCCACCTTGAGCCCCATGGTCACCCACGAGGACTGCAGGTTGGGCACGTTGTCGAGGATGATCCGCGCCATGGCCAGGGTGCGCAGATAGGTGACCGCGTCGGTCTTGACGCTGTCGGCCATGCCGGTGCCCTCGGGTTGCAGCGGCCAGCAGATGAATGCGGTGAATCCGCCGGTGCGGCGCTGGACCTCACGGACCCGGAACAGGTGCTCGATCCGGTCGGCGAGGGTCTCTCCCAATCCGTACATCATCGTCACCGAGGTCTTCATGCCCTGGCGGTGCGCCTCCTCCTGCACTCCCAGCCATTCATCGGTCTGGGCCTTTTTCTTCGCCACCCGCTGACGGATCTCGTCCACCAGAATCTCCCCGCCGCCGCCGGGAATGCTGTCCAGCCCCGCGGCCCGGAGCTGGCGAATCACCTCGGCGACCGGCATGCCGAAGCGCTCGCCGAAGAACACGATCTCGGACGGGGAGAATCCGTGAATGTGGATCGCGTGGTGCTGCTTGATGTACTGCATCAGCTCCAGATACCACTCGAACGGGATGTACGGGTTGTGCCCGCCCTGCAGCAGAATCTGGACGCCTCCGAGCGCCTTACACTCGTCGATCTTCTCCCCGATCTTCTCGAACGGCAGGACGTACCCCTCGCTGTGCTTGGGCCGCCGATAGAACGCGCAGAACTTGCAGTCCGCGACGCAGACGTTGGTGTAATTGATGTTGCGGTCGATGATGTACGTCACCACCTCCTCGGGATGATGACGGTACCGCTGGGCGTCGGCCAGGCGCCCCAGCTCGAGCAACGGGGCGCGCTCATAGAGCTCGAGGTAATTCCTGAATTCGGCTGAGGCGCGGTCCACGACGTCCATCGGTTCCCCCTGAATCCTGCGCTTACGCGGCCGTGATGAAGCTGAGACTGCCGTCGGGGACCAGTCCGTCCTGCGCCAGGCGCCGGAAGAAGTCGGTCAACCCGGCCAGGTGGCGGTAACTGAGCGCGTAGTCCAGATCCGCCAGATACGCGCGACAGACCTCCCGGGTGATTCCGGTGCTGGTGGCCGCAACCTCGGCAAGCTCATCGAGGTGTTCGAGGCCCCAGGCCCGGCTGGCCAGCAGGGCCCGGTGAATTCCCTGCACCGCCCGATGGTCGGTCTCGCGCCGGGCGGCCCAGACCGCGAAGACGAACGGCAGGCCGGTCCAGTCCTTCCAGGCGCTGCCCAGATCCGCCACGTAGGGATAGCGGGAGTCGGACGCGAGCATGAGGGCGGCATCGCCGATGACCAGCACGGCGTCGTGGGGGAACCCCCGCAGCGCGTCCAGGTCGCTCGATTCCGCGCGCACGGTGGCGAACCGGGGCCGGACCCGCCAGCGATGTTTGCAGAGCAGCTCGAGGAGGAGCACCGAGGTGCGGGACGACGAGGTCCGCAGCACCGTGGCGCCGTCGAGCTCGTGGACCGGACGCTTGCTGAAGAGCATCACGCTGTGGACCGGCCCGTCGCAGGTGATGGCGAGATCGGGGAGCAGATGATAGGCGGCGGCGTTGCGGGCGTATTCCACCGCCGACACCGCCGACACGTCCAGCTCGCCGGCTGCCAGCAGGTCATTGAGCTCGGCGGCGGTTCCGCTGATCAGCTCCGCCGCCAGCGGGACGATGCCGCGATCCACCGCGGCATAGATCGGATAACAGTTGATCCAGGGAATCCGGCCCAGGCGCATCGGAGTCACGCCGCGTGGACGCTGGGCGCGGCGGCGCCGCTGCCCGGGTGGAGGTCGACCACGTCGTCGAAGGATTCGCGGACCGGCCGATAGAGGCTGTCCCGCTCGACCGGCCGCTTGCCCGCACCGCGGATCAGCCGGACCAGCTCGCTGTACGGCATGTGCATGGCGGTCGTGGCGCCGGCCTGGTGATAGATCCGCTCGTAGACCACGGTGCCTTCGACGTCGTCGCACCCGAAGTCGAGGACCACCTGGGCCATGAACGGCGTCACCATCGGCCAGTGGGTCTTCATGTGGGGAATATTGTCGAGGTACAGCCGCCCGATGGCGATGTTCTTGAGATCTTCATACCCGGTGGTCGCGGAGCCGACCCGGCCCAGCTCCTCACCCAACTCGTTGTTCTCGGTGTGGTAGGCCAGCGGGATGTAGGTCAGGAACCCCCCGGTGTCGTCCTGGAGTGCGCGGAGCATGCCGAGATGCTCGATCCGGTCCGCGGCGGTCTCGACGTGACCGTACAGCATGGTGCAATTGGTCGGAATGCCCAGCTCGTGCGCCGTCCGGTGTACCCGGATCCATTCTTCACCCGTCAGCTTCCGCTCCGCGATGCTGGCGCGGACCGCGGTGCTGAATACCTCGGCGCCTCCGCCGGGCATGCTGGTGAGTCCGGCCTCCTGCAGCGCGATCAGCACCTCCCGCTCCGAGATCTTCTCGATTCTCGCCAGGTGGGCGATTTCCACCGCGGTGAGCGCCTTGATGTGAACGTCAGGGTGCCGCTCCTTCAGGCCCCGGATCATGTCGGTGTAATAGGAGAGCTTGAGCTTGGGATGCAGCCCGCCGACGATGTGGAACTCCCGGGTGGGCGCCCCGCGGGCCTGCTCGGCCTCGTGGTATACCTCTTCCAGCGACCGGGTGTAGGCTCCCTCTTCCTTGGGCATCCGCGCGAACGAACAGAAGGTGCAGGTATTCCGGAGAATGCAGACGTTGGTCGGGTTGATGTGCTGGTTGGCGGAAAAGAAGACCCGATCGCCGTTCCGGCGGGCGTTGGCAAAGGCCGCCAGCTCTCCGAGACTCAGGATATCGCGGGTCTCGAAGAGTGCCAGCCCGTCGGCGGGAGACAGCCGCTGTCCGGCCAGCACCTTGTCGGCAACCGGTCGGAGACGGGGGTCTCGAAAGCGCGAAGGATCTACCTGGGTTGGCATCGTATCTCCGTGACCGGTCACCACTTGGCGCGCAGGTGGAATCTAGCGAGTGCCGGGTGAGGGAACAAACAACCGAATCCCCCGCCTGCGATGCCACCGCGAGATTCGCAACGGTCGAATCGCGTCGCGACACTCGGTCAGGACGGCCGGTCCAACACATCGCGCACCTGGCGCGCCAGGCCGCTGACGGAAAACGGCTTGGGCAGGAAGGCATCCCCCTCCCGCAGCGCCCGCTCGATGGCGTCGGAATCCTCCGCATAACCCGAGATGTACAGCACCCGGAGGTCGGGCCGGGTCCGACGCAGCTGGCTCGCCAGCTCCTCTCCGGTCATGCCGGGCATCACCACGTCCGTCACCAGCAGGTCGATCCGCTGATCGATGCGCTGCGCCACGGCGAGTCCCATCTCGCCGCTCTCCGCCACGAACACCTGGTACCCGAGGCCGCGGAGCAGTCTGAGGGCGAGCTGCCGCACCTGAGGCTCGTCCTCGGCGAGGAGGATCGTCTCCCCGCCCCGGGGCGCCAGGGATTCGATCCGGGTACCCTGCGCCGGCGTGTGTATCGGCAGGGTTCCCTCCGGAAGCGCGGGGAGGAGGACGCGGAACCGGCTTCCGATCCCCGGCTCACTGCGCAGCTCGATCCGGCCTCCCGCCTGCCGCACGATTCCGTAACAGGTGGCCAGGCCAAGGCCGGTGCCCTTCCCATGCTCCTTGGTCGTGAAGAACGGCTCGAAAATGGATGCCTGCTGCTCCGGAGGAATCCCCACGCCGGTGTCGGTCACGTCGAGCACGACATCCGCTCCCTGCACCCCCGTCACAATGGTGAGGACGCCGCCCTTGGGCATGGCATCCCGGGCGTTGACCGACAGATTCACCAGGACCTGCTCGATCTGGCCCGGATCCACCTGGACCGATGGCAGGTGTTCGGTCAGCTGGTGAATCAGCACGACATCTTCACCCAGCAGCCGCTCCAGGAGTTTTCGGGTTTCGAGGACCAGGACGTTGAGGCTGACCGGCCGGGCCACCGTCACCTGGCGGCGGGCGAATGCGAGCAGCTGGCGGGTGAGCTCCGAGGCGCGCCCGACGGCACGAAGGATTTCCTTCAAATCATCTTGGGCGGGCGCATCGGGTGGAAGCGACTCGGAGGCGATCTGCCCGTAACCCATCACGGCGGTCATGATGTTGTTGAAGTCATGCGCCACACCTCCCGCCAGTCTGCCGATCGCCTCCATTTTCTGGGACTGGGTGAGCTTCTGCTCCAGCGCGCGCTGCTCATCGACATCCCGCAGAATCGACAGCAGGCAGCGCTTCCCATCGACCTCGATCAGCCGGCCGGAGTATTCGATGTCCATGGTGCGGCCGTCCTTGCGCCGCATCAGCACCGGCACATCCCGGCAGATGGTGTCCCGGCGGACCTGCTCGAGTACCTGTTGTCGCTGCTCCAGGCGGCCCCAGAGCCGGAGCTCGAGCACCGAGCGCCCCATCATTTCTTCCCGGGAGAATCCCGTCAGATCGACCGCGCTGTCGTTCACCTCGATCACTTCGCCGGAGTCGATGAGGGTGACCATGACGCCATCCGGGTCGAGCTGGAACAGGCTTCGGAACCGCTCCTCGGCCCGTTGGGTCTCCTCTTCGATGGTCCTGCGGCGGCGAATTTCCCGGGTAATCGCGAGGAGCGAGGCGACCAGGAGGACGCCGAGCCCGAAGAGCACCGCAAAGCGCATGGTCCGAAGCGGCGCCCGGATCGGCGTCTCCACCGCGGTGGCGGGGAGCACGCTGGCAACCAGCCATCCGGTTCGTGGAATCGCGGCCCAGAGGACGTAGGCGTCCGAAGTCCGGATGAATGCCGGCTCGGCACCCGGCGAGCCGGCGGGCACCTGGGCCAGTAACCGGGTCAGCGTGTCGCGAAGCTCGAGATCCGGAAGGTCCTTGAGGGTCCGTCCTCCGGGTCGCGAGGGACTTCGAGTGGTGTTCGAGTCGGCGAGGAGCACGCCACCGTTGCGGCCGATGATCAGGAACCGGCCGCCGGCTTGCAGCGGTGTCTGGGCGCTGTAGTCCACCAGCTCGGCCCAGCTCAGGTCCTGGCCCACCGAGCCACCCCACCGGCCCAGCCGGGTGAACGGGGCCACGACGCTCACGAACCACGCGTCGGTCTTGACGCTGTGGAACGGGTCCGCCCACCGCGGCACCCCGGTCGGGTTCACGGCGGTCGTGGCCAGACGCATCCAATCGGTGTTGTGATAGTCTTCCGTCGCCGTGAGCTCCCACACGAACGTCGGCTGATCGGGCACGTACATCACCTGCCCGCCTTCGTCGGGGCTGATCCAGGCATCGGCCAGTGTCGGATCGAGTGTCCCGGAGCCGAACTGTTCCGTGACCCGTTTGGCCCGCACCAGAAAGGATTTGAAGACGGGATCGACTGGAGCGCCCTTGGGAAGAAAGATTCCCGCCTGGGTCGCGGGATCGAACAGCGATTTCCGCGATCGCCAGGCACTGTCGGCGTCGCGGACGACCAGGCGGTCGAATTCGGCCGCGCCGGCCGACTCGTTCAGGGCGCCTTCTCTCGAAATCAAGCTCGAAAACCTCGCGACCCGCGCCTCCGCCGCCGCGACCCGCGTATGGATACCGAAGACCACCCCGCCCATCGCGGTCTTCAGGGCGGTCAGTCGTTCGGCCTGGAGCCGGCGGCGCAACGAGCGCTCGGCCAGCAACAATCCCGGGACGATCAGGATGGCGGCGGCGAGGATGAAATAGGTTCCCACCAGCAACTGCAGATTGAATCCCCGGGGTTTCCGACCCCCGGATGCACGCGACCCTCCATCGGGCGGGGCCGAGGAGGGTCGGGATTCCATGGCGCGGCCCGGTCGGTTCAGGGCACGAAGCGGCGGACGGCAAGCGTGACGTTGTGCCCGCCGAAACCAAACGAATTCGAGAGGGCGACTTCGACCTGGCGCTCGACCATGTGATTCGGCGCGCAGTCGAGATCGCACTCCGGATCCGGAGCGACCTGGTTGATGGTCGGCGGCACCTTCCCCGTGTTGACCACCATCAGGGACACCACGAACTCCAGAGCGCCGGCCCCGCCCAGCAAATGCCCGGTCATCGACTTGGTGGACGCGAAGATCAGCTTCCGGGCATGCTCGCCGAATACCGCCTTGACCGCGGTGGTTTCGGCGATGTCGCCGAGCTGGGTCGAGGTGCCATGGGCGTTGATATAGCCGATGTCCGCCGGGGCGATCCCCCCGTCGGCCAGACAGGCCAGCATGGCGCGCCGGGCTCCGTCCCCATCGGGCGCCGGGGCGGTGATGTGGTTGGCGTCGGCGCTCATGCCGTACCCCACCACCTCGCCCAGGATGGTGGCCCCTCGCGCCATGGCGTGCTCGAGGCTCTCGAGCACCACCGAGGCGCCGCCGTCCGCAAGCACGAAGCCGTCCCGCTCCCGGTCGAACGGCCGGCTGGCCAGCTCCGGCGCGTCGTTCCGGGTGGAGAGGGCCTTCATATTCTGGAACCCGGCGATGGTGATCCCGGTAATCGCCGCCTCGGCTCCGCCGGTGACCATGCAATCGGCCGCTCCGGCCTTGATCAACTCGTAGGATTCTCCAATGGCATGGGCCGACGAGGAGCAGGCCGAGACGGTACAGAAATTGGGACCCTTGAGGCCGTACCGGATGGACACGTGCCCCGACGCAATGTCCGGAATGAACATCGGGACGAAGAAGGGGGACACCCGGTCGGGGCCCTTCTGGAGATAGATGAGGCACTGCTCCTCGAAGGTCATCATGCCGCCGATGCCGCTGCCGATGATGACACCGGTCCGCTCCGGCACCGGAAACTTGCCTTCGAGCCCCGCGTGGGTCACCGCCTGGTGGGAGGCGGCCATGGCGAACTGCGCGAACAGATCCATTCGCTTGGCCTCCTTCCGCTCGAGGTAGACCAGCGGATCGAACCCCTTCACCTCACAGGCAAATCGCACCTGCAGCCGGCTCGGGTCGAACTTGGTGATCGGCGCCGCACCGGACCTCCCGGCGAGAAGGCTCTCCCAGGTTTCCGAAACCGAGAGGCCCACGGGCGTGACGAGCCCGAGGCCGGTGACGACCACCCGCCGGGCCATCGGCTACTTCCCGAGCTTGTCCTGCAGGTACTTCAGCGCATCGCCGACGGTGCGGAGCTTCTCGGCCTCCTCATCGGGGATGTCGATGTCGAATTCCTTCTCGAACGCCATGACCAGCTCGACCGTGTCGAGCGAATCGGCGCCGAGGTCTTCCATGAAGCTGGCGCTGTCGGTGAGCTTTTCCCGCTCGACGCCGAGCTCCTCGACGATGATGTCCTTCACCTTCTCGACCATGTCGCTCATGCGGCCCTCAACGAAAGAGTGAATGCTGGCGGCGTCAGATGACCATGCCGCCGTCGACGACCAGGACTTGACCAGTGATGTAGGAGGCGAGCTCGGAGGACAGGAACAGGACCGCGCCGGCAATGTCGGCGGGCTGTCCCAGGCGTCCCAGCGCGATCTGCCCTAATAACGCGTCCCGGGCCTCGGCGGGCAAGGCAGCGGTCATATCCGTCTCGATGAACCCCGGCGCGATGCAGTTGGCGAGGACGTTGCGGCTGGCATATTCCCGCGCCACCGATTTGGTGAACCCGATCAGCCCCGCCTTGCTGGCGGCGTAGTTGGCCTGGCCCTTGTTGCCGGTGAGACCGACGACGCTGGTGATGTTGATGATCCGCCCGGCGCGCCGCTTCATCATGCCCTTGATCACCGCCCGGGTGGTGTGAAAGGCCCCGGTGAGATTGGCCTCGATCACGGCGTTCCAGTCGGCATCCGACAGCCGGAGCAGGATGTTGTCCCGGGTCAGGCCGGCATTGTTCACCAGAATCGAAACCGGCCCCAGTCCCTGTTCCGCGGCCGCGACCGCAGCGTCCACCTGGGCCGCATCTGCCACATCGCACCCGAAGCCCCGGGCGCCCTCTCCCAGGGCGGTGGCGACCTCGACGGCAGTCTCGGCCTTTCGTCCTACGATCGCCACCTTGGCGCCCGCGGCATGCAGCCTTTCCGCGATGGCACGGCCGATTCCCCGCGTGCTGCCGGTGACGAACGCCACCTGGCCGGTCAGGTCGATCCCGTTCACGCCAGAAACCGCTGGACTTCGACCGCGGTACCGAGGGAGAGATACTCCGGCTCCGGCAGGATCCGCTTGACCAGGCCCCCCAGGACCGTCCCGGGACCGATTTCGATGAAGCGCGCGCCGGGTCCGAGCAGTGCCAGCGCCCGGACACATTCGACCCAGCGTACCGGCGCGGTGAGCTGCTCGCGCAGCAGACGCAGGGCCTCACGCGGCTCCGTCACCGGCGTGGCGCTCGCATTGGCGACGACCGGAAATGCGGGGGCTTCGAACCGGGTGGCCTCGAGGGCCTCGGCGAGCCCCGCCGCGGCCGGGGCCATCAGCGGCGAGTGGAACGCGCCGCTCACCTTGATGGGCACCACCTTCTTGGCGCCCGCCGCCTTGCACCCGTCTCCCGCCCGCTGCACCGCCGGTGGATCGCCCGAGACCACCGTCTGGTCCGGTGTATTCAGGTTGGCCGCGACAGCGACCTCTCCAGCCGTCGATGCCTCGCGGCAGACCCGCTCGACCTCGGCGGACGGAAGGCCGAGCACCGCCGCCATGGCTCCGGGACGCTGTTGGCCGGCCTGGTTCATCAGCTCGCCGCGGAGTCGGACCAGGCGGGCGGCATCCACCGGCGTCAGGGATGCCGCGGACACGTAGGCGCTGTACTCTCCGAGGCTGTGTCCGGCGGCACCGGCCACCTGCCCCAGCTTATTCCCCACGACCGCGAGGACGGCGGCGGAATGGGCGACGATGGCGGGTTGGGTGAAGTGGGTCAACTGGAGATCCTCGGCCGGCCCCTCCCACATGGTGCGGGAGAGCGCAATGCCGAGCGCGTCATCGATGGCGAGAAAGGTGTCCCTGGCCTCGGGAAAGGCCTCCGCGAGATCCTTCCCCATTCCCACCTTCTGGGCGCCCTGCCCCGGAAAGAGGAGCACGCTCACCATCGGACGACGACGCTTCCCCAGGTGAATCCCGCCCCGAACGTCACCAGCAGGAGCAGCGAGTCGGGCTTGATCCGGCCCTCCGCGACGCCTTGCGCGATGGCCAGGGGAATCGACGCGGCGGAGGTGTTGCCGTAGCGATCCACGTTGACCATCACCTTGCTCATCGGCATGCCGGCGTGCTTGGCGGTGGCCTCGATGATTCTCAGATTGGCCTGATGGGGCACCAGGAGATCGATTTCGTCGGCGGTCACGCCCGCCCTGGCCAGCGCCTCATCGCAGGCGCGGGCCATGGCGAGGACCGCCGCCTTGAAGACCTCCCGCCCGGCCATCCGGATGTAGTGGGTGCGCTCCTCCACCACCTTGCCGCTGACCGGCTCGGTCGATCCGCCGGCGGGGATGTAGAGCAGGTCGGCGAGGTTGCCGTCGGAACCCAGGACGATGGAGAGGATGCCCCGTCCGTCACCGGTCGCCGGCTGGACGATCGAGGCGCCGGCCCCATCGCCGAAGAGCACCGCGGTGCTGCGATCGGTCATATCGGTGACGCTGGACAACTTTTCGGCGCCGATCGCGAGGACGGTTTTGGCTCGTCCGGACGCGATCAAGCCTTCGGCGATGGCCAGCCCGTAGAGCCAGCCCGGGCACGCGGCGGCGATATCGAACGCCGCCGCATTCCTGGCGCCGAGGAGCGCCTGCAGCTCGCAAGCCGAGGACGGCAGCCGCCGATCCGGACTGATGGTCCCCAGGACGATCATGTCCAGCTGATCCGCCGTGACGCCGGCGTTCGACATCGCGCATCGCGAGGCGGTATGACACAGGCTGGTGAGGGTTTCTCCGGGCGCGGCGATCCGGCGCTCCCGGATGCCCGTCCGTTCCATGATCCACTGGTCCGAGGTGTCGAGATACGCGGCAAAGTCCGCGTTGGTCACGACGCGGTCCGGCACCGCCGTGCCCAGGCCGGTGATGGCGACGATCGGGGTGGTGCTCACGGGCGGGTGGCCGCTTCGCGCTCGGCGAATTCGGCCCCGATGTGCCGGGCCAGCTCGGTTTCGACCGACTGCACCGCGACCCGGATCGCGTGATGGATCGCGTTGGCGTTGGAGGACCCGTGGCAGATGATCGACACGCCCTTGACGCCCAGCAGCGGCGCACCGCCATACTGGGAGTAATCGAGCATCCGGAACGCGGCGCGGATTTCCTTGCGCTCCCACATGTCGGGCGCGCCTTCTTCCGCGAGATGACGGACCAGGAACATGACCGACTCGTAGAACTTGAGCACCACGTTGCCGACGAAGCCGTCGCACACTACCACATCGAGTCGGCCGTGCTTGGGATGGCCGCCCAGGATGTCCCGGCCCTCGATGTTGCCGACGAAGTTGAGCCGGGAATCGAGCTTGAGGAGGCGGAAGGCCTCCTTGACGATGGCGGTGCCTTTTTCCTCTTCCTCGCCGACGTTGAGCAGGCCGACCTTGGGCGTGGCGCGGCCCAGGATGGTCCGCATGTAGACCGTGCCCAGATGCGCAAATCCCACCAGCTCGCGCGCCGAGCACTCCACATTGGCCCCGGCGTCGAGGGTGAGGACCGGGCCTTCGACGGTAGGAAGGAGGGTGCCGACGGTGGCGCGCTCCACGCCGTCATGCAGTCCGAGCAGGACCGTTGACGCCGCGAGCATCGCGCCGGTGTTGCCGGCCGAAATAAAAGCGTCGGACTTGCCCTGAGCCTGAAGGCCCAGGCCGACCACGAGGCTGGACTTCCGCTTCTTGCGGACCGCCTGAAGCGGTTTTTCCGCCATGCCGATGACTTCGGGCGCCTCGATGACCTCGATCCGGGCCCGGTCGAGATCGGGGTGCCGGGCCAATTCGGCTTCGATGGCAGCACTCTGCCCCACCAGCTGCACGGAAAAGGCCGGCGGAAGCTCGCGCAGCGCCAGCGCCACACCTTCGACTTCGGTGTGGGGAGCCTGATCAGTCCCCATCGCGTCGAGCGCGACGCGGATCACGCTCAGCTGTCCTCGACCTCGAGGCGCTTCTTGCCGGCGTAGTACCCGCACGACCCGCACACCCGGTGCGGAAGCCGGGCGGAGCCGCAGCGCGGACAGGCCTGGGTGGCCATTCCGGCGGCGGAATGATTTCCCCGGCGCAATCGCTTTCTGCGCTTGGACATTTTTCTCTTCGGAACAGCCATGGTGCCCTCGAGTCTAGGCAGAGGGGGCGCACGAACACGCCCCACGATTCAAATCGGCCCCGCAGCGCGGACAGAGCCCGCGACAATCTTCCCGGCACAGTGGAAAGTGATCCACCGCCAGCGCCAACTCTTCCCGCACGGCCGGCCGGACATCGACCCGGGCCGTCTGCTCGGCCAGCGGATACACGCTGGGATCGTCCTGGAGGTCGGGATCCGGTGAAAACATCACCTCGACCGACTGAGCGACCGGCATGACGAAATCGGCCAGGCACCGGCGGCACACCGAACGGACCTGTCCTTCGAACCGGCCGTGCCAGAAGAAACCATTCTGGCCGGCGCGCTCCAGAGTCCCGCCGACGGAGAGCGGGCCATCAAGGGGAACTTCCAGCCCCTCGAACAATGGATCAGCGGCACCGAGCTCGCCGGTCGTCTCGACCGGACCATGGCGAAGCTCGCGGATGTCGACCTCTAGCATAGCCCCTAAAGCTACACGGCAAGCGGACTTAGGTCAATCCGGACCCCCGAGGCCGCCCTACCAGAGGTTGGCCCGCTCCGCCTCGCTCCAGAAGAAGGCGATTTCCCGCGCGGCGTTCGCATCGCTATCGGATCCGTGCACCGCGTTCCGGCCCTTCGATTCGGCATAGAGCTTTCGAATGGTTCCCGGGGCGGCTTCCGCAGGATCGGTCGCGCCGATGGCGGTCCGGAACGCCGCCACGGCCCCATCCTTCTCCAGGGCCATGGGGAAGCAGGGCCCGCTGCACATGAAGGCGACCAGGTCCTCATAGAACGGGCGGCCCCGGTGGACTTCGTAGAACGCCTCGGCCTGGAGCCGGGACAGTCGCATCAGGGTTCCAGCCCGGATGCGGAATCCCTCGCGCTCGATGTGGGCGGCAATGGCGCCAAGCTTTCCGGCTGCGACAGCGTCGGGCTTCACGATGCCGAGAGTTCTGTTGCCTGACACATGGACTCCAAGGATTGAGGATTGAGGATCGAGGGTTGAGAGGTATCGAGGGTTTGTTGCCTGAATCCTCGATCCTCAATCCTCAATCCTTGAGCACAGCCTTCACGAGACCCACCACGTCCACCGGCCGGCGCATGATCGCGATCCCGGCCGCTTCGAAGGCGTGAATCTTCTCTTCGGCGGTACCGGAGGAGCCTGAGATGATGGCCCCCGCGTGGCCCATCCTCCGACCCTTTGGCGCCGTCTGCCCCGCGATGAAACCGACCACTGGTTTGGTGACCGAGGCTCGCACGAATGCCGCGGCCTTCTGCTCGTCGGTGCCGCCGATTTCACCCAGCATGACGATGGCGTCGGTCCCGGGATCGTCCTGGAATGCCCGCAGGACGTCGATGAAGTTGGTGCCGATCACCGGGTCGCCGCAGATGCCGACACAGGTGCTCTGGCCGATGCCCTGCCGGGTCAAGTGATACACCACTTCGTAGGTGAGGGTGCCGCTTCGCGATACCAGCCCGACCCGTCCGGCCGCGCAGATCTGCCCCGGGATGATGCCCACCTTGGCGACGCCGGGAGTGATCAATCCGGGACAGTTGGGCCCCAGCAGCCGGGCTCCCTTTTCCCGAACGAAGGGCATGACCCGGGACATATCCTGCACCGGAATACCCTCGGTGATGCAGACGATGAAGCGAATGCCGGCATCGGCGGCCTCGGCAATCGCCCCTGCGGCGAGCGCCGGCGGCACGTAGATCACCGACGTATTGGCATCGGTCTGACGAACGGCCTCGGCCACGGTGTGAAAGATCGGAACTGAGGCATCGAACTGCTGGCCTCCCTTGCCCGGTGTCACACCGGCCACGACCCGGGTTCCATAGGCCATCATCTGCCGGGTGTGAAAGGAGCCGTCCCGCCCGGTAATACCCTGCACCACCAGCCGAGTGGTCTGGTCGACGAAGATGCTCACGCGGCCCCCTTGGCAAGCTCGACGGCTTGCTTCACCGCTTCATCCATATCGGACAGGGCCCGCATACCCACGCCCTTCAGGATTTCGAAGGCCTTCTCCTCGTTGGTGCCGGTGAGTCGGATCACCACCGGGAGACTCACCTTGAACTGAGACATCGCGGCGACAATCCCGCTGGCGACGTCATCGGTACGGGTTATCCCGCCGAAAATATTGAACAGAATCGATTTCACGGCGGGATCGGCGGTGATGATCCGGAGCGCCGCCACGACCTTTTCCGGGTTGGAGCTTCCCCCGATATCGAGAAAATTGGCCGGCTCACCGCCGTAGTACTTCACCAGGTCCATGGTGGCCATGGCCAGGCCCGCGCCGTTCACCACGCAGCCCACGTTTCCGTCGAGCTTGATGAAGGTGAGACCGGCCTCCCGGGCGGCGACCTCACTGGCGGCTTCCGCGGACTCATCCCGTAGGGCGGCCAGATCCGGACGCCGGTCCAGCTCGTTGTCGTCCACCGAGAGCTTGGCATCGAGCGCGAGAACCCGGCCGTCCGGCGTCGTGATCAGCGGATTGATCTCCGCGAGCGACGCTCCGTTATCCCGGAACACCGAATACAGCTGCTGCATGATGGCGGCGGCGGCGCGCGCCTGGGCAAAGTCCCGATAGAGCGTCAGCGCCAGCCCCAGCGCCTGGTGGGAAAAGAGGCCGTACCGGGGATCCACGGCCAGGCGCACGATCTTCTCGGGGGTGGTGGCCGCAACCTCCTCGATGTCGACGCCACCCGCGGCGCTCACCATGAAGACCGGCCGCTGGGTTTCCCGGTCCATGATGAGGCCCACGTAGCTCTCGCTCGCGATGTCTTCCGCGGGCACGACCAGCACCCGCTGGACCACCAGCCCCTTGATCGTCATGCCGAGAATGCGGGACGCCACCTCGCGCGCTTCCGCGGGCGTTCCGGCGAGTTTGACGCCGCCGGCCTTGCCCCGGCCTCCGGCGTGCACCTGCGCCTTGACGACCACCGGTTTCCCGAGCCGGGTCGCGATGGTCTCGACTTCAGCGGGGCTTCCGGCGACGTCGCCGTCGGGCGTCGGAATCCCGGCGGCTCGGAGCAGCGCCCG
>DASYPZ010000299.1:0-8271 GCA_036006105.1 Gemmatimonadales bacterium | reverse complement strand
CGGAATCTCGTCTTCGCCGGCGCCCACTGAGGATGCGGATCGTGACGCTGACCCGGCTCGGCCTCGCGCTGGTCTGGTTCCTTGCCCTGTCGGCGTGCCGGCCGATCACCGGGCCCGGCGAAGAAGACCGGCTCCAGGCGGCCCGCCGGCAGTGGGCCACCGCCGGGCTGCACGATTACTCCTACGAGGTCCGCTCCGACTGCTTCTGCCGTCAGGCCGGCCGGTGGATCGAGGTCACGGTGCTGGGAGACCGGGTGATCGGGGGCCACTATCTGGACACCGACACTCCGGTCGAGCAGGAGTTCGTGGGTGCGCTCCCCAGCGTCAACGATCTTTTTACCCGGGTCGCCGATGCGGTAGGCGCCCACGTGGTGCTCCTGCAAGTCGAGTACGACGCCCGGGACGGACACCCCACGCGCATCAACGTCGACGTCAGCCATCGCATCGCGGACGAAGAGTACATGCTGCAGAGCCGGAATCTGCTGCACCTGATCAGCGGCCTCGCCTCCCCGAGGTAGGACCATGCGACGGGTTCGCTTGCTTCCGATACCGGCGGTATTGCTGATCGCCGCCTGCAGCTCCACGGAAGAGAGCCACGGGCCGCCGCCGCTGCTGACCGCGCTGCCCCGGGCGCTCTCCGCGACCGAAACCCGCATGGTGAGCGCGGGAAACCAGTTCGGCTTCGACCTGCTCCGCCACGCCCGGCAGACCGCGCCGGACGGCAATCTCTTCCTTTCCCCGCTCAGTGTATCGATGGCGCTGGGGATGGCGCTCAACGGAGCCGGCGGTTCCACCGCGGACTCGATGCGGGTTGCGCTCGGCCTGACCGGCCAGTCGATCGGGGAGATCAATCAGGGTTATCGGAACCTGATCGACCTGCTCCGGGGTCTCGACGCCAGCAGCCAATTCCAGATTGCCAACTCCATCTGGGCTCGCTCGGGTATCACATTTCTTCCCCCGTTCCTGACCGCGGGCCGGACCAGCTTCGACGCCGAGATCCGGGCGCTCGACTTCAGCGCGCCCGGGACGCTCGGAACCATCAACGACTGGGTCCGCGCGAACACCAACGGCAAGATTCCGCGTATCCTGGACGACATTGCGCCCCAGGAAGTGATGTTCCTGATCAACGCCATTTACTTCAAGGGAAGCTGGCGCCTGGCATTCGATCCCGCGCGAACCACCAGCGCTCCGTTCAACGCCGGCGATGGCTCGATCCAGAGCGTCCGGACCATGAGCCAGCGGCCCGAGGTGCAGCGCTACTCGGCCACCCGGGATTTCGAGATGGTGGAGCTGTTGTACGGGAATGGGGCGTTTGCGATGACCATCGTGCTCCCCCGCGCCGACCGGACGCTCTCGGATGTGACCGACGGTCTCGACGCGGATCGCTGGGGCGAGTGGGTCGCGGATCTTCACGACCGCGAGATCGGCCTCGCGATGCCCAGGTTCACCCTGGAGTACACCCGGGACCTGAGTGACGACCTGAAGGCGCTTGGCATGCGGGTCGCCTTCGATCCGCAGGCGGCAGATTTCACCGCCATGGCAGATGTGGCGCCGGACCGGCTGTATCTCACCAGGGTGGCCCACAAGACCTTCGTGGACGTCAACGAGGAGGGCACCGAGGCGGCCGCCGCCACCTCGGTCGGCGTCGGAGTGACCTCGGCGCCGCAAACCATGCAGATCGACCGCCCGTTTCTCTTCGTCATCCGCGAGCGGCTCACCGGGGCGATTCTGTTTCTCGGCCAGCTGACAAGGGTACCGTAAGAGGCTAGGAGGCTAAGACGCTAAGAGGCTATGAGAGAGCAGTTTCCTAGCCACTTAGCGTCTTAGCGTCCTAGCCTCTTAAACGGACGCCGCCGCCACGCTCGACGACACCACCCGGTCCCGGCCCAGCGCCTTGGCGTGGAACAACCGGGAATCGGCTACATGCAGCAGGTCGTCGGGGTCCTCTCCATCATCGGGCCAGCAGGCCACCCCCGCGCTCACCGTCACCCGCACGCTCTCGGCGCGCTTGGGTACCTGAATCGGCTCGGCGCCGATCGCCTCCCGGATGGACTCGAGGCGTTTCCGGGCCGCGACGAGCGACGTCTCCGGCATCACCAGGACCATCTCCTCGCCGCCGTAGCGCGCCACCAGATCGCTGCGCCGCACTCCGTGCTGAATCGTCTCCGCCACCCGCTTGAGGGCCCGGTCGCCGGCGGCGTGGCCGTAACTGTCGTTGAAGTTCTTGAACCGGTCGATGTCCACCATCGCGACGGCGAACGGCCGGCTGTAGCGCCGGGAACGGCGCACTTCCGCGGCGAGAAACTCCTCGAAGTAGGCCCGGTTGAAGAGCCCGGTCAGCCGGTCGGAGTTGGACAGCCGGCGGTGGCGCTGCAGCCGCAGCACGATCCCGGTGCACAGCGCGGTATGCAGCCCCAGGAGAATGATCCGGGAGATCTGGTCGCTCCAGAAGAAGCGGCCGTAGACCCAGGGCGAGTATTGCGGCGAGTCGAGATTATGGGTTGCGGTCACCAGCACGATGACGCCGATGTATTCCAGAATCGCCAATCCGCCCGCCACGATCGACACCCGGAGGTCGTACCGGAGACAGGTGGCGGCGATCGCCAGGAAATAGGTTTCGAAGGTGACCTTGCTGTTCACCGCCTGGTGGGGATCGCCGATCAGGCTGAATCCGACCAGCGCGGAGGACACCAGCGTGACATCCATCAGGCTGGTGGCCAGCGGCAACCAGAGCTGGCGATGGCCCTGCACCACCACCTGATAGGCCACCAGGGCGATCAGCACCGCGAAGAGAGTCACCCCCAGCCCGGTCAGGTGGGTGATGCGCTCCGGCGGATCGGATATGATCAGGTTGATGAGCGGAACGGCGAGCAGCACCACGGTGAGCCCCAGCCGAACCCGCGCGATCATCAGCTCGGCGCTGGTACCGGCATCCAGCAGAAACGCGTCGGGCTCCTTCCACACTTCGCCGAAGCGGGTTCGGAGCTCCTTCACGCGATCGCGAATCACATCAGGCGGTACTTCGGCCCGCTGCCGCCTTCCCGGGGATTCCAGCGCGGGCCCAGCACATCGGTGGCCTTGCAGTCGATGCAATTGGGCGGGTTGACCCGCAGGCCGTCGGCGGTCCGCTCGTAGACGCCCGCCGGGCAGAGATGGGCGTAGAAATCGGCGACGTCCGCGGTCACGTCGGGCCCGACCAGCAGATGGGAGGGGATCGTGTCGCGGGTGGCGTTGCCGGACTTGAACACCGCATCCAGCTTGCTGAACGTGAGCACGTTGTCGGGCTTGAACGGCTCGGCGGGCTTCGAAGTCCGGGACTCGGCGGCGTCGGTTTCGGTGGAGAATTTCCATCCCGGGAAGGCGCCCCGGGTGACCGTCATCACGGCGTTCTCCACGCCGGCCATCACGAAGCCGTGCTTGAAGGCCAGCCGCATGTTGCGGGTCCGGCGCAGATCCCGGGTGATGTACCCGCCCCGGACCATGCCGTCGTAACCCGCGAGCCCCGCGGCGGAGGTGTCGCCGGTCTTGAGCGCCTCGAAGGCGGTACGGGCGGCGTAGATCCCGGACTGCATGGCGTAGTGAATGCCCTTGAGGGAAGCCACGTCCACCAGGCCGGCGCAATCGCCGGCCAGGATGATCCCCGCGCCGGACATCCGGTCGGGCAGGCTCCAGTATCCGCCTTCCGGAATGGTCTTGGCGCCCCATTCGAGGAGCTGCCCGCCCTCGAGATACTGCCGGAAGAACGGGTGCAGCTTCATCCGCTGCAGCAGCTCATGGGTGTCGAAGGCGGCGTCGTGGGCATCGAGCCCCGTCACGATGCCGATCGCCATCTGGGTGGGTCCCATCGGATACATGAAGGTGCCGCCGAAGACGTCGAGCGGGATGGGCCAGCCCAGAGTGTGGACCACGCGGTCCAGCGGACGCTTGACCTCCCAGACCTCCTTGACCGCCAGCGCGAAGATCTCCGGATTGGGGCTGCCCACGCCCTCCCACTGCCGCCACGCCTGGGAGAGGGCGCCGCGGGTGCCTTCGGCGAGGACCGTCACCTTGGCGGTGAGATCGGTGCTTTCCTGGAAATCCGATCCCGGAGTGCCGTCCCGCTTGAGCCCGCTCGGAGTGGTCCGAACGCCCCGCACCGCCCTGCCATTCACCAGCAGACCGTCGGCCGGGAAGCCGGTAAAGACGTTCACGCCCGCCTGTTCGGCCCGCTCGCCCAGCCAGCGAACGATCTCCGACAGCGACGCGACGTAATTGCCGTGATTGCGCATGGTGGGTGGGGTGGGAATCCGGAAACCGCCCCGGCGGGTCAGGATGCGGACCTCTTCCCGTTCGATCGGCTGACGGAAGGGGAGCGAGGATACCGGGACATCGGGAAACAGCTCCCGGAACACCCTCGGGTTGACCGCCGCGCCGGACAGATTGTGCTCTCCCAGGGCGCCGGCCTTCTCCAGCACGCCGATGTTCACCTCACCCATGCCGCTCGCCGCGACCAGCCGGGAGAGCTCGATGGCGCCGGACAGACCGGCCGGTCCGGCGCCGACGAACAGCACGTCCATCTCGGTGGCGTCGGGTCGCGGCTCGTCCGCGAGAATCAGGCGATCGATCGGTAATCCGGACTGGTAACGGTTGGGAAGAATCAGCGCCACGGACCAGCCTCCAGGAGGGGTAGCGAATGGCGCATCATGCTGAAATATAGATAATGCGGGGGTATCTCACGAAGTGGTCTCGGCGGGCCGCGGGATCAGAACGGCGAGGGCGCCCGGGCGGATCCGATATTCGAGCGGAAGATCGAGGGTGACGACCTCTCCGTCCAGGGCCACCGGCACCGTTCTGCCTCCGAGCGAAATCGTCGCACGCTCGGTGAGCGTGACCTCGAGCTCGCCGGAGCGTTGCGCCCGCCCGGTGAACATGCGCCAGGCCAGCCGCATCAACCGGGGCCGGCCGCCTGCCTTCACCACGTAGATCGCGAGCCGGGCGCCCGCGAGTGAGGTCCGGGTCCCCGCCTCGAGACCCGACATCGTGTACGCGTTGTTCCCGATGAACACGATGGAGGTGCGAGTCACCGTGGTCTCCCCGTCCGCCTCGACGGTCAGGGTGATGACCGGATTGCGCTCCAGGGTCTTCAGCAGGGCCCACAGGGCCACGATCCACTTGCGCAATCCGTGGGCCGGCCGAGTGGCGCGGAGCCGCACAATCCTGGGGTAGAGACCGAGGCTGGAATTATTCAGAAAGCAGCGGCCGTTCACCGATCCCAGGTCCACCTTGGTGGTGAAGCCGCCCAGCACCACCGCGACGGCCTCGTCGAGGCCGAGCGGGAGTCCGAGATCCTTGGCAAAGTGATTGAGGGTGCCGAGGGGCAGAACACCCAGGGGAATTCCGGTGCCCGCCAGACCCGAGGCGACCGTGTTGATGGTCCCGTCGCCCCCGCCACCCACCAGCGCAGCCGCCCCGGAATCGATCGCGGCATCGATGGCGCGCTGGAGCTCCGCCCCGCTGTGCGCCAGCGTGATCGTGGCCGACCGGCCGGCGGCGGCAAACAGCTGCTCGATCCGGTCGCGCACCTGCTCAGCGTTTCCGTCGCCCGCGACGGCGTTCAGAACGATGGCGACGGGGTTCGTACTACTGATGCTCCGCGCGAGCCCGCTTGACCGCCTCGATCAGCGGGGGGACTACTTCGAAGAGATCGCCCACGATGCCGTAGTCCGCCACCTTGAAGATGGGAGCGTCCTTGTCACGGTTGATGGCGACGATCACCCGGGCGGTGCGCATGCCGGCCAGATGCTGGATGGCGCCCGAGATTCCCACCGCCACGTAGAGGGCGGGGCTCACCAGACGGCCGGTTTGTCCGATCTGATCCGACGACGGACGCCAGCCGTCGTCGGTGACCGCCCGGGTCGCTCCGACCGCCGCATTCCCGAACGCCGAGGCCAGGTCTTCGACCAGCTTGAAGTTCTCGGCGCTCTTGAGGCCCCGGCCACCGCTGATCACGACCGGGGCTTCGCCCAGATCCATCCGCGCGGCGGGACGCTGGGCCAGCTCGGTCACCACGACCCGGGCCGACGCAGGGTCCAGGGCGGGAGCGGCGGTTTCCACCTGCGCCGTCCGGCTCTGTTCGACCGCCACCATGGCGCCGGGCCGGAGGGACACCAGCGCGGGCGTTCCGGTGAGTCGCAACGTGGCGATGGCCTTGCCGACGTACACCGGGTGCCGGGCCGTCAGCGCGTCCGCGGTGATTTCAAAGCTGGTGATGTCCGAGGCGAGGCTCTGCCCCAGCGCGGCGGCCACCCGGGGGGCGAGATCGCGCCCCTCGGCCGATGCCGAGAAAAAGCCGGCCCGATACGATCCCGCCTTGAGCTGGGCCCCGGCGGTGCCGGCAAAGACCTCGGGACTGTAGCGGGCCAGCTCGGCGTGCTCCACCACGATGACCCGGTCGGCGCCATAGCGCCCCAGCTCGGCGGCCTTGCCGGAGAGACCCGGTGCTCCCATGGCAAGCGCGGTGACCGCTCCGCCGCCGGTGGCGTCGGCCGCGCGGCGCGCCGCGCTCACCGTCTCGAACGCCACCTTGCGGAAGGCTC
Source organism: Gemmatimonadales bacterium (assembly GCA_036006105.1). Classification (GTDB taxonomy): domain Bacteria; phylum Gemmatimonadota; class Gemmatimonadetes; order Gemmatimonadales; family GWC2-71-9; genus JABFSM01. The sequence continues at coordinate 1,696 of DASYPZ010000299.1, read as the reverse complement.
CGGCGCGAAATTCGGCGAAGGCGAAGGTGTCGGCCATCAGAGCACCTTGGCTTCTTCGTGGAGCAACCGGACCAGCTCGGGCACGGCGTCCGGTCCCTCGCCCACGATGCGTCCGCCGGCGCGCTCCGGGGGCAGCTCGAGCCGGTCGACGGTGAGACGCACCGGGCCGAGTGCCGCCGGCCGGCTCTCGATCGGCTTCTTCTTCGCAGCCATGATCCCCTTGAGCGACGGGAGCCGCGGCCGCGCGATGCCTTCGTCGATGGTGAGAATGGCCGGCAACGGGAAGGTGACCGTCTCGGTGGCGCCCTCGAGCTCACGGTGGGCGGTGCCCTTGCCCGCCGCGATCTCGAGCCTGGAGATCGCCGTGACACAGGGAAGGTCCATCAGGTGCGCCGTCATGGGACCGACCATGCCGTTGCCGGTGTCGGTGGCCACGCGCCCGAACAGGATCAAGTCGAACCCCTGCCCGGCAAGCTCCGACGCCAGCGCCTGCGCGATGGAGAACCCGTCGTACGGCACCGGATCGGCCTGGAGGTGGATCCCCCGGTCGACGCCCATGCTGAGCGCCTTGCGCAGGGTCTCCTGGAGCGCATCGGGCCCCAGCGCCACCACGACGACCTCACCAGGGCCCTGTTGCTCGTTCAAGCGCAACGCGATCTCGACGGCGTAGCCGTCGAAATCGCTGATGTCGTATTTGAGACCTGCCGAATCGAGCGAGGTGCCGTCTGCCGCGATGGCAAACCGCATCTCCGTATCGGGCACTCTCTTCAGGCAGACTGCAATTTTCACGAATGGCTCCTTGTCGGGATTGAGGATTGAGACAAGCCCCCTCAATCCACACCTCAATCCTCAATCCTCAATCCTCAATCCTGAATCCTGAATCCTGAATCCTAGAACGCCGCGATCCCGGTGATCTCCTGCCCGAGAATGAGGGAATGCATGTCGTGGGTGCCCTCGTAGGTATACACCGACTCGAGGTTGGCCATGTGCCGCATCGAGTGGTATTCGGCCAGAATGCCGTTGGCGCCGAGCAGCCGGCGGGCTTCGCGCGCGATGTCACAGGCCATGCTGACGTTGTTGCGCTTGGCCAGAGACACCTGTTGCGGCGTCATGGTCCCGGCATCCTTGAGGCGGCCGAGCTGCAGGCAGAGGAGCTGCGCCTTGGTGATCTCGCTCAGCATGTCCGCCAGGCGCACCTGCTGAATCTGGGTGGCCCCGATCGGCTTGGCGAACATGACCCGCTGCTTGGAATACTGGAGCGCCTCGTCGTAGCAGGCCATCGCCGCTCCGATGGCGCCCCATGAGATGCCGTAGCGGGCCTGGGTCAGGCAGGACAGGGGACTCTTGATGCCGCCGCTCTTGGGCAGGATCGCATCCTTGGGAAGATGCACCTCCTCGAGGTGGATCTCGCTGGTGTCGCTGGCGCGCAGCGAGAGCTTGCCCTTCTGATCCTTGGCGGCGTAGCCCTTGGTACTGGTGGGGACGATGAATCCGCGGATGGATTTCGGATCATCCACCGCCCCCGTCTTGGCCCAGATGATCGAGACCGTAGCCTGGCTGCCGTTGGTGATCCACATCTTGACGCCGTTGAGCACCCACCCGTCTTTCGTCTCCTTGGCGGTGGTGATCATGCCGCTGGGATTGGAGCCGTAGTCGGGCTCGGTGAGCCCGAAGCAGCCGATTTCCTGACCGGCCG
>DASYPZ010000298.1:0-8522 GCA_036006105.1 Gemmatimonadales bacterium | reverse complement strand
GGCGCAGCCGGAGATCCGGCCCGCCGCCATAGAGCTTGTTGAGCAGGGTCCGGTCGTCGGGATGGTTTTCTTCGAGGTTGGTATCGAGCAGATACAGCGGCACCCGGCCCGCCCGAAGGGTCCAGACCCGGAGATGCACCGGGCGGCCGAAGGTGCTCACCACGGTGAGCCACGGCTCGTTATGCGGGCCGGAGAGCTCCACCAGCGGGGTCAGCACCGGATCGACGTGGTCGTCGCTGTCCTCCTGCCAGCCGTCGCCTCGCAGCCGCTGGTCGAAGTACCCCTTCATGTACGACAGCCCCACGCCGACCAGCGGAACCCCCAGATCGGATGCCTGCTTGCAGTGATCGCCGGCGAGCACGCCCAGGCCGCCGCTGTAGATCGGCACCGAATTGTGGAGCCCGAACTCGGCGCAGAAGTACGCCACCGGACGGGTGGCCAGGTCGGGATACCGGCGCGCGAACCAGGTGCGCTCGTATTGCCGGTCCGTGGCCATCCACTCCATGACCCGGTCGTACTGCGGGAGGAATTGCGGGTCGGTGGCGAGCTGCTCCATCCGGGCCGGGTCCACTTCCCGGAGCAGCCGGATCGGGTTGTGGCGGACCTGGCGCCAGAGCGGGGGGTCGATCGACCGGAGCAGCTGGCGCGCCTCCCGGTTCCAGCTCCAGGAGAGATTGGTGATCAGCGCCGACAGCCCCTCGAGGCGTGGCGGGAGAACGGCGACCTTCGCCCGGATTTGCGGCATGGCGTCGTTCCTTAGTGCACGAGCTTCTTGTAGCGGATGCGGTGGGGTTGATCCACCGCGACGCCCTTGCGGCGCTTGTAGTCCGCCGAGTACTCCTGGAAGTTGCCTTCGAACCAGAACGCTTCGCTGTCGCCTTCGAACGCCAGGATGTGGGTGGCGATGCGGTCGAGAAACCAGCGGTCGTGGCTGATGACGACCGCGCAGCCGGCAAATCCGAGCAGGGCATCCTCCAGCGCGCGAAGGGTATCGACGTCAAGGTCGTTGGTGGGCTCGTCGAGCAGGAGCAGGTTCCCGCCGCTCTTGAGCAGCTTGGCCAGATGCAGCCGGTTCCGTTCTCCCCCCGAGAGGGTACCGACCTTCTTCTGCTGGTCCGCGCCCCGGAAGTTGAAGCCCGCGCAATACGCCCGCGCGTTGACCATCCGCTTGCCGAACGCCATCTGATCCTGGCCCTCGGAGATTTCCTGGTAGACCGTATTGTCGGGATTGAGGTCGTCGCGGCTCTGATCGACGTACGAGACCTGCACCGTGGACCCCACCGTGAGGACGCCGGCGTCGGGCTTTTCCTGCCCGGTGATCATCCGGAAGAGCGTGGTCTTGCCGGCGCCGTTCGGGCCGATGACGCCGACGATGCCGCCCCGGGGCAGTGCGAAGTTCAGATTCTCGAACAGCAGGCGGTCGCCGAAACCCTTGGCCACGTCCTTGGCGATCACCACCTCTTCGCCCAGCCGAGCCGGCACCGGAATCAGGATTTCCGCCGTGCCCTCCTGCTGGCGCTCACCCTGGTCCCGCAATTCCTCGTAGGCGGCGATGCGGGCCTTCTGCTTGGCGTGCCGGGCCCGGGGCGCCATGCGCACCCATTCGAGCTCGCGCTCCAGCGTCTTCTGGTGCGCCGAGGCCTGCTTCTCTTCCAGGGCGAGGCGTTTGCCCTTCTGCTCCAGCCACGAAGAGTAGTTGCCTTCCCAGGGAATCCCCGCGCCCCGATCCAGCTCCAGAATCCAGCCGGCCACGTTGTCGAGGAAGTAGCGGTCGTGGGTTACGGCCACGATGGTGCCGGGAAAATCGCGCAGGTGCCGCTCCAGCCACGCCACCGATTCCGCGTCGAGGTGGTTGGTGGGCTCGTCGAGCAGGAGCATGTCCGGCTGCTCCAGCAGCACCCGGCAGAGCGCCACCCGGCGCTTCTCGCCGCCGGACAGTGTCGACACATCCGCCTCGCCGGGCGGCAGCCGAAGCGCGTCCATGGCGATGTCGATGGTGCGGTCCAGCTCCCAGAGCCCCAGGGCGTCGATGCGCTCCTGCAGCGTGCCCTGCTTTTCCAGCAGCTTGTTCATCTGGGCTTCGTCCATCGGTTCCGCGAAACGGGCGCTGATCGTTTCGAATTCGGTCAGCATCGCGCGCTGGGTCCGGACCGCCTCTTCGACGTTGCCGCGCACGTCCTTGGAGAGGTCGAGCGCCGGTTCCTGCGGCAGGTAGCCGATCTTGATCCCGTCGGCCGGCCGCGCGTCGCCCTGGAAGTCCTTGTCGACTCCCGCCATGATGCGCAACAGCGTGCTCTTGCCGGCGCCGTTGGAACCCAGCACCCCGATCTTGGCGCCGGGAAAAAAGGCGAGATATATCCCCTTCAGGATCTCCCGGCTGGGCGGGACGACCTTCCGGAGATTCGCCATCGTATAGATGTATTGAGGATTGGCCATAGCCGGACAAACTTACCACCCACCCCCCCGGTGGTGGAACGGGCGAACCTCGGCGCACGTACTATTATTCCTGGCGCGTTCAGGCCGACTCGCCTTCGTCCTCACAAGGTGAAACACCATGACCAAATTCATTGCTCGATTTGCATCGTCCGCCGGTTTCATCGCCGTCTCGGCCGGGGCCCTGGCGGCCCAGCAGCCGGCGTGCGCCACCGGCAACGACGGGCTCACCCTCCCCAAGGGCTTCTGCGCGGTCATGGTGGCCGAGAGCCTGGGCCGCGTACGCCACCTGGCCGTCGCGCCGAACGGAGACATTTTCGCGGCCAAGGCCGGCGCCAAGGGCGGGATTGTCGTACTGCGCGACGTGAACGGTGACGGGCGGGCGGAGACCATTGCCAACTTCTACGAGGGCCTGGGCGGGAGCGGCATCGCCCTGGGCCCCGACGCGGTCTACTTCGCGCAGACCGACAAGATTCTGCGCTTTCCCTGGCACCCGGGCGCGCTCGCGCCCGAGGGCGCGCCGGAAGTGATCGCGTCCGGTCTGCCGACCGGCGGTCATGGCGAGAAGGGACTCGCCCTCGGCCCCAACGGCGCCCTCTTCGTCTCCTTCGGGTCCGCGAGCAACAGCTGCCAGCCGCCCGCGGGAGATCGCATGGGTCCGACGCCGGGACAGAATCCCTGTCCCGAGCTTCCGGTCCGGGCCGGCGTCTGGCGGTTTGACGCGAACAAGCTCAATCAGACTCCGGCCGACGGAAAGCGCTGGGCCACCGGCCTCAGAAACGCCATGTCCATTTCCGTGGATCCGGCGACGGGCGTACTGTATTCGGGAGTGCACGGTCGGGATCAGCTCACCGAAAACTGGAAATTCCCCGCCGAGGACGGCCGGGAGAACCCCGCGGAAACCTTCTATCAGCTGACCGAGGGAACCGATGCGGGCTGGCCCTATTGCTACTTCGATTCTCGCAAGAAGGAGAAGCTGCAGAATCCCGAATACGGCGGTGATGGCACCAAGGCGGGCGATTGCGGGTCGAAGGCCACTCCGCTCGCTTCATTCCCGGGCCACTGGGCTCCCAATGCCACCACGATATACCGGGGTACCCAGTTTCCCGCGGCGTACCGGGGCGGGGCGTTCATCGCCTTCCATGGGTCCTGGAATCGGGCGCCGGCCCCTCAGCAGGGCTTCCGGATCGAATTCGTACCGATGAGCAATGGAAAGGCTGCCGGCGCCCCGACGGATTTCGCCACCCCCGCGGGCGACCCGGTGTCCATCCGGTTCTCCGGGCTCGCGGTGGGTCCCGACGGATCGCTGTACCTCGGCGCCGATCAGAACCAGAAGATCTGGCGGGTGATGTACCGGCCGTAGCCGAGAGTGTAGATTCCTGTCGTCAACTTCGAGGAGCGGAAATGAAATCCAGTGTGGTACTGCTTCTGGGCCTGACCGCCGCCGTGCCGCTCGCGGCGCAGCAACCGGCCGCGCCTCCGCCCGGTCCCACGCCGCTGGCGGCGGGAGTCGAGGCGCCGGACTTCACCCTCGCCGCGGCGACGATCGCCGGGGTGAGCGCCAAGCCGGTGCATCTCAAGGACCTTCGGGGCAAGACCGTCGTCCTGGCCTTTTTCTACCGGGCCCGGACCAAGGGCTGAACTGTTCAAATGGACGCGTACCGTGATCAGTACGCGACGGTGTTCGGCGATACCTCGAAGGTGCAGCTGCTGGCCATCAGTGTCGATCCCGACACGATGCTGGCCGCCTGGGCCGCCGAGAAGAGCTACCAGCCCTGGACCTTCCTGAGCGATCCGGGTGCGACGGTGGGGACGGCGTACGGTGCGACTCGCCAGATTCCCAATGCATTGCTCGACAATCGGACGTTGTTCGTCATCGACCGGAACGGCAAGATCGTGCACGTGATGGCGCCATTCCGCGAGACCGATCCAACGGCATACACCGAGCTTGCCGCGGCCATCAAGGAGACCTCGGGCAAGCCCTGAGCGTTTCTGCGAATCCGGGAACGACGAAGGCGGGGGATTCCCCCGCCTTTGTCATTTCCTCGCGCCTGATCCCGCGCTCGTCGCGCCTACCCCAGATATCCCAGCCCGCTCAGTCGCTCCCGAATGATGCGTTCCCCTTCCGCCGAGGTGCCGCTGCCGCCGTCACTGACAGCCCGGCCGCCGGCCAGCGATTTGCCCTGCATGGTGGAGGGGACGTCGGAGCCCGAGAGCTCCAGCAGGGTCGGCGCCAGGTCGAGGAGCCGGACTCCCTGCAACTCTCCCACCTGGGGCCAGCCCGGCCCGGCCAGGATGAAGCCACCGTATTGGGCATGGTTGCAATCATCGGGGCCGGTGTCGTTCTCCTGCACGATCAGCTCCGGATAGCCCACTCCGCCGATCGACCGGTACGCGAGTCCCCCGAAGTGCACGATCAGGTCCGGTGCCACATTGCGCACCGTGTGATAGATCTCCTCCGGCTTGAACACCAGCGTGCCGGGCACCGTCGCCTCGAGCCGCGCCTTCATTTCGTCCCGGAAGGTCTCGTACTCGGCCGGCTCGATGGTGCCCTCGGGCTCCCGGCCTTTCACGTTGAAGAACACCCGGGCGTAGTAGCCGCCTTCGCTCCAGACCCTGGTCTTGCCCCAGTTCACCGGAAGCTTGGCGAACGGCGTGACCGACTTGGGGTATTCGGTGAGGGTCAGCAACCCTTCCCGGATCAGCCACTCGTTGACGCAGAATCCTCCGTCCAGCCGTCGCGCGCCGTGATCCGAGGTGACCAGCACGATCGTCTCGTCGTCCAGCAGCTCCAGCAGCCGGCCGATTTCCTCGTCCAGGTGCAGGTAGTAGTCGCGAATGACGTCGGCGAACTCGCTGCCCGGCTCGTGCAGTACGTGGAGCGGATCGTGGTAACGCCAGAATCCGTGATGGACCCGGTCGAGCCCGATGTCCACGAACTGGAAGTAGTCCCAGTCGACCGCCTTGACGTAATGCCGCACCACCTGGAACAGTTTGCGGCTCATCCGGAAGATCCCGTCCCGGAGCCACGCCTTGTCTTCGGTGCGGAACCCCTTCACGTCCACCTCGTAATCCCCGACCAGCGCGCGGATCTCATCCTTGATTCGGGCCGGATGCGTGTACTCGTCCTTGGCCGGATCGGGCGTGAGGAAGCACCCGACACAGATGCCGTTCACCTTGCGGGGAGGGAACGACGGCGGCACGCCGATGATCACCGAACGCTTTCCCTCGCGCGCCAGCTGATCCCAGATGGCCAGCTCCTGGATGGAGCGGGAATTCGCGATCGAGAGACCGGCGTAGCTGTGGTCGGTCCGGTTCCGGAATCCGTAGACACCCAGGGTGCCGGGATCCTGGCTGGTAGCCAGGCACATCCATGCCGGCACGGTGATCGGCGGAATGACGCTTTCGAGGCGTCCGTATCCGCCGGCCGACATCAGGCGGCGCAGGTTCACCAGGCGCTCATCGCCCAGCAGCAGCTCCGGCGCGGCGCAATCGAGCCCGATCACGAGGATCTTCATGCCAGCAGACTCGCTCCTTCCATGTCCGGGCCCGCCGGGACGCTCAGCGCGTCCAGGATGGTAGGCGCCAGGTCGATCATTCGCGGCGCCGTCGCGCTGAACGGCCGGCTCAGAAACAGCACGCCGGGCACCAATTCCGGATCCACGATGTGATCGCCACTCCAGCGCCGGGTGTTGTCTTCGAACAGACCGTCACCGATCCCGCCGAGTCCGGTGGTCCAGGAGGCGCGATAGCCCCGCTCGAACAGGGCGAGCAGATCGGGCGCCTCGGTCATCGCGGGTCCGTGATAGATCTCTTCCTTGAGCTTGACGTCTCGCACCGCCGGCCGCCCCGACTTGGGGTCGGGCAGCCCGCGGAGACTGTTCTTGATGGAGGCCGCCACCACCTCCGCGTTTTCCGGAGAGACGATGCCCTGGGCCTCGCGCCCTCTCCGGTTGAGATAGATCCCGCCCAGCCCGAGCGCGTAGGCCTTGGTCCGGCTCCAGTCGACCTCGCGAAAGAACTCGCCGGTTTCGTGTCCGGGCCGGGCGCCGTCCTTGAGGGCCAGAAACCCCTGCTGCAGGAGCCACCCGTTCAGATGGACACCGCGGCGGAAACTGGTGAAGCCGTGGTCGCTCAGCACGATGACCAGGGTCTCCGGATTCGCCGCGCCCGCGACCCGCTCGACGATCCCGTCGAGGTGACGATAGTGATCCGCGATGGCGTTGCGGTAGCGCGGATCGAATCCGGCCGCATTGGCCGGATGATCGGGCTCCAGGAACCGCCAGAACAAATGCTGCAACCGGTCCGGGGTATCGAAGAGGCAGTAGAGCAGCCCGTGATCGAAGCGCGCCAGCTCCAGGTCGAGCATGGCCTCCCGCTCTTTCATCACGATGTCGCACTGAGCCAGGAACGCCGCTTCGTCGATCCTCCCGTTCATCAGACCGGTGTGATCCTCCACCATCCCGGTGGTGTAATAACTCCCGATCCGGTGTTCCAGCTCGCCGGCATAGTCCCAGGGCGCGCTGATGGGGAATGGCGGGGCATCGGCGGTGAAGTTGACCGGCGAGGCGTACAGCGCGAACCCCTCGACGGTCTCGGGAAGGAAGAAACGAACCTGACCCGCCACCGATTGCAGCAGGCCGAGCTTGAACTTCACCTTGAGCCAGGGGCCCCACACGCCGGGTGAGAGATCCGCGCTCTGCCCGCCCACTCGGACCGTAACCCGGCCATCGGGATTCCGCTCGGCCACGAGATCGGTGACGGCGTCTCCACCACGGGGCAGGCGGGGCCCGACCAGCTGGGTTCGGACCCGGTTGCCCTCCAGCACGACCGTCGTAACCCGCTCGCTCTCGCCCTGGGTGACTCCGCTCCGGGTAGTGAAGAAGGTCGGGGTTCCCAGGCCCCCGCGCAGATCGGGGACTCCCATTCCACCCAGCAGCCGTCCCTTGACCTCGTCGGGCGGATAGGTGCAGGGGCACCGGATGACGGTCGCCGGGACTCCGGCCTTCGCCAACAGCTCCCAGATCGGGGTTCCCCGCCGAAGGTTGACCACCTTGGGAGGAACGAACGCGTTCTTCTGCTCGTAGCGATTGAGGGCGAGGTCGGGGAGGTAGGTCTTGGGATCTCGCCGGAGGAAATCGAAAATGCCGTGCACGCCGGGGTTCGCCCCGGTGGCGAAGGTCGACCAGGCCACCGGGGTCTGAGCGGGAAACGTCGTGGCCAGGCGGGCGTACCCGCCGCTGTCGCGGAGTCTTGCGAGCGCGGGGAGTGCGCCCGATGTCATCATCGATTCCACCAGACTCGGCTCGAGCCCATCGAGACCGAGGACGATCACCCGCCGAACGGCGCCCACCCCGGCTAGCGCCGGCCGGCGAGCCGGGCGAACAGACTGGCGACCGAACGACCGAGGCTCTTGCAGAGCGCCACCGTCCGGTGCCAGAACATCACCGCCACGCCCGCAACGGCGGCGATTGCCGAAGCGAGGGGCAGGGCGGTATCCGGTCCGAGGTACATATTCGCTCCGCCATTGGCCGTTGGAATACGAGGGGCAATATAGGTCCGGCTTCTAGCAATTTCTATTCCGAAGCCGTCCCCTCCACCACCCGCGCCAGTGCCTCGGGGGTAGGATCCACTTCTTGAATCGCCGTCGCGCCGGCGGCGTTCAGCAGGATCTCGGGATCCTTGAGCATATGCCCCGTCAGGACCGCCACCACCCGCGCCTCCGGCGGAATCTTCCCGATGGCGGTGAGATGGCGGACGCCCGCCACCGCCGCGGCGCTGGCGGGCTCGCAGCCCACACCGGCGTGATCGATCACCGACTTGGCGGCCAGAATTTCCGCGTCGCTCACACTCACCACCACGCCGTCCGTGTACCTGATGGCGTGGACGGCGCGGTCCCAGGAGGCGGGATCCCCGATCCGGATGGCGGTGGCCACCGTCTCCGCCTCGACCCGAACCCGCTGAAGGAATTCTCCCGCGTAGCCACGGGCAAACGGCGCGGCGCCCTGGGCCTGGATCACCGCCAGCCGGGGCACCCGGTCGATGAGACCCCAGGCGCGGGCCTCCTCCAGCGCCTTCCCGAACGCCGC
>DASYPZ010000297.1:0-19936 GCA_036006105.1 Gemmatimonadales bacterium | reverse complement strand
AACAGTCCCGCCTGCTCCGGGTGCTGCAGACCGGGGAGCTGGAGCGGGTCGGGTCGTCCCAGACCCGCCGGGTGAATGTTCGGGTCATTGCCGCGACCAACGCCGACCTCAAGGCCGAGGTGGCCTCGGGGCGTTTCCGCGAAGATCTGCTGTTCCGCATCAACACCATCGAGATCCGGTTGCCGCCCCTGCGAGATCGGCGCGAGGACATTCTGCCCCTGGCGCAGTACTTCCTCAAGCGCCACTCGGCCCGGTACGGCAAGCCTCGGGGCGGCTTTACCGAGGAAGCTGCGCTGTTGCTCCGCGGGTATGAGTGGCCCGGCAATGTGCGGGAGCTCGACCATGCGGTCGAGCGCGCCGTGCTCCTGGCGCGCCAGGACGTGCTCGAGGCCGCGGATTTTGCCCTCGCTCCGACGGCCGGGCGGCTCGGCACCACTGATCCCGCCGGCATGAACCTGGAGGAGCTGGAGCGCGACGCCATTCGCCAGGCCCTGGCCCGCCACGACGGCAACGTCAGTCTCGCCGCCAAGGCCCTGGGGCTGTCGCGGAGCGCCTTGTATCGCCGCCTCCAGCGCTACGGGCTGTAAGGCTTACCTTTCGCTCGTGACGCTCGCCCACGACCGACGGATCTTCCTGCTCGCGCTCCTCGCGGGCCTGCCCGCGCTGATTGCCGCCACGGTTCTCCTCTGGCTCGTCCCTGCGTCCGGTCTGCTTCGCGGCACTATCCTGGGAGCCCTGCTGGTGCTCTGGCTGGTGGCGGCACGCGCCGCGCAGCTGCGGGTGATCCGGCCGCTCCAGGTGATCGCCAATCTGCTGGCCGGACTCCGGGAAGGGCACTTCACGCTCCGGGCTCGGGAAGAGGAGAGTGACGATGTGCTCGGGGCGGTGCGCCGCGAGGTCAACGCCCTGCAGGAGACCCTGCGGGAGCAGCGGCTCGGCGCGCTCGAGGCGGATGCGCTGCTGCGCCGGGTCATGGAAGAGATCGACGTCGCCGTCTTCGCGTTCGACGCCGAGCGGGCCCTGCGCCTCGCCAACCGGGCCGGCGAGCGCCTCCTGGGTCAGCCGGCCGAACGGCTGATCGGGCGCACCGCGGACCAGCTCGGACTCACCCAGACGCTCGAAGGCGATACCCCCCGGATCCTGGAGATGGCGGTGCCCGGTGCCGCCACCGGCAAGTGGGAAGTGCGCCGGCGCCCGTTCCGTCAGGGCGGACTGCCGCTCGACATGGTCGTCCTGGCCGACATCAGCCGCGTGCTCCGCGCCGAGGAACGGCAGGTCTGGCAGCGACTGGTCCGGGTGCTCTCCCACGAGATCAACAACTCCCTCGCCCCCATCAATTCCCTGGCCGGCACGCTGACCAGCCTGCTGGACCGCGAGCCCCGTCCCCCCGACTGGGAAGAAGACCTGCACAAGGGGCTCGACGTCATCCGGGCCCGCTCCGACGCGCTCAACCGCTTCATGGCCTCGTACGCCCGGCTCGCCAAGCTGCCGCCGCCGACGCTCGCGCCGCTCGACGTGGGCGAGTGGGTCCGACGCGTGGTGCTGCTCGAGGGGCGCCGGCCGGTGCGCCTCATCGAAGGCCCCGAGGTGAGCATCCGTGCCGACGGAGACCAGCTCGATCAGGTGCTCATCAATCTGATCAAGAACGCCACCGAGGCGGCCCAGGCCACCGGCGGCGGTGCGGAGGTCACCTGGCAGGTGAGCGACGACGCGCTGGAGGTGGAGGTGCGTGACGAAGGACCCGGGCTTCCCACCACCGCCAACCTCTTCGTCCCGTTCTTCACCACCAAACCCAACGGCTCGGGCATCGGCCTCGTGCTCTGCCGCCAGGTCGCGGAGGCCCACGGCGGCGGGATTACCCTGCATAACCGGACCGACCGGCGCGGCTGCGTGGCCCGGCTCCGGCTTCGGAGATAGCCGGATCGTGCTGCGCAGGCTCCTGCTCTGGCTCTCCCGTCAGCCAACCATCTTCAGGTTTATCCGCAAGAACCGCCTCGCGCGCCTCTTTGCCTCCCGCTTCGTGGCCGGGGAGACGGTGGACTCGGCCGTCGCGGCCGCCGTGGTGCTGCGGGACCGCGGGATCACCGCCTCGATCGATGTGCTGGGCGAGAGTGTGGCCGAGGCCGCCGCGGCGGAAGCCGCCTGCGCCGAATACCTCGTGCTGCTCGACCGGATGGCCGCGGCGGGGGTCGAGGTGAATGCCTCGGTCAAGCTGACCCAGATGGGTCTCGATCTCGACCCGGCGCTCTGCGAACGCAACATGCGGCGCATCCTGGAGCGGGTCCGCACCCTCGGCGGATTCGTGCGGCTCGACATGGAGTCCTCGGAGTACACCCAGCGTACCCTCGATTTCTTCGCGCAGCGTCTCGCTCCCGAATTCGGGTCCTGCGCCGGTGTCGTGATCCAGTCGGCGCTGCGCCGCTCCACCGGCGACATCGAGACCCTGATCGCCGCGCGCACCCGGGTCCGACTCTGCAAGGGCGCCTATCTGGAGCCCGCCACGGTGGCCTTTTCCGAGAAGAAGGAGGTCGATGCCCACTACGTGCGGTTGCTGGAACAGCTCCTGCTCCGAGGCACCTATCCGGGCATCGCCACCCACGACGAGAAGATCATCGCGCATGCCGAGACTTTCGCGCGGGCCAACGGGATCGGTCCCGAGCGCTTCGAATTCCAGATGCTCTACGGAGTTCGCCGCGATCTCCAGACCAGCCTGCACGCCCGGGGGTGGCGGGTGCGGGTGTACGTTCCGTTCGGAACGCAGTGGTATCCGTACCTGATGCGGAGACTCGCCGAGCGCCCCGCCAACATCACCTTCATTCTGGGCAGCGTGATCCGGGAGGGCGTATCCCGCACATCGATCCCGAGCTGACCCTGGGCGGCTATATGCAGCGGCACGAGCGCGCGTCCGCCTTCGGCGGCAGCGACGGCCACGCCTACTCGGTCGCCATCTGGATCGACGAAGAACCCGACGAGCGGGGCCGCTATGGCGCCGCCCTGTTGTTCGTGCGCTGGAACCCGGCCGGCAACGCCCCGGCCGGTCACCTGGAGTCCCCGCCGCTCGCCTGGGGGAAAACCCCGGAAGACGCCGAGGCGCGGCTCAAGGCGTTCTCCCTCTTCGACGTGAAGGCCGAGCTCGACGCCGCCATCGCCCGCCAGCCGGAGGAATGGTGAGCGGCCGGAGCGGCCTGGTCCTGGAGCGGGAGGGCGGCACCTTCCGGGTATCCACCGAGGCCGGGGAGGTGATGGCCGTGCTGCGCGGCAAGGCCAAGCGGAGCCGCTACGACCGGGTGGTGGTGGGCGACCGGGTCACGCTCGACGAGGGGGACGCGCAGGGTACCCTCGGCATCTCGGGCGTGGAGCCGCGGCGCAATCTCCTGGAACGGCGGACCCCCTCGGGGCGCAGCAACCGTCCGGTGGCCGCCAACCTGGACCGGGTGTACGTGGTGACCTCCGCGGCGGATCCACAGCCGATTCCGCAGCTCATCGACCGGCTCTGTGCCATCGCGGAGGCCAACGAGATCCCGGTCGCGCTGGTGGTCAACAAGTCCGAACTGGGCTCGGCCGACACGCTGGCAGCCCGGTATCGTCACGCGGGGTACGACGTTTTCCTGGTGAGCGCTCGGACCGGAGAAGGACTCGAGCCGCTCTTCGCCGAGCTGCGGGGCCGGGAGTCGCTGCTCACCGGCGCCTCCGGGGTCGGGAAGTCCACCATTCTGAACCGGCTCCAGCCCGGGCTGGCGCTGCGCACCGGTGCGGTGAGCGAGAAGAATCGCCGGGGCAAGAACACCACGGTGGCGGCGGTGCTGGTGCCGCTGCCGGGCGGGGGCTGGCTGGTGGATACCCCAGGATTCAGCGACGTGGGACTCTGGGGCATCGAGCCGCGCGAGCTGGCGAGCTGCTTTCCGGAAATGCGCAGCCTGATCGACCGCTGCAAGTTCGCGGACTGCACCCATCGGGACGAACCCGCCTGCGCGGTCCGCGCCGCCACCTCGACCGGCGCGGTGGATCCGCTCCGCTATGCCAGCTACCTGATCCTGCTGCAGGAGCTCCGCAGCGAGCCCAAGGACTGGGAATGACCCTCTCCCCTTGACGGTTTAGGTGAACGATCGTAGTTTGGCCTAAACCACTTAGGTGAGGGGCCATGCCGCCACAATCCGTCGACCTCCTCCAGGGCACCCTCGAATTCCTGGTCCTCAAGACCCTGTCCTGGGGCCCCATGCACGGATTCGCCGTCGCGCGGTGGATTCGCAAGGCCACCGATGACGCCCTCGAAGTGGAAGAGGGCGCGCTCTATCCCGCGCTCCATCGCATGGAGCGGAAGGGGTGGATCGAATCCGACTGGGGCGTCACCGAGAACAACCGCCGCGCCAAGTACTACCAGATCACCCGCCTCGGCCGGGAACAGCTGCGCCGTGAGGAAACCAGCTGGACCCGGTACGTGAGCGCGGTATCCAAGATCATGGCGGCGGCCCGCGCGTCCGCATGACGCCGATTCCCGGCCTGCGCCGGCTCTTTCGCCTGGCGGCGGGACGCTCCACCGCCGCCGCGGACGCCGCCGATGAGCTGGAGCTGCACCTGGCGCTCCGGACCGAAGAGCTGATGTCCGAGGGCATGGAGGCGAGCGCCGCCCGGGCCGAGGCGCTGCGGCGTTTCGGTGACGTGGCCGATATCCACCGGACGGTCACCGCCATCGACCGCGCGGGGGAGCGGGCCGTGAGCCGTTCCGAATGGCTCGACTCTCTCCTCGGAGACCTCCGTCAGGCGGTCCGGGCGTTGCGCCGCAGCCCCGGCTTTGCGGTGGGAACCGCGCTGACGCTCGGCCTTGGCATCGGCCTCAACACCGCGATCTTCTCGGTGTTCGACGCGGTGCTGCTGCGTCCCTTGCCATTCGCGGAGCCGGACCGGCTGGTCCGGGTCTGGAGCAACAAGACCGAGCGGGGCCTGCGGTTCTTCTCGGTCTCGGCGCCCGACTACGAGGACTGGAAGCGCCAGAGCACCTCCTTCGACCGTCTCGCCACCTTCCAGCGCCAGCAAGACTTCACGCTGCAGGGCACCGGGGAGCCGGAGAAGATCCAGGGCGCCCGAGTCTCGGCCGGCCTCTTCGCGCTCCTCGGGGTGAAGCCCGCCCTTGGCCGCTCGTTCAGCGCTGACGAAGACGGGCCCGGCGCCTCGGATCGTCCGGTGATCCTGAGCCGATCGCTCTGGCAGCGGCGCTTCGGATCGGATTCCACCGTCATCGGCCGAGTGCTCTCGCTGGATGGGCAGCCGTGGACGGTGGTGGGTGTGATGCCGGCTGACTTCTTCGTGCCGGGTAACCCGGCCGAGCTCTGGATGCCGATGGGAACCGATCCGGCTGCCGGCGACCGCGGCGACCGTCATCTCCGCGTGCTCGGTCGCCTCAAGGCCGGGGTTCCGGTCGACGCGGCGCGGCGGGAGCTCTCCACCATTGCCCGGCGCATCGAGACCCAGTTTCCCGCCAGCAACTCCGGCTGGAATATCACCCTCCTGGCGCTAACCGACGCTGTCGTGGGGGAACAGTTCCGCCCCGCCCTGACGATCCTCCTCGGCGCGGTCGCGCTGGTGCTGCTGAGTGCCTGCGTCAACGTGGCGACGATGGTCCTGGGCCGGAGCTCGAGCCGCGCGCGCGAGCTGGCGGTGCGGAGCGCCCTGGGCGCGGGGACCCGCCGCCTGGGCCGTCACCTGGTGGCGGAGGGTCTGGTGCTGGGTCTCGCGGGGGGAATCCTGGGGGTCTTTCTGACCTTCGCCCTGGTGCAGCTGCTCCACGCGGTGGCGCCCCCGAGCCTGCCGCGCCTCGATGAGGTCGGCGTCAACGCCCGCGCGCTGGCGCTCGCCGCGCTGCTCTCGATCGGGTGCGGTATCGGGTTCGGATTGGTTCCCCTGGCGCGGGTGGCTCGCCTCCCGCTGACCCAGTCGCTCCGGGAAGGGGGCCGTGGCGTGAGCGGGGGGCGGGGCCGCCACCGCACCCAGCGCGCGCTGGTGCTGGCGGAGATGACTCTTGCGGTTCTGCTGCTCTCCGGTTCGGGTCTCTTGATCCGGAGCCTGATCCGGCTCCAGCGCGTGGACCTCGGCTTCGCGGCTGCCCACACCCTGACGATCGATCTGTCGCTTCCCGCCGCCCAATATCCCGGGTTGCGGCCGGCCTCCTTCTATGCCGACCTGCTCGCGCGGATCCGCACGCTGCCCGGGGTGCGCTTTGCCAGTGCGATTTCCGCGGTGCCGCTGGCGGGGAACAACAGTGGTCTCGCCTTCGCGATCGAGGGGCGGCCGGTGCCCGACCCGAAGAACATGCCGGATGCCGACTACCGCGTGGTGACGCCGGGATACTTCCGGCATCTGAGCATCCCGTTGTTGCGCGGGCGCGACTTCACCGAGCAGGACGATTCGGCGGGAGACCGGGTCGCCCTGGTCAGCTCGACGGTGGCGACGAAATACTGGCCCGGGGAAGATCCGGTCGGGAAACGGATTCGGATCGGAGACGTCCTGAGCGGGCCGCTGGTGCAGGTCATCGGCGTCGTCGGCGATGTGCGCCATCTCGGGCCCGAATCCGAGCAGCGCCCCATGATGTATTTCCCCGAGCGCCGGGCCGGCAGCGGAAACATGAGCCTGGTGGTGACGACCGCGGGTGATCCCACCGCGCTCACGCCCCTGATCCGGCGCGAGGTCCACGCGATGGATCCCGGCCTGCCGCTGGGCGCGGTCCGCACTTTCGACGACATCGTGGACGCCGCGTTCGCCCAGCGCCGGTTCAACGTCGTGGTGCTCGGCATCTTCGCCTTGGCCGCGCTGGTGCTGGCCGGTATCGGCCTCTATGGGGTCATGGCCTACAGCGTCGCCCAGCGCACCCACGAGCTGGGCGTACGCCTCGCGCTGGGCGCCCAGCGGAAGGCGGTGGTGGCCATGGTGCTGGGAGAATCGTGTCGTCTCGCCGTGGGCGGGGTCCTGCTCGGGGTGACGGGAGCGCTCCTCCTCAACCGGCTGCTCTCGACGCTCCTGTTCGAGATCAAGCCCAATGATCCGGCCGCACTGACCGGGGCCTCGGTGGTCCTGCTGGGCATCGCGCTGCTGGGGAGCTTCGTGCCGGCCCGGCGCGCCGCTCGTGTCGACCCGATGACCACGCTGCGGCAGGAGTGATGGCGTGACGCCGCGCCTGCGGGACCGGATCTTCCGCCTGGCCACCGGCCGCGCGACCCACGCCACCGACCTGGCGGACGAGCTCGGGCTGCATCTCGACCTGCTGACCGAGGAGCTGATCGGCGAAGGCATGGAGCCCGCCGCGGCGCGACGGGAAGCCGAGCGCCGCTTCGGCGATCGGAGAGTCATCGGCCGAACGGTCCAGGCCATCGACGCGGCGGCCCGCCGCGACACCCGGAGGAAGGAATCCATGCGGCGACTGCTGCACGACATCCGCATCGCGGCGCGATCGCTGCTCCGCCAGCCCGGCTTCGCACTCGGAGGCGTGCTGATCGTCGCGCTCGGCATCGGCGCCGCGACCGCGATGTTCACCGTGCTCAACGCCGCGTTTCTGCGGCCGTTCGCCTATCCCGACGCCGACCGCATGGTCTACCTCTGGGAAATGTCCAACAAGGGCACCCGGATGGGTGTGGCGGATCTCAACGTCATCGACTGGAGTGCCGAAACCCGGTTGTTCCCCCGGCTCGGCTACTTCGCCAATACCCAGGCGATCCTCTCGGAGACCGGTGATCCGGAATACCTGCGGGCGGCATACGTCTCCCGGCCGTTTGCGGACGTGCTCGGTCTCAAGCCGCTGTCGGGTCGGTGGTTCACCGAGGACGAGGCGCGGAAGGGTGGGCCACCGGTCGTCGCGATCGGGGAAGGTCTGTGGCGCCGGCGCTTCGGCGCCGATCCTTCGCTGCTAGGAAAGGCCATCCGGATCGACGGCGAACCGGTCATCGTCGTCGGCATCATGCCCCGCACCTTCAACTTCCCCAACAACGCGGACCTCTGGATTCCCGCCGAGCCGCACATCCAGGGAACCAGCCGCACCGCCCACAACTGGCGGGTCATCGCGCGACTGGCGCCGGGAATGTCCGCGGAGACTGCGCAGCGGGACTTGAGCGCGGTCACCCTCCGCCTCGTGGCCAACGAGAAACCGGGAGACTTCACCGCCACCGGCGCGCTGGTCATTCCGTTCCGGGATCAACTGCTGGGCGACAGCCGGAAGGTGTTGCTGCTGCTGCAGGGTGCCGTGCTCCTGGTGCTCCTGATCGCGGCCGTGAATCTCACCAACCTGACCCTGGCCCGCGCGGTGCGGCGCCAGGGGGAAGTGGGCGTGTGCCTCGCCCTGGGCGCCCGTCGCGGCGACATCATCCGTCGTTTCGCCCTGGAGAACCTGCTGGTCACGCTCACCGGCGGGGCCGCCGGGCTGCTGCTCGCCGGGGTGCTTCGGGGACTCATGGGAAACTGGATCTCCCGGATGCTCCCGTTCGTGAAGGACCTGCCGCTCGATCTCCGGGTCGCCGGGTTCGCCATGGCGCTGGCGGCTCTGGTCGGCCTGGCCTCGTCTCTCGCTCCCGCCTGGCGGGCCAGCGGCGGCCTGATGACCTTCACCGTAACCCGCGGAGGAACCACCGGGCGGTCGAGTCGGCGCCTGATCGATCTGTTGATGGGCGCGGAAGTGGCACTCGCGGTCATTCTCGTGAGCGGAGCCGGCCTGGTGGGACGCAGCCTGCTGCGCCTGTCCGGCGTCGATCCCGGATTCGCGTTCTCGGAGCGCGCCGTGATGAACCTGCCGCTGCGTACCGGAGCCGGATCGCCCACCCCCACGCCGGAGGCGGTCACGCTGGCCTATGATCGGCTGCTGGCCGAGCTGCGGGCGCGTCCGGGGACGATCTCGGCCGCCATCACCAGCGCGCTCCCCCTGTGGTCCGACAGCCCCAATGGAAGCGCCCAGGTCGAGGGAACTCCCTCCGCCAACGGAGGCCCGCCGACGGTCGCCGATTTCCGGATCGTGAGTCCCGGCTATTTCCATACCCTCGACATCCCCTTGCGGAAGGGCAGGGATTTCGAGGAATCGGACGTGGCGGGCGCACCGTACGTGGCCGTCGTCAACGAAGCCTTCGCGCGTAAGTACCTGGGGACCGACGATCCGCTCGGTCATCGGGTGCGATTTCCCGGCATGGATTCGGGCGACGATCCGTGGGCGGCAATTGTCGGCGTGGTCGGGGACAGCCGCCAGGATGCGCTGGCGAATCAGCCGGAGCCGGCGATCTACTACACCTATCGCCAGCGTCTGGGCTGGGGCCATTCGCTGGTGGTGCATTCGAGTCTGCCCATGGAAACGGTCCTGGCCGACCTGAAGAGCCGGCTCGCGAGCGTGGATAAGAGCCTGCCGTTCACCGGCCGCAACTGGAGCGATGTCGTGCATGACAGCCTCGCGTTGCCACGGATCCGGTCGGTCCTGTTGGGCATCTTCGCGGCCATTGCCCTGATCCTGTCGGCGGCGGGAATCACGGCCGTGGTCGCCTTCGCGGTCGCGCAGCGCACCCGGGAGATCGGGTTGCGCATCGCCGTCGGCGCGCCGGCTACCGCCATCACCATGAACGGTGTGGTGCGGGCGGCCCGTCCGGTGATCGCGGGACTGGTGGTGGGGACGGCCGGCGCTCTGGCGCTGGGGCGGCTGGCGGGCAGTCTGCTCTTCGAGCTCAAGCCCGGAGATCCGGCGACGTTGCTGGGAGCAGTCGGGGTGACGCTCTCGGTGGCGCTGATCGCGGCGTATTTCCCGGCGCGGCGGGCGACCCGAATCGATCCGTTGATCGCGCTACGCGCGGAGTAGCTAGGCTTCCGCCGCGGGAGGCTTGAGGGTCCAGCGGCTGGTGTCCCGCCGGTCCACCTTGTCCATCATCCGGTCGAACGCCACCTGCAGATCGATCTTCTCGCGATTGGCGATGCAGATCACCACGAACAGGATGTCGGCGAGCTCCATCGCCAGGTCGCCCTCGAGCTCCTCCGGTTTCTTGGTCTTCTGGCCGAACCGGTGATTGATCTCCCGGGCCAGCTCACCCACCTCCTCGGTGAGCCGGGCGAGATTGGTGAGGGGGTGGAAATACCCTTCTTCGAAGCGGGAGATCCACGCGTCGACCCGGGCCTGTGATTCCGAAAGGGACATGAGCTCAGCCGAACGCGGCGATGATCGCCTTGCAGAAATGCGGCAGATCGGCCGGGGTTCGGCTGGTGATCATGTTGCCGTCCACCACCACCGGACTGTTTTCCCACAGCATGCCGGCGTTCACCAGGTCGTCCTTGATCGCGTCGACACTGGTTCCCCTGCGCCCCCGCACGATGCCCGCCGAAATGGGGACCCAGCCGGCATGGCAGATGAACGCCACCGGTTTGTTGGCGGCGAAGATCTCCCGGGTGATCGCCAGCACCTTGGGATAGCGCCGCAGCTTGTCGGGGGCGAACCCGCCGGGAATCACCAGCCCGTCGAACTGGCGGGCATCGACCTGGTCCACCGTCGTGTCCGGTGTGACCGGATAGCCGTGCTTGCCCAGGTAGGTCTTCTCGCCCAGGCCCGCGACTACACAGGTGGCGCCTTCCTCCTCGAGTCGGATCTTCGGGTACCAGAGCTCCAGGTCTTCGTACAAGGCTGCGGCAAAGAGCAGGATCTTCTTTCCGTTGAGCATGGCGCCAGGATTCAGGATAGAGGGTTGAGGGTTGAGGGCCTTTCCCCAAGTATACTTGGGGTGGGGCTCGCTCTCGATCCTCGATCCTCAATCCTCAATCCTCAATCCTGACTCCTGACCATGCGCCAACGCGACAAGATCCTCACCAATCTCGAAGGCATCTACCGCGAGTCCTTCGACCGGGCCAAGGAGGCCGCGGACCAGCGCCGCATGTCCGATCTCGACAACGCGTACATGCGAGACCAGCTCATGCTGGAGATCCTGCTCGACATCCGGGACCTCTTCGCGGTGACGCCCGCAGCGCCGACCAAGGGAACCAGCGCCATGGAGAAGCTCGAGGCACTGCGAAGACTGGCCGGCCGCTAGAAGGCGCGCCGGCTCCTGAAACCGGCCCATCATGCGCCGCGTCGGGCTGGTATGCCCTTCCAGCGTCGGCTCCTCGCGCTCAGCCTGTTCCTCACTCCGCTCGCCTGCGGCCTGGCCAGCACCGGTCCCGATGACGAGCCCGGCCCCGATCCCGCGGCCACGACCCGCATCCTCTTCGTAGGAAACAGTCTCACCTATGTGAACGACCTGCCCGGCATGGTCAAGGCACTCGCCGATTCATCCGGCATTTCGGGAGTGCAGACCGCCATGGTGGCCTTCCCCGATTATTCGCTCGAGGATCACTGGAACAATGGTCAGGCCGGGAGAGTGATCTCCAAGGGTGGCTGGCACTATGTGGTGATGCAGCAGGGTCCCTCGGCGGTGCCTGCCAACCGGGAGAATCTGCGGCAATGGGTCGCCACCTTTGCCGATCTCATTCGAACCAAGGGGGGGACGCCGGCGCTGTACCAGATCTGGCCACAGCTGGTGAATGTCAGCGACTTCGACGCCTCCAGCGAATCCTACCGCCTGGCGGCGCTGGATGTGGGCGGCCTGTTCCTGCAGGCGGGGAATGCCTGGCGGACCGCCTGGGCCGGCGATGCCTCGCTGGCGTTGTACGCCCCGGATGGCCTCCACGCCTCGGTGTCGGGCACCTACCTCGCGGCCCTCACGGTGTTCGGCGGCCTGTTCCATCGCTCGGTCATAGGCGTGCCCCGCGGACTCTCGGTCACCGGGGGCTCATTCCAGATCCC
This sequence comes from Gemmatimonadales bacterium, assembly GCA_036006105.1. GTDB lineage: Bacteria > Gemmatimonadota > Gemmatimonadetes > Gemmatimonadales > GWC2-71-9 > JABFSM01. The sequence continues at coordinate 8,154 of DASYPZ010000297.1, read as the reverse complement.
GGCGGGTGAGGCCCGCCTGCTCCAGCAGGCGGCGGACCAGGTCAACGGACCCCTTATCCATCCTTGAGCCACGCCTGGCTCCGGCCGCTCGCGCCGGTTGCCGGGCCAGCTTAAATTTTGGCCATGGCAACGCGCCCGGCCCCGGCCTCCAAGACCCGCCCCAGTGCCCGCCTGGAAAAGTCCGACCTGCTCGATCTGTTCCGGCTCATGCTGCTCTCCCGCCGGATCGACGACAAGGAGATTCAGCTCAAGCGCCAGAACAAGATCTTCTTCCAGATCTCCGGTGCCGGTCACGAGGCCGTCCTGGCGGCCGCGTCCAAGGTCTTCCGGCCCGCCTACGACTGGTTCTACACCTACTATCGGGACCGCGCGCTCTGCCTGGGGCTCGGCATGACCGCCACGGAGCAGCTGCTGTCGGCGGTCGCGGCGGCGGACGACCCCAATTCCGGCGGTCGCCAGATGCCGTCTCACTGGGGGCACAAGGATCTCAATATCGTGTCCGCCTCGAGCCCGACCGGCACCCAGTTTCTCCAGGCGGTCGGCGCGGCGGAGGCGTGGCTCCGCTATACCCAGAACGACACGATCCCCGATCGGGGGGAGCGGATCAAGGGTGACGAGGTGGTCTTCGTCTCCGCCGGAGACGGGACCACCAGCGAGGGAGAATTCTGGGAGTCGCTCAGCAGCGCCTGCAATCTCAAGCTGCCGATCGTCTATCTCATCGAAGACAACGGGTATGCGATTTCGGTGCCGGTCGAGGTGAATACGCCGGGCGGCTCGATTTCGAAACTGGTGACCGGATTTCCCGGGCTGCTGATTCTCGAGGTGGATGGGTGCGACCCGCTCGCCTCCTACGATGTGCTCAGCAAGGCGGTGGACTACGCCCGGGCCCGGAAGGGGCCGGCGCTGGTGCACGCCAAGGTGATTCGTCCCTATAGTCACTCGCTCTCCGACGAAGAGACCCACTACCGGCCTACCTCGGAGCGCGACCTGGACGCGGCGCGGGATCCCGTGGTCCAGTTCCCCCGGTATCTGGTCGCGGAGGGTGTGGCGACCGAGGTCGAGATCGAGCGGATCCGTCAGGCGGTCGAGGAAGAGGTGGCCATCGCCACCGAGACCGCCCTGGCCTCCCCGCAGCCGGCCACCAGCACCATTTACGACTTCGTCTATTCGCCCGACGTCGATCCGACCTCCGAGCAATTCGACACCGAGGACGATCCGCATTTCACCGGGGACCCCACCACGATGGTGGATCTCCTGAATGTCTGCATGAAGGACGAGATGACGCGGGACCCGCGCATCCTGGTCTTCGGCGAGGATGTGGCCGATGTGAGCCGCGAGGAGCACATCGGTTCGGTCAAGGGTAAGGGCGGCGTGTTCAAGGTGACCTGGGGCCTCCAGAAACAGTTCGGCGGCTCGCGGGTCTACAATTCGCCCCTCGCCGAGGCCAACATCGTGGGGCGAGCTATCGGCCTGGCCACCCGGGGTCTCAAGCCGGTCGTCGAGATCCAGTTCTTCGATTACATCTGGCCCGCCTACATGCAGATCCGGGACGAGCTCTCGATCCTGCGCTGGCGGTCCAACAATGCCTTCGCCGCCCCGGTGGTGATCCGGGTGACCTATGGAGGCTATCTCAAGGGCGGGGCGCCCTATCACTCCCAGACCGGCGCCGCGATCTTCACCGGCGTTCCGGGACTTCGGGTCATCTGCCCCGCCACCGCGCTCGACGCCAACGGCTTGCTCCGGACCGCCATCCGATCCGAGGATCCGGTCATCTTCCTGGAGCACAAGCACCTCTATCGCCAGACCTATAACAAGGCGCCCAACCCGGGCCCGAACTTCATGATTCCGTTCGGGAAGGCGAAAGTGGTCCGGGAGGGCAGCGATATGACGGTCGTTACCTACGGCGCCACGGTCCAGCGATCCCTGGTCGCCGCCAAGGAGCTGGAAGAACGGACCGGCGCCTCCATCGAGGTGATCGACCTGCGTTCGCTCTCCCCGGTGGACTGGGAGACGATCCACGCCTCGGTCCGCAAGACCAGCCGGGTACTGGTGGTCTACGAGGACTCGTTGTCCTGGGGGTACGGGGCCGAGATCGCGGCGCGCATCGCGGACCAGAGCTTCAGCTGGCTCGACGCCCCGGTGCGCCGGGTGGCCGCCACCGACACCTTCGTGGCCTATGCCCCCGAGCTCGAAGACGTGATCCTGCCGCAGAGCGAGAGTATCGGGCGCGCCATGGAGGAGCTGCTGCGCTGGTAGGCCGTATCCGACCGACATGTTGTCGTCGCATGCATGCCAGGGCCCGGTTGAACCGGGCCCTGTGGCTTTCCCCCCCCTTGCAACCCTTTGAGGCCCTAGTGCGTCTAGGGCATAGACAGGCTATGTTCTTGAGATGACTCCACCACCCCGACGGGACCTGCTCCCGGGAACGCTCGACATGCTCGTCCTGAGCACCCTGACGGCCCAAGCGATGCACGGCTACGGGATCGCCCAGCACATCCGGCGCCTCTCACTGGACATGCTCAAGGTCGAGGAAGGGTCCCTGTACCCGGCCCTGCAGCGAATGCGCCAGAAAGGCTGGATCAAGTCCGAGTGGAAGCAGACGCCCAACAATCAGCGAGCCCGCTACTACTCGATCACCCCACGGGGCCGCCGCGAGCTGGGAGCGCAGGAAACCGGATTTGCCGAGCAGATGGCGGCCATCCGCCGGGTCATGCGCCCGGCCTAATACCAGGCACTTCAAGGCTTGAGGCGGTCATGCGTGAATGGCTGGCGAGACTGCGCGATTGGCTGCGGCGGGACCGGCTCGATCGGGAGCTCACGGAGGAGCTGCGGTTCCATCGCCAGCAGCTCGAACGGGATGCCCGCGCGGAGGGGGACGGCGCGGACGAGGCGCCCTACGCGGCCCGCCGCCGGCTCGGTAATACGACGCGCTACCAGGAGGACGCCCGCGATCGCTGGTCGTGGCCGTGGCTCGACCATCTTCAGAAGGACCTGCGCTACGCGCTTCGCGGGTTGCGCCGCTCCCCCGGCTTCACCGCGACGGTAGTGCTGACGCTGGGCCTGGGCATCGGCGCCAACGCCGCGATGTTCGGGGTGATCGACCGGCTGATGTTCCGGCCCTTCCCGTATCTGCGGGACCCGGCCCGGGTCCATCGGGTCTATCTCCAGACCACGTATCGGGGCCGCACGTTCACCTCGGGGTCCGGCTACGAATACGCCACGTCCCTCGATCTCAAGAAGTTTTCTTCGGGGTTTGACCGCTACGCGTTCATGGCCAACCCCGTCCTCGCCGTGGGGACTGGGGACGATTCCCAGGAACAGCGCATCGGCACGGTCAGCGCCAGCTTCTTCGACTTCTTCTCGGTGCGCCCCATCCTGGGACGGTTCTTTACCCCGGGGGAAGACATCACACCCCAGGGCGCGCCGGTGGTGGTGCTGACCTACGCGTTCTGGATGACGCAGTACGGCGGCCGGGACGTCCTCGGCCACACGCTCCAGATCGGCAACATTCTCTGCACCATCATCGGCGTTGCACCCAAGGGTTTCGTCGGTGTTCCGGACAAGACCTCCCCTCCCGTGGCGTTCATTCCCATCACCACCTATGCCGGCTACATGGGGGGTCTGGACGACCGGAAGACCTACTTCAGCCAGTATCACTGGGGCTGGATGAGCCTGATGGTGCACCGGAAGCCCGGCGTGTCGGAAGCCGCGGCGTCGGCGGACCTGACTCGCGCCTACCGGCAGAGCTTCAATGTGGTGCGGTCCCTCGATCCCGAGGTGCCCTCCGTCACGGACGCCAACCCCACCGCCATCGCCGGAGCCCTCAAGTCCTCCGCCGGCCCCGATGCGGGACTCGAAGCTACGACCCTGCTCTGGGTGACCGGCGTGGCCGTCGTCGTCCTGCTGATCGCCTGCGCCAACGTGACCAACCTGATGTTCGCCCGGGTGCTGCGTCGGCGGCGGGAGTTCGCGGTGCGACTGGCGCTCGGCGTGAGCCGCGGCCGGCTGATCGCGCAGACGCTGACCGAAAGCCTGCTCCTCGCCGGGCTTGGCCTGGTCGCGGGCATCGTCGTCGCCGAGTGGGGCGGAGCGGCGCTGCGGCGCCTCTTCGTCAGCGAGGGGACCCTCGAGGTATTGACCGACTGGCGCACCATTGGAGTGGCTGCCGCCGCGGCGGTCGTCGCCGGCATTCTGTCCGGATCGGGGCCGGCTCTGCTCGCGATCAAGGGAGACCTGGCCGGCAGCCTCAAGGCCGGGGCTCGGGAAGGCACCCACCAGCCGATCCGCGCGCGCGGGATTCTGCTGGTCACCCAGGGCGCGCTGTCGGTTCTGCTTCTGGTCGGAGCCGGCCTCTTTGTCAAAAGCCTGCACAACGTTCGTGCCCTGCGCCTGGGGTACGATGCGGCCCCCGTGCTCATGGTCAGCCGCAACCTTCGCGGGATGGATCTGCCGGACAGCGTGCGGATCGACCTCGGGCGGCGTCTGCTCGCCGCCGCCGAAGCAATTCCGGGCGTCACCCACGCGACCCAGGTCAGTAGCGTCCCGTTCTGGAGCACCTCCGGCCGGGACCTCCACGTCGCGGGCATCGATTCGGTGGACCGGCTGGGACGCTTTACCGTCGCGGCCGCGTCCCCGGACTACTTCCGCACCATGGACACCCGGATTCTGCGGGGCCGGCCGTTCACCGCCCGGGATCGGGACGGCACGCCGCGCGTGGCCGTCGTGAGCCAGGCAATGGCCGAGGTACTCTGGCCCGGCCAGGAGGCGCTGGGCCAGTGCTTCCGGATCGGCGCCGATACGATGCCATGTACCACGGTGATCGGGATCGCCGAGAACGCGGTGCAGCGGAGCCTGCTGGGAGATGAGCGGCCGTACCGCTACTACCTGCCGATCGATCAGTTCGAGCCCGCCCGCGGCAACTATCTCCTGCTGCGCATGCGGGGAGACTCGCCCCAGGCCCTGGAGCCGATCCGGAAGGCGCTGCAATCCGTCATGCCGGGACAGTCCTACGTGACGGTACGCCCGCTCGAGGAGGTGGTGGATCAGCAGCGCCGCTCCTGGCAGGTCGGCGCCACCATGTTCGTGGCCTTCGGCGTACTGGCGCTGCTGGTCGCGGCAGTCGGGTTGTATGGCATGATCACCTACAACGTGGCCCAGCGGATGCACGAGCTGGGCGTGCGGATCGCTCTGGGCGCTCAGGCCAGGGACCTGGTGCGGCTGGTGGTCGGGCAGGGTCTCCGATTCGCGATGTCGGGTGTGGCCATCGGCCTTGCCGCCGCGCTGATCCTCGCCGGGTGGGTTCAGCCGTTGCTCTTCCACCAGTCGGCCCGGGATCCGGTGACCTACGGGGTAGTGGGGGCCATGCTGCTGGCGGTCGCCGTGGTTGCCAGCGCCATGCCCGCTCTCCGCGCCACCCGCGCCGATCCCAACTCCGCCCTTCGATCCGACTGACGGGAGACTCTGCATGCGTGAATGGCTGGCGCGGCTAGGTGACTGGTTCCGGCGGGGACGGCTGGACCGGGAGCTGACCGAAGAGCTCCGATTCCACCGCGAGCAGCTCGAGCGTGAGGCCCGGGCCGCCGGCGCCGGAGTGGACGAGGCCCCGTACGCCGCGGGGCGCCGGCTCGGCAATGCGACGCGCCACCAGGAGGAAGCCCGGGACCGCTGGTCATGGCCCTGGCTCGACCATCTCCAGAAGGATCTGCGCTACGCGCTTCGGGGCCTCCGCCGGTCGCCGGGGTTCACCGTCACGGTGGTGCTGACCCTGGGTCTGGGTATCGGCGCCAACGCGGCGATGTTCGGGGTGATCGACCGGCTGATGTTCCGGCCCTTCCCATACCTTCGGGAGCCGTCCCGGGTCCAACGGGTCTACCTGATCAGTGACTATCGGGGTCGGACCGACATCAGCTCGAGCTTCGAGTACACCCGATACCTCGATCTGAAGAAATGGACCACGTCCTTCTCGGAATTCGCGGGATTCGCCGAGCGCTCGGTTGCCGTCGGGGTGGGAGATGCGGCCCGGGAGCGCCCGGTGGCGGTGGTCAGCGCATCGTTCTTCGGTTTCTTCGATCTGCGTCCCGCGCTGGGCCGCTTCTTCGTCGCGGCGGAAGACAGCACGCCCCGGGGTGCGCCGGTCGCCGTGCTGAGCTACCGGTTCTGGCAGACGGAATTCGGCGGCCGCAACGTCCTCGGACAGCTGCTGCAGATCCGCAATGTTCCCTGTGTCATCATCGGGGTTGCCCCGGAGGGTTTCATCGGCGCGGCCGACGCCCAGCCGCCCGACGTCTTCATGCCGATCACCACCCTCGCCGGAAACGATCCGAATCCGCGACAGGCCACGACCTACTTCACCCGGTACAACTGGGGGTGGATGAGCGTGATGGCGCGCCGGAAGCCCGGCGTGAGCCTCGCCGACGCGTCCCGCGATCTCAGCGGCGCCTACCTCAAGAGCTGGAACGCGGAGCTGGATCTCTCGCCCGGGGGAATCCCGGCCGCCGTGGGCAAGCCGCACGCCATCGCCGGCCCGCTCAAGGAGGCGGCAGGACCGAGCGCCGGTCTCGAACCGAAGACGCTGCTGTGGGTAAGCGGAGTCGCCGCAATCGTCCTCCTGATTGCCTGCGCCAACGTGGCGAATCTGATGTTCGCCCGGGTGCTGCGCCGCCGCCGGGAGACCGCGGTACGGCTCGCCCTCGGCGTGAGCCGTCGCCGACTGCTGGCCCAGGGCATGACCGAGAGCCTGCTGCTCGCCGGGCTCGGATGCCTCGCGGGTCTCGTCATCGCGCAGTGGGGCGGCGCCGTGCTGCGCCGGCTCTTCCTCAGGGATGGCGCCAGGCTCGAGGTCCTTACCGACTGGCGCACCCTCGCCGTCGCCGGCGGCGTCGCGATGGTCGCGGGAATGCTCACCGGAATCGGGCCCTCACTTCTGGCCACCCGGGGAGACCTGGCCGGCAGTCTGAAGTCGGGAGCTCGAGAAGGAACCTCGCATCGGTCCGCGGTCCGAACCGGATTACTGGTTCTGCAAGGCGCCTTGTCCGTCATCCTGCTGGTCGGCGCCGGACTCTTCGTCCAGAGCCTGGGTCACGTACGGTCCATGCGGCTGGGCTATGACGCCGGTCCGGTGCTGCTGGCCGACCGGAACCTTCGCGGTACGCAAATGAGCGATAGCGATCAGGTAGTGCTGGGGCGTCGCTTGCTGGAAACCGCCCAGGCCATGCCCGGCGTGGAGCACGCCGCGTGGGTCAGCTCCATCCCGTTCTACAGTTTTTCCGGCACCGGCATCAAGGTTCCCGGGATCGACTCGGTCGGCAAGCTGGGGCATTTCACCTATCAGACGTCGACTCCGGATTTTTTCGCGACCTTCGGGACACGGATCCTTCGGGGACGCCCATTCACCGCCCAGGACCGGGGCGGCGCGGCACCGGTGGTGGTCGTCAGTGAAGCAATGGCCCGGGTGCTCTGGCCCGGCAAAGACGCCCTCGGTCAATGCATCCAGGTGGACAACATGCCCTGCGCGACGGTCATCGGCATCGCCGAAGACGCCAACCAGCGCAGCCTGATCGACGACGCCAGGTTGCACTACTACCTCCCGATCGCGCAGTTCCGCCCGGCCGAAGGCTTTGCGTTGTTGCTCCGGATGCGGGGCGATCCGGCCCAACAAGTCGAGTCGGTCCGCAAGGCGCTCCAGGCCGTCATGCCGGGCGAAACCTATGTAACGGTGCGCCCGATGGGCGAGATGGTGGATCGGGAACGTCGCTCCTGGAAAGTGGGGGCTACGATGTTCGTGGCCTTCGGCGTCCTGGCGCTGCTGGTGGCGGCCGTCGGCCTCTATGGGGTCATCACCTACAACGTCGCGCAGCGGATGCACGAGCTCGGCGTTCGCGTGGCGCTCGGTGCGCAGTCCTCCGACGTGGTGCGGCTAGTGGTCGGGCAAGGCGTTCGATTCGCGGTGGCGGGGGTGCTGGTCGGATTGGCGCTGGCGCAGTTCGCGGCCAGATGGATCCAGCCGCTTCTATTTCAGCAATCGGCCCGCGACCCCGCCACCTACGGAGCGGTCGGCGCAATTCTGCTCGCGGTCGCGCTGGTAGCCAGCGTGGTTCCGGCGCTCCGCGCCACCCGCGCCGACCCCAACACGGCGCTGCGCGGCGACTGAGCCGC
>DASYPZ010000296.1:0-24016 GCA_036006105.1 Gemmatimonadales bacterium | reverse complement strand
CTCCGCTCCAGCCGGCCGCCCCCGCAGCTGACCAATCTGCCCCGTCTTCTGGTGGCGAATCCCTTCAGCTTCTCGGCCCAGGATTCCTCGCCGGCGGTTCGGACCGGGAGCGGTATGCGGGACAAGCTCACCGACGTGGCCGACAAGTGGTACAAGACCATCACGCGGGAGCAGATGAACGAGGCGCTGCTGCAATACGCCTACCCCAAGGACGCGGTATTGCCCCCGATCGTGGCGCGAACTCTCGCGACCTCGCTCAACGCGCGGGCGATGGTGATCGCGAATCTCCTCAAGGGGGAGGGCGGGCGCTACACGGTCGAGGCCCGGCTCTCGGGCCTCACCGACAATGCGGGCCAGATCGTGCGGGTGACGCAGCTGGCCAATCAGTCTTTCGAGGAGTTCGGCCAGCGAGTGGGGGATTCCCTGAATACGGCGTTCAAGGCCCTGCCCGACGCCAAGAACTGCGAAACCCTCCGCGGCACCAATGTCGAAAAGGCGCGCGAGTCCGCGCTCAAGGCGCTCAAGACCCTGCCGAATGATGGCCTGGCCGAGTGGTGCCTGGCCCAGATTGCCATCAAGGAGAAGGCGTCACCCGATTCGGTGATCGCGCATCTCAAGGCGGCCACTCGCGGAGATCGGCTGTCCCTCGATGCCTGGACCGCGCTGGCGGTGCAGTACCAGGCCAAGGGCGACAGCGCCCAAACCATCGAGACCTTCAAGGAACTGCTCCGGGTCGCGCCCACCAATGAAGCGTTGCGCAAAGAGGCCTTCGGGCTCTTCCAGCGCTACGGCCGGCCCGATGCCGCCGAAGAGGTGGCCGACGAGGGCATCAAGCTGGACCCGGCCAACGCGGATTTCTGGGACCTCAAGTTCGGCGCGTGCATCGTGCAGCAGAAACCGGAGAAGAACAAGTGCGCGGTCGAGGCGCTGGAGCAGGTCTATGCGCTGGACAGCACCAAAGCCGACACCACGTTCTACACCAAGATGACGTTCGCCGTGATGCAGCCGATCGGCAACGCGACGGTGATGGTCGATTCGACCTACAAGGTGATGGTCGATTCGTCGGGCACGCAGGTTCGCCGGGATACGACCGTCAAGGTGAAGAGTGACGTCGTGGTGCTCGATACCGCCAAGGTGGGGAAATGGACCGGCATGGCCGTCGCCAAGTATCCAACCAATCCGACCTTCCTTGGTCCGCGTGCAGGTTATTTCGCGATGGTGGGTCCGGTGGACAGCGCGGTGGCGGTGACCAGGCGGCTCATGGCCGTGGACTCATCGGACGTCACGCCGGTGCTGCGCATCGTCAATGCGCTAACGAGCGCCAATCGACTGTCCGACGCGCTGGCGCTGGAAACGTACGTGGAACGCTTCGGTGACGACGAAGCCAAGTCGAACTATGCCAATCTGGTGGCCCGCAAGGCGCTCGGCCTGCTGCAGACCGATCTGCCCAACGCGCTGCTGGGAGCCCGCTCGGCGGCGAAGATCGCCCCGAAGGGTGGTCAGGTGAGCGCGCTCGCCAATTATGTGCTGGGCATCGCCGCGGTGGTCTCGGGCTCGGGTCTGGATGCCCAGGCGGTGAGCGGGAAGTCCTGCGATATCGTCAAGCAGATGCAGGCCTTCATGGACGAGGCTGGACCGGCGCTCGATCTCGGCCGCTCGATCAATCCGGCGGCCGTGGATAAATACAAGGCGGGCGTGGTGAGCTATGGTCCCCGGCTCGCGCAGATGACCAAGGCGTATTGCAAGTAACCCCCCTGACCCTCTAGATTTAGAGGCTTCGCAGCAGGGGCTGTAGCTCAGCTTGGTTAGAGTGCCGCACTGTCACTGCGGAGGTCGCGGGTTCGAGCCCCGTCAGCCCCGCTCCCGACTCACCCCGTCCGGGCACCGGGCGGGGTGAAGTCTTTCAAGGGACCACGCAGATGACCGACGAGCCGACAATCGAAGTTCCGGCACCCCCGGAGAGCCCGGTCCCCGTGGATAACGGATTTCACCGGCCGGTGTTGCTCAAGGCGGTGGTCGACGCGGCGCGCGGCGCGCGCCGGGCCATCGACGGTACGCTGGGCGATGGCGGCCACGCCGAGGCGTTGCGCGAGGCCGGCATCGAGTTGCTGGGCATCGACCGGGATCCCGAGGCCATTCGGATTGCCCAGGCCCGCCTGGGTGATGCCGGCATCCGTTATCTCACTGCGCCCTTCGCGAGCGAGCAGGCGCTGGCCGAGATCCACGACTTCGAACCGGATTTCGTCCTTCTCGACCTCGGCGTCTCCTCCCGGCAACTGGACGAAGAGGCGCGCGGATTCACGTTTCGTCCCGGTGCCCCGCTCGACATGCGGATGGGCGCCGACGGTCCCACCGCCGCCGACCTCCTCAACACGGTGGACAAGGACACCCTGCGGGCCTGGCTGGCCGACTGGGCCGACGAGCGGCGGGCCCACCGGCTGGCGGGAGAAATCGTCCGGCGCCGGGAACATGGAGCGTTCGCCGTGAGCGACGATCTGGTCAACGCCATCCGCGGCGTGCTGGGTCCCCGGTCGGGCCCGGAGGATTTTGCCCGGATCTTCCAGGCGCTCCGCATTGCGGTCAATCAGGAGCTCGATGGCCTGGTCGAAGCGCTGCCGGCCCTGCGGGACGCCCTGGTACCGGGCGGAAGCCTCGCGGTCATTAGTTATCATTCGGGGGAAGACCGCGTGGTCAAACACGCCTTCCACGAGTGGAGCCGCGCCTGCATCTGTCCGTCCGAGCAACCCGTCTGTACCTGTCGCGGTCGCCCGCTCGGCGTGGCCGCGCCGCGGAGCGGCATCGTCCCCGACCCGATGGAAATCGCCGACAACTCGCGCGCCCGGAGTGCCCGGCTCCGGATATTCCGGACCGCGCATGACGCTTAGAGGCCGTCACTGGCTGGTGCTGTGGCTGATGCTCTTCCTGGGCGTCGCCGCGGCGGTCGTCACCCGGCAGCGTGAGGCCTTGCTGGTGGCCCAGCAACTGAGCGGACTCAAGGACCGCAAGACCGAGCTGCTGGGTGCGCGGGCCGACCTCGAGCGGCAGATCAAGCTGGCCGGCAGTCGCGCCGTGCTGGTGCCGAAGATGGAAAAGGCCGGACTGCACCGTCCCACCGATGCCGAAAACACCTATCTCAAAGTGGACTCCTTGACCGCCGGCTCCGCGCGGCCCCGCTGATGGCCAAGCCGGTCGCTCGCATCGTGGCCCTGCAGGTGGCCTTCGGCGCCGGCCTGGTGCTGATCGTGGCGCGAGCGGGCTGGCTGCAGCTGGTCCGGGGCCGTGAGCTGGCCCGGGAGGCCGCCCACCAGCGCACCAAGCAGGTCCTCCTTACTGCGAGTCGCGGGACGATTTACGATCGGAATGGAACCCCTCTGGTCATTTCCCAGCCGAAATACCGGGTGCAGATGGCGCTGAAGGAGGTCAGCGATACGGCGTCGCTGATTCGCCGGATGTCCGCGGACATGCACGTTCCAGCCGACTCGCTGCGGCACATGTTCCGCCGCGGCACGCCGCTCTATCCGTATTTTTACGGGCCCTATACCGCCCTCGAGGTGGCCAAGCTTCGCAAGATGCGGGGCATTCATCTCGAGACCACCTACAGCCGGGCCTATCCGAGCGGCGTCCTTGCCGGTCCGATCATCGGGGCGGTGTCGGGAGACGGGGGCGCGGGCGAGTCGGGCCTGGAACGCGCGCTGGATTCGGTGCTGGCGGGAGAGCCGGGGCTCACCGTCGACCTCAAGGATCCCTCGGGGCGACAGTTCGAATCGCCGGACCGGCTGATTCGCGAACCGGTTCCGGGACACGACGTGACCCTCACGATCGATGCCGAGCTGCAGGGCATCGCCGAGAACGCGCTCAACCTGGCGCTCAAGGAGTTCAAGGCCGAAGGCGGGGATGTGGTGTTCCTGGATCATCGGACCGGCGAGCTGCTGGCGCTGGCCTCGCGCTCCGCGCTGGGTCCTTCGAACACTCCTTCGGTGTTTACCAGCGCGTTCGAGCCGGGCTCCACCGCCAAGCCGTTCACCGCCGCCGCGCTGCTGGCTTTGCAGAGGGTCCAGAGCACCGAAACGGTCTCGGGAGAAAATGGCGAGTGGACCTACGCCACCGCGGGCGGGCACACCCGCACGGTGCACGATACCCACGCGCAGCACGTGCCGATCACCCTGGCGCGGGCCATCCAGGTCTCCAGCAACATCGCCGTGGCCAAGTTCGCCTCCCGGCTGCGGGCCGAGGAGCAGTACGAGATGCTGCGAGCCTTCGGCTTCGGGTCGCCCACGGGAGTGGAGTTTCCCTCCGAGGCCTCGGGGGTGCTGGCCCGGCCCCACACCTGGCGCGAGGGGTACAGCGCCCAGAGTATCGCGATGGGCTACGAGGTCCAGGTGACTCCGGTCCAGCTCGCCGCCGCTTACGGGGTGTTCGCCAACGACGGGGTGCTGCTCGCGCCGACGCTGATCAAGGAAATACGCGATGCGGAGGGCCGGGTACTCTACCGGCATCAGCCCGAAGTGGTGCGCCGGGTGATTTCGTCCGAGGTGGCCGCCACCATTCGCGGCTTCCTGGCGGATGCCGCCAGTGATTCGGGCACCGGCAGCCAGGCCCAGCTCCGCTTCGGGATCATCGGCAAGACCGGCACGGCCAAGGAATTGGAAAACGGCAGCTATGCGAGCGGAAAATACCGGGCCTCCTTCGCGGCGATTTTTCCGGCCCGGGATCCGCAGCTGGTGGCGGTCGTCACGATCGACAAGCCCCACTCCGGGGCGTACTACGGTGGCGTCATCGCGGCACCGCTGACCGCGGAGATGTTGCGCCAGGCGCTCGCGGCACGGCGGAGCGTCATCGATCGGGGCGCGCTGGAGGACGCCGAGGTCGATAGCATCCGCCCGGCGGCGCGCCCGGGCAAGAGAGTCGCGGAGACACCCGCCGCCATCACCACCGCGGTGCGGTTGCCCCTGTCCACGGGCACCCCCGGACCCCAGCCGACCGTCGTAGTGCCCGAGGTGGCCGGGCGCTCGGTGCGCGCCGCGGCGTTCGCGCTGCATCAGCGCGGGCTTCGGGTCCGGGTGGATGGCGCCGGGGTCGTGATCCGCAGCGTGCCCGCGGCCGGTGACTCGCTGACCGCGGGGAACACGGTCCTCCTCGTCGCCAAGTCGGAGCGACCGTGACCGGGCCCGCTGCTCCCCTGGTCGCCGCGCTCCGCAGCGCCGGCCTGCTCCGCTTTGCGCCGGAGGGATTGCCGGCGTTCGGCATGCTCACCACCGACAGTCGCTCCGTGGTACCGGGCGCGCTGTTCGTCGCGGTGCGAGGCTCGGAGGTCGATGGCCATCGGTTCGTCGCCGACGCGGTGGCGCGCGGCGCCGCCGCGGTGGTGGTGGAGGCGCCGCTGGAGGCCGGAGTGCATCAGATCGTCGTGTCCGATGGTCGCCGGGCGGCCATCGCCCTTGCCCGGCGCTGGTATGAAGATCCCGCCGCCTCGATGACCATGGTGGGGATCACCGGGACCAACGGGAAGACCACCACCACCGGGATCGTGCGTCACCTGCTCAACCGGCACCAGGATGCGGCCAGCATCGGGACGCTCGGCGCATTCGACGGTGCCGGCTCGAGCGTGCCCTCGACCGCGGGATCCCTGACGACCCCGGGGCCGGTCGATCTCCAGGCCACGCTCGCGACGCTGCGGGATCGTGGCGTCCGGGCGGTCGCGATGGAGACGTCGTCCCACAGCCTGGATCAGGGCCGGCTCGACGGACTGGTTTTTCAGGGGGTGGTGTTTACCAACCTGACCCGGGATCACCTCGACTATCACCGCACGATGGAGCACTACCTGGCCGCCAAGCTCAAACTGCTCGATCTGGTCGGCAAGGATGCGGCGGTGGCCGTCAATGCCGATGACCCGGCGTGGCGGGTGATTCCCCGTTCCTCGAGGGTGGTGTCGTTCGGCTTCCATCCCGATGCGGATCTGCGCGCCACCGACCCGGCGCTCGACTCCACCGGTTGCCGATTCCGGCTGGAGGGACGATTCGGCATCGCCGAGGTCAGCCTGCCGCTCCCGGGGGAGTTCAACGTGGCCAATGCCCTCGCCGCCGCCGCGGTGGCCCTCGGCATGGGCCACTCCCTGGACCGGGTCGTCGAGCGGCTCAATACCGCACCCCAGGTTCCCGGCCGCATGGAGCGGCTCGCCTCCCAGCCCTTCGTGGTGCTTCGCGACTACGCCCATACGCCCGACGCGCTGGAGCGGGCGCTCACCGCCCTGCGGCCGGGAACGACCGGCCGCCTGATCGTGGTCTTCGGCTGCGGCGGGGACCGGGACCGCGGGAAGCGGCCCATCATGGGGAAAATCGCGGGGACGCTCGCCGACCTGGCCGTCATCACGTCCGACAATCCCCGGACCGAAGATCCCGAGGCGATCATCGCCGAGGTGGTGGGAGGACTTCCGCCGGGCGCGCCGCACCTGCGTATCGGGGATCGGCGCGAGGCCATCCGCCAGGTGCTCGAAATGGCCCGGCCCGGTGACACGGTGCTCCTGGCCGGCAAGGGCCACGAGACCTATCAGGTGATCGGGAAGGAATACCGTCCGTTCGATGAGAAGAGCATCGTCGCGGAGCTGCTGGGAGGCAGCGGAGCCCGATGAAATGGACCGATCGGGCCGTTCGCGCCGCACTGGGCCTCGCGGGCCCCGCGTCGGACGCGGTCTACGCGACCATCTCGACCGACACTCGCACGATCCCTCCCCATGCGCTGTTCGTGGCGCTGACCGGAGAGCGATTCGATGCCCACGAATTCCTGGCCGGCGCGAAGGCGGCGGGTGTCACCGGTGCCGTGGTGCGACGGGGCACTCCGCCGATCCCCGGTCTGGTGCTGTATCCCGTGGAGGACACCGGGCGTGCCCTGGGGGATCTGGCCCACGCGCGGCGGAAGACCATCACCGGTCCGGTCATCGCGATCACCGGGACCAACGGCAAGACCTCGACCAAGGAAATGGTGGCCCACGCGCTCAGGACCCGGTACCGCACCTGGGCCACCCGGATCAATCTCAACAACCTGGTGGGCGTTCCGCTCACGATTCTGGAGGCTCCCGCCGACACCGAAGCGCTGGTGATCGAGGCCGGCGCCAGCCTCAAGGGGGAGATGGCGCGCCACCGGGACGTGATCGAGCCCAGCATCGCCGTGATCACCAACGTGACCGCCGGGCATCTCGAAGGCTTCGGCAGCGGGGACGGAGTCCTGAACGAAAAGCTTTCCCTGCTGGATGGGGTGCCCCTGGCCCTGGTCGGCACGGAGCCCCCCGGGCTGGCGGATCTCGCGCGACAGCGGGCCCGGAAGGTGATCACGGCGGGACTCAAGGACGCCGACCGGGTGCCGACCCGGGTGGAGGTGACCCCGGATGGCCGACCCCGGATTTCGGTGGCCGGGCAGCGCTTTCTGCTCGACGCGCGGGGACTGCACCAGGCCGGCAATGCCATGCTCGCATGGGCGGTGGCCGAAGCGCTGGGGCTCGATCCCGCGCTGGTGGCCCGGAGCCTGGAGTCACTGACCCTTCCCGGGGGCCGGGGCGAGCTCACCCAGCATGGGGGGCTCACCATCCTGCACGACGCCTACAACGCCAACCCGGCCTCGTTTCGCGCCGCGATCGAGCTGGCGCGCTCGCTCAAGGGCAAGCGGCGGCTGGTGTTCGTGGCGGGCACCATGCGGGAGCTGGGAGACTCGTCCGCGGCCCATCACGCGGAGATCGCCTCGCTGCTGGTGGCGCTCCGCCCCGACATCCTCGCGGCGGTGGGCGAATTCGTGCCCGCGCTGGAGCCCTATCGGTCGGCACTGGGCAAACGGCTGATCACCGCGCCGGACGCCGGCCTGCTGGCGCCGGCGCTCGCGGGACGGATCGATGGCGACGAGCTGGTGGTGCTGAAGGGCAGCCGGGGCGTTGCATTGGAACGAATCCTCCCTGATCTTGTGGCACGCTCGTCGTCCCCCACGACCTGAGGCGCCATGCTGTATCACCTCCTGGCTCCCCTCGCTCGCGAACACATCATTTTCAATCTCTTCAACTACATCAGCTTCCGCGCCTCGGGAGCCATGCTGTCCGCGCTGTTGTTCGCGTTTCTGGTCGGTCCCGCCATCATCACGCGGCTCCGGGAACGCAAGATCGGCCAGGTGGTCCGGTCCGAAGGCCTGGCGACGCATCAGGGCAAGCGGGGCACGCCGACGATGGGCGGTCTGATCATCATTCTCGCCACCATCATCCCGACGCTGCTCTGGGCCCCGCTCAACAACCGGTTCGTGGTGGTGGCGATCCTGGCTACGCTGTGGTGCGGCGCCATCGGATTCCTGGATGACTACCTCAAGATCGTCGAGGGGAAGTCCCGCGGGCTGGTCGCCAAGTGGAAGCTGGCGGGGCAGTGCCTCTTCGGCGTCGCGCTGGGACTCTATCTCCTCAACTATCCGGTCGTCCCCCCGGGCACGATCCAGGCCGGCGCGACGACCATCCCGTTCATCAAGTACACCGTGGTCGTGCTGGCGCCGTGGCTCTACGTCGCGTTCGTCACCCTGGTCGTGACCGGCAGCAGCAACGCGGTCAACATGACCGATGGCCTCGACGGGCTCGCGGCCGGACTCACCGCTATCGCCGCCGCCGCCTTCGCCTTCTTCGCCTACGTGTTCGGGCGGGTCGACACCACCAGCTACCTCCAGTTCTACTATCTGCCGGGATCGGGCGAGCTGACCGTTTTCTGCGCGGCGCTGATGGGCGCGGCGCTGGGTTTCCTCTGGTTCAACGCCCACCCGGCCCAGGTGTTCATGGGGGACACCGGGAGCCTGGCCATCGGCGGCGGGCTGGGCACCGTCAGCATTCTGCTCAAGGCCGAATTCCTGCTCCTGATCATCGGTGGCGTGTTCGTGGCGGAACAGGTATCGGTGATGCTGCAGATCGGCGTCTACAAGTGGTTCAAGCGCACCCGGGGCAGGGAATACGCCGATGCCCACCGCGTGTTCCGGATGGCCCCGCTGCATCACCACTTCGAGAAGAAGGGCTGGGCCGAAACCACGGTGGTGACCCGGTTCTACATCCTCGGTATCTTCTGCGCCCTGCTGGCGCTGGCCACCCTCAAGCTCAGGTGAAACCGGAACGCATCGCGCCGGACGACCGGGAGGTGGCGGTCATCGGGCTGGGTCGGAGCGGTGTCGCGGCGACCCGGCTGCTGCTCCGGTCCGGCCGCTCCGTCTATGCGTCGGACGCGGGATCGTTCTCGGCGCTCGAAGATCTGGCGCAAGGTCTCAGGAACCTGGGTGCATCGGTGGACCTGGGTGGGCACGACCTGGGCCGGATCGAGAGAGCTGGTTTGTGCATCGTGTCTCCCGGGGTGCCGCCCGATGCGCCGCCCCTGGCGGCCGCGCGCCGCGCCGGCGT
Organism: Gemmatimonadales bacterium; assembly: GCA_036006105.1. Lineage (GTDB taxonomy): Bacteria > Gemmatimonadota > Gemmatimonadetes > Gemmatimonadales > GWC2-71-9 > JABFSM01. The sequence continues at coordinate 14,616 of DASYPZ010000296.1, read as the reverse complement.
GACGGTGCAGGCCGAGGCCGAGCTCGGCCTCGAAGCGCTGGACGGCGTGCCGTACATCGCGGTGACCGGCACCAACGGCAAGACCACGACCACCGCGCTCATCGCCCATCTGCTCGCCTCGACCGGGTGCCGCGCGGAGGCCGCCGGCAACATCGGGACTCCCCTCTGCGAAATCGCCATGGAGCCGGTACCGCCCGAGTGGCTGGCCGTGGAGCTGAGCTCGTTCCAGCTCCACGACATGCAGCGGCTCGATCCGGATGTCGGGGTCCTGACGAACCTGGCTCCGGATCACCTGGACCGCTACGCGGCGCTGGGAGACTACTACAAGGACAAGCGCCGGCTCTTCGAGTGCGCGTCGGACGACTCGGTCTGGGTCACCAACGGGGACGATGCGGCCTCGGCGGAGCAGGTCCGCGGGGTCGCGGGACGGCAGCTGCGGTTTTCGGTGGCCTCCAGGGCCGACGGGTGGTACGACCGGGACGCCGATCTGCTGCGGATCGGGGCCGAGGCACTGGTGCCGCGCGCCGAATTCTCCCTGATGGGAGATCACAATGTGGCCAACGCCCTGGCCGCCGCGCTCGCGGTCCATGCCACAGGGGTGAGCCTGCCGGAGATCGCCAAGGGGCTGGGCACCTTTCGCGCCCTCCCGCACCGCATGGAGCCGGTGCGAGAAGTGGCCGGTGTGCTGTGGATCAACGACTCGAAGGCCACCAACGTCGCCTCGACGGAAATGGCGGTCCGGGCCCTGACCCGCCCCTTCGTGCTGCTGCTCGGCGGGCGCCACAAGGGGGAGCCGTACACCCGCCTGGGCCCGCTGCTGGCCGGGCGCTGCCGGGCCGTGATCGCCTACGGTGAGGCCGGGCCGATCGTCATGCGGGACCTGGCCGACGCGGGCACTCCGCTCCTGGCCGAGACCAGCTTCGACGCGGTGATGGCGCGGGCGAGGGGACTCGCGCAGTCCGGCGACGCAGTGCTGCTGTCGCCGGCCTGCTCCAGCTACGACATGTTCACCAATTACGAGGCCCGCGGCCGCCGGTTCCGCGAGATCGTGGAGTCCTGGTGACCGCGCCGGCCCGCGATCCGGGCGATCTCCGCTGGGAAACCCGGTTGCTCGTGGTGGTCACCGCGGTCCTCACCGTGTTCGGTATCGCGAGTTTGTACGCCGCCGCAACGCTGGAGAAGGGCGCCTTCGGCTTCTTTCTCAAGCAGCTGGTCGGCGCGCTGGCCGGGGCGCTGGTCATGATCTTCGTCTCGCGAATGGACTATCACCGCTGGCGGTCGCTGGCCTGGCCCATCCTGCTCGGAAGCGTGGCCTTGTTGCTGGTGCCGCTGCTGCCGTTTCCCGAATCGATTCGGCCGCTCCGCAACGGCGCCCATCGGTGGGTCGCCCTGGGTCCGATCAACGTGCAGCCGTCGGAAGTGGCGCGGTTCGCGGTGGTAGTCTGGGCGGCGATGCTGGCCGCGAAAAAGGGTGAGGCCGTGCGGGGCTTCAAGAAGGGATTGTTCCCCTTTCTGCTGATTCTGGGCATGGTCTCGTTTCTCATCCTGCTCGAGCCCAATCTCTCCACCGCGGTGCTGGTCGCCCTGATCGGCGGGGTGGTGTTGTTCACCGCCGGGGCCAAGATCGGGCATTTCCTCCTGCTCGGCGTCGCCGGAATCTTCGCCGGCGTCTCCCTGATCTGGGCCGAGCCCTATCGCCTCACCCGGCTCAAATGCTTTCTCGAGCCCTGCGGACAATCCAGTTTTCAGCTCACCCAGGCGCTGCTGGGCTTCGGTTCGGGCGGCGCGCTGGGCGTCGGGTACGGGCATGGACAGCTCAAGATGCGATACCTCCCCTATGGCTATTCCGATTTTCTCGCCGCCACGATCGGAGAGGAATGGGGATTCCTCGGGGTGGGAGTCATCGCGCTGCTGTTCGCGATCTTCTGCTGGCTGGGGTTCCGCATCGCGCGGACCGCACCGGATCCGTTCGGCCAGTACCTGGCCGCGGGAGTCACCGCGACGGTGGCGCTCGCCGGGCTGCTCCACAGCGCGGTGAACCTCGGCCTGATGCCGACTACCGGCCTCGGACTCCCCTTCATGTCCTATGGGCGTTCCGGCCTGATGATCACCCTGATGTCCGTGGGAGTGCTGGTGAACATCGGGCGGTCCCGCGGGAGGCAAGGAGCGCGGAGCGGAAAACGGTGAGCGGTGTTCCCGGGGAGGGACTGCTCCCGACGCCGCGCGCCCCGGTGACCGTCCTGATTGCTGGAGGCGGCACCGGAGGCCACCTGATGCCCGCCCTGGCGATCGCCAATCAGCTCCGGCAGGACCATCCCGGCTTTCGGGTGGTGCTGGCCGGCGCGCTCCGCGGCGTCGAGGCAACCCTTCTGCCCACCCGGGACTTCCCCTTTCAGCTGCTGCCCGCCGAGCCGATCTACCGCCGGCAATGGTGGAAGAATCTGCGCTGGCCATTTCTGGCCGCACGCCTCATGCGCGACGTCGACGCGCTGCTCGACCGGGAACGGCCCAGTGTGGTGATCGGTACCGGTGGGTACGCCTCGGGTCCGGTGGTCTGGCGCGCCGTCCGACGGGGCATTGCCACCGCCGTTCAGGAACAGAATGCCTATCCCGGACTCGCTACCCGCTGGCTTTCGAAGCGGGTTCGTGAAGTCTGGCTTGGCGTGCCGGAAGCGCGCCGGCTGCTGAAGACCGGACCCGCGACGACGGTGCTGGACACCGGCAATCCGATCGTACCGCCGGATCCGGCTCGTCGCGCCGGGGCGTTGAAGACATTCGGACTGGATCCGGCCCGCCCGGTGCTCCTGATCACCGGCGGCAGCCAGGGCGCGCGATTCCTCAATGACGCAGTCGCGACCTGGATCGATTCCGGCGGAGCGGAGGGGATGCAGTTGCTCTGGGCCACCGGTCGCGGCACGTACGCTCAATTCCGTGGACGGCATGCTCCGCCGGCGGTACAGGTCTTCGACTTTCTCGACCCCATCGCGGACGCGTACTCGGTCGCGACGCTCGCCATCTCGCGCGCGGGCATGATGACGGTGGCCGAGCTGGCGGCCTGGGGTATTCCCTCGATCCTCGTGCCGCTGCCCACCGCGGCGGCCGACCATCAGACGCCGAATGCCCGGGTCATGGAGGAGGCGGGGGCGGCGATTCATGTCCGGCAGAGTGACTTCCCGGCCGCCCTGTGGGGCGGCCTGGTCGCCAAACTGCTCCAATCCCCCGACCGGCTGGCCGCGATGGCCGCCGCGGCCAGAGGCCGTGGCCGGCCCGACGCCGCCTCCCGGATTTCGGCTCGTATCGGGATTCTTTCGGGGTAGGGCCGGCCTTTCCCAAGTTGCGGTGCTGTTTTAGATTAGACCATCCGCCATGAACCTCTTTCTCCCCTCGGATCCCCGGCCGCTCCACTTCGTCGGGATCGGGGGTGCCGGGATGAGTGCGCTGGCGGCTATCGCCTTGAAGAAGGGACTTGCCGTCACCGGGTCGGACCTGGACGTATCCGGGTGCGGTGAGCTGGTGGCTCAGGGCGCCCAAGTCTATTCAGGCCATCAGGCTTCGAACGTCGGGAATGCCCGCGCCGTGGTGGTCAGCGCCGCCATTCCCGAGGGGCACGCGGAGGTCGATGCGGCGCGGACCCGGGGCATTCCCGTCATCCCGCGCAAGGAGGCCCTCGCCGGGTTGATCGGCGGGGCCCGCTGCGTGGCCATCTCGGGTACCCACGGCAAGACCACCACCACGGCCATGACGACCGAGGCCGTCGCGGCGGCGGGGTTGGCGGTCACCGGTCTGGCAGGCGGTCGAGTGGAGGCATGGGGCGGCAACGCCCGGCTCGGTGGGGATGAGTTGTTCGTCGTCGAAGCGGATGAGTACGACCAGGCGTTTCTCACACTCCATCCAACCATCGCGGTGGTGAACAACGTCGAAGCCGATCACCTCGAATGCTACGGCTCCCTCGATGCGCTGGAGGGGGCGTTCGTGACCTTCGCGGCCCGCGCCCAGCGCGTGCTGATCGGCAACGACTCCGCCGGCGCCGAACGGGTGGCGGCTCGGCTGACCGCCGAACGAGTCTGGCGTTTCGGTCCTGATGCCTCCCCGCTTCGCCTCGACGCCATCGTCGCCACTCCCGAAGGAACATCGGCCACCCTGGCCGTGGCCGGCCAGGGGACGTTTCCGGTTCGGCTGCGGGTTCCCGGACTGCACAATCTCCGCAACGCCACTGCCGCGCTGGGCGTGGTGATCGCCCTGGGCGCGCCGCTGGAGCCGGCGCTCGCGGCGCTGGAAAACTTCGGCGGGGTCGGGCGCCGCTTCGACCGACTGGGAGAATTCGCCGGGGTGGTCATCGTCGACGATTACGCGCATCACCCGACCGAGCTGCGCGCCACCCTGGCCGCCGCACGCCAGGCCTTCCCCGGCCGTCGTCTCGTGGCCCTGTTCCAGCCCCATCTCTTTTCGCGGACCCGGGACCACGCGCCCGCCATGGGGATGGCGCTGGCCGCCGCGGATCTGGCCATCGTGACCGATGTCTATCCGTCGCGGGAGCAGCCCATCCCCGGCATCACCGGTGACTTGGTGGCGCAGGCGGTGCGGCAGCACGGGGGTACCGTGCGCTACGAGCCGGCCCGCGGCGTCCTGGCCCGGACGGTCGCCGCAGAGGTGCGCCGGGGAGACGTGCTGCTGGTGCTGGGCGCCGGGGACATCAATCGAGTCAGCCACGAAGTCCGCGATCTGCTCGAGGCCGCGTGAAGCGCGCCCTCCTGGTGTCCGGCGGTGCGGTCCTGCTGCTGCTGGCGGGGGTCGGTGGCTTCAAGCTGATTCGAAAATTGTCGTTCTTCTCGGTCAAGCGGGTCGAGCTGGTCGGGGCGCACTATCTCACGCCGGCAACCATGGCGCGGGCGCTGGCCATCCCCCGCGGCATGAGCATCTTCGACGGCACCCGGGCCCTGGAACGCCGCGCGTCCCAGGTCGACGGCGTCGTCGAGGCGCGGGTAACCCGCCGGCTTCCCGGCACGATTCGCGTCACGGTGCGCGAGGCGGAGCCGGTGGCGCTCGCGGAACGCAGCGGCCGCTTGGTACTGGTCGATCAAGCCGGCCGGGCGCTCCCGTTCGACCCGACCCGTCCGGCCGAGGATCTTCCCCTCGCGGAGACGGATTCCGCGGTGGCGGGATTACTGGCCCGCATGCGGGAGACCGAGCCGGAATTGTTCGCCCGGGTCGAACGGGGCGCCCGGGTCAAGCGGGATGTGGCGCTGGATCTGGCCGAGGGACGCCTCTGGTTTCGCGCCGGCGCGACCAGCGAGGAGATCCGTCACCTGGTGCTGGTGGCCGAGTACCTGAGCCGGCGAGGCCGGGCCTGGCGGGAGCTGGACGCGCGGTTTGCGTCTCGCATCATCGTGCGGGGCGCCGGCGCATGAGCAAACAGCCCCAGCTCCTCGTGGCCGGTCTCGACCTCGGCACCACCAAGGTCGTGGCGGTGATCGGCGAGGTCACCGGCGACATTCGCAACCCGAGGGTCCGGGTCCTGGGAGCCGCCACCGAGCGGAGCGCCGGCGTCAAGCGCGGCGTAGTGCGGGACATCGAAGAAACCACGAGAGCAATCGCCAAGGCCATGAAGGACGCCCAGACCATGGCCGGCGTCGAGGTCGGCACGGTGTATTGCGGCGTGGCGGGAGAGCACATCGCGGCGCGCAGCTCGCACGGCGTGGTGTCGGTGACCGGCAGCGAGATCCGCACCACCGATGTGGCCCGGGTCAACGACGTCGCCAGCAACATCTCGTTCGGCCGTGATCACGAGCTGCTGCACGCCATCCCCCAGGACTACCTGATCGACCAGCAGGAAGGCATTACCGAGCCGATCGGGATGAGCGGCTCCCGGCTCGAAGCGGAAGTCTATCTGGTCACCGTGCTCTCGAGCGCGGTCCAGAATCTCCGCAAGTGCGTCGAGAAGGCGGGTTACCACGTGGGAGAATTCGTGCTCGAGCCGGTGGCCGCGTCGATGGCGGTGCTGACTCCCGACGAGCGGGAGCTGGGCTGTGCCATCGTGGAGCTGGGCGCCGGCTCCACCAACGTCTCGATCTTTCACGCCGGGAAGATTCGCCACACCGCCAGCTCGATGTTCGCCGGCGGGCACGTCACCAGCGATCTGGTGGCCGGGCTCCAGGTCACCCAGCTCGACGCCGAGCGCATCAAGGAGCGTTTCGGTGCCGCGTATGAGCCGATGGTGCCCGACACCGACGTGTTCCAGCTGCCCGGCACGCCGGGCCAGGGCGCCCGGTCCGCGCACCGGAAGGTGCTCGCGCATATCATGCACATGCGGCTGCAGGAGCTGCTCGAGCTCGCGCTGGACGAGATTTCCCGGGCGGGCTACCGCCAGCGCCTCGCCGCGGGCATCATCCTGACCGGCGGCGGCGCGCAGGCCCCGGGCATCGTCGAGCTGGCCCGCGAGGTCTTCGCCATGCCGGTCCGGGTCGGATCCCCCGGCGAGGGACTCACCGGGCTGGTGGACAGCGTCGAGTCTCCCCGCATGTCGGTGGCCGTGGGGCTGCTGCGCTACGGCGCAAAACAAGTCATGACCAGCGGCGGGTTCCCGGAGGGCGGGAAGCGCGGCGCCGGTGTCGATAAGTATCTCGCTCCAGTCAAACGATGGCTTCAGGACTTCTTCTGAGAAGGCGAGGGCCCCTCCAATGATTTTCGAACTCGAAGAGAGCGGCGGTCAGCACGCCCGGATGAAGGTCATCGGCATCGGCGGCGGCGGCGGGAACGCCGTCAACCGCATGATCGAGGAACGCCTGGTCGGGGTGGAATTCATCTCGGTCAATACCGATGCCCAGGCGCTCACCAAATCGAAATCGGACCTCAAGGTCCAGATCGGGAAGAAGCTCACCCGCGGTCTGGGAGCCGGGGCCCGTCCTGAAATCGGGCGCCAGGCCATCGAGGAAAACCGGGACGAGGTGCTCGCCGCCATGCAGGGGGCCGACCTGGTCTTCGTCACCTGCGGGATGGGCGGCGGCACCGGCACCGGGGCGGCACCGGTCATCGCCCAGATGGCCCGGGACATCGGCGCCCTCACCGTGGGCATCGTCACCAAGCCGTTCCTGTTCGAGGGCCAGAAGCGGATGAAGCAGGCCGAGACCGGCATCATGGAAATGCGCCGTGGGGTGGACACCATGATCGTGGTGCCCAACGAACGGCTGATGGCGGTGGTCGGCAAGGGGTTCAAGTTCGAGGATGCGCTCAAGAAGGCCGACGAGGTCCTGCTGAACGCCACCCAGGGCATCGCCGATCTCATCACCCGCACCGGCCTCATCAACGTGGACTTTGCCGACGTCCGGACCGTGATGCAGAACGGCGGCTCGGCCCTGATGGGTACCGGGAGCGGGCTGGGCGAAAATCGGGCGCTCGAGGCGGCCCAGCAGGCCATCGCGAGCCCGCTGCTCGACAACATCTCGATCGCCGGCGCGTCCGGGGTGCTGATCAACATCACCAGCAGCGACATCACCATGGGCGAGGTGACCCAGATCAGCGAGATCATTCACGACGCCGCCGGCGATCAGGCCGAGATCATCTTCGGCTCCTGTACCGACCATTCGCTCAACGGCGAGATCCGGGTCACCGTCATCGCCACCGGATTCGACCGCGCCATTACCGGGGAGCAGATGCCGGCGCGCGGCGCCGGGGTGCTGCAGTTCCCCGAGAAGAAGCGGGCCGTGGGCGGGGGCGGCCCGGTCGGCGCCGCGACCTCGGTCCCGATGACGGCGCCGGCCGGTCCGCGCACGGTCACGCCCCGGGTGGCCGCTCCGCCCCGGAACGTCACCGCCCAGCCCGAGGTGTCCGACATGGAGATCCCCACCTTCATTCGGCGCCAGATGGATTGATGCGGCGGCTCCGCATAGCCGCCGCATTGGGCGTCCTGGCGGCGGGCGTCGCCCTGGCACTGACCGGGCGATGGCCCTGGACGCGGCTCAGCATCGCCCGCCCGATCGTGGTCACGCGGGCATTCAGCGAGTTCCAGGATACCCTCAAGAGCGGCGAAACCCTCTCCGATCTCTTCGGCCGTCAGGGACTCGGCGGTGTCGATCTGGTAGGCATCTTCGAGCGCGTCGGGCTCGACGCCCGACGTCTGCCGGCCGGCCTGGTCGTCCTCTTCCGGCGCGAAGCGGGAGAGGATCATCCCAGTGCCATCTCGCTTCGCACCAGCGACGTCGAACGCCTGGCGGCCCATCGAGAGGCGGACACCTGGACCGCGGAACGACACCCGGTCGCCTGGCGCGCCGAGACCATTCGGGTCGAAGGTCCCATCGAATCGTCCCTCTATGAGGCGCTGGACGCCCGCATCCCCAACGACGTGCTCGACGCCGGCAATCGCATCAAGCTGGCCTGGGATCTGGCCGACGTCTACGCCTGGTCGGTGGACTTCAGCCGGGATATTCAGCCGGGCGACAGCTTCGCGGTGCTGCTGCAGCGCGAAGTCTCCGAGGAGGGCGAGGTGCGCTCCGGAGCCATCCTGGCCGCGGACCTGCTCAACTCGGGCCGGCACCTCAAGGCATTCCGCTTCGAGCCGGTCAACCACATTGTCCGCTTCTTCGACCAGGCCGGCAACTCGCTCCGCCGCGCCTTCCTCCGTGCGCCGGTCGAATTCCGCCGCATCTCGTCGACCTTCTCGAAGTCCCGCTTCCATCCGATTCTGGGCATCTGGCGCAAGCACGAGGGGACCGACTATGCCGCGAGCAGCGGGACCCCCGTGCTGGCCGCCGGGGACGGGACGGTGCTTCGAGCGGGAGTGGCCGGCGGCTACGGGAACCTGATCGAGCTCCGGCACCGCAACGGGATTACCACCCGGTACGGACATCTCCGCGGGTTTGCCCGGGGCATCCATGCCGGTGCCCGGGTGCATCAGGGCGAGGTCATCGGATACGTCGGCGCCACCGGTCTGGCGAGCGCGCCGCACCTGCACTACGAATTCCGGATCAACGGCGCCGCGCGGGATACCCGCCGAGTGGATCTGGGCGAGGGGGAGCCCCTGGAGCGGAATCTCCTGCCCCAATTCCAGGCCGAGCGCGCCCATCTGGAGCGAATCCTCGGCGCGGCCGGCCAGGGTCCCGGGATTCTCAAGGCGGAGTAGCAGCGCCCGCCCTCGTATAATTCCCTCATGCCGTTCCTGATCGTCCTGGTCGCCGCGGCCGCGGCGGTGTTCTCGTATCGTCTCCTCGAGGGTTGGGGAGCGCGCAGCTGGATTCCCGCCGTGTGCCGGGCCGCCGGCTGGGGCGTCGTGGCCTTGCTGCTCGTCAACGCCTCCTGTCCCACCATCCGTCCCTCCGTGCGTCCCACCGTCTTGCTCGATGCGTCGCTCAGCATGCAGGCCGCGGGCGGCCGATGGACCGAGGCGCTGGCCCAGGCCCGCGCCACCGGGGATGTCCGGCTCGTCGGTCCCATGCGTGGCGATACCACCCCATCCGCCGGCACGTCGCGCCTGGCCCCGGCGATTGCCGCCGCGGGAAGCGGAGAGCGTCCGGTGGTGGTGTTCACCGATGGCGAGGTGGAGGACGCGGACGCGCTGCCGCCGGATCTCCTCGCCGGAACCACGATCAAGGTGCTGCCGCGGCAATCGATCTCCGATGTCGCCCTGGTGCGCGTCTCGGGCGGTGGTCGTCTCACCCCCACCGACTCCCTCCGGATCGAGGTCGAGGCCCAGGCCTTCGGTCCGGCGCGGGAGTGGAAACTCGGTCTGGTGGCGCGGGAGGGGGCGCGGGTGTGGCTGCGCGGCGCCCTGAAACTGGATGCCGGGGGCCGGGGGCGCGCGGAGCTCGCCGGACCGCTTCCGGCCGTCCCGCCCGGTCCCCATGTCCTGAGCATCGAGCTGACCGGCGCCTCCGATCCCGAGCCGCGCGACGACGCGCGGAACCTGGTGCTCACGATCGTGCCGACCCCGGGCATCGTGCTCCTGGCGAGTCCGCCCACCTGGGAAAGCCGGTTTCTCTTCGAGACCCTGCGCGACGTCGCAGCCCTGCCGGTCCGCGGCTACGTGGAGACCGAGCACGGCCGCTGGCGCCGGGCCGGCGACCTCAAACCGGTGACCCTCGCCGAAGTGAGCGACGCGGCGCGCCGGGCGGATGTCCTGGTCACGCTGGGCGAGAGCAGCGGCACGCCGGCGACGCGGGCCCGGGGACGCTGGCTGTGGCCCGGAGCGGGCTCGCGCCCCGGGAGCTCGGGGGACTGGTACCTCTCGGTGGGACCGGCCTCACCGGTGAGCGGCGGATTCGCCGGTGTGGCGGTGGATTCGTTCCCGCCCGGGACCGCGGTCGCGGATCTGACGGCCGGCGCCACGGACTGGACCGGGCTCACCGCGCAGGCCAGCCGCAGGGGTACGGTGCGGCCGGTGATGCTCGGCCACGATTCGGCCGGCATCCGGCGGGTCATCATGGGCGTCGACGGGCTCTGGCGCTGGGCGTTTCGCGGCGGCAGCAGCGAGCAGGGTTACCGTGGCCTGGTCTCCTCGTCGCTCGCGTGGCTGCTGGGTGGGGCCGATTCGTCCGCGGGGCGAGCCCGGCTGCTCCACGAGGTGGTTCAGCGGGGACGCCCCGTGATCTTCGAATGGAACGGATCGGGTCCTCCGGCGGCAACCCCGGTATCCCTGTCGGCCGACTCCGCCGCCCGGAGCGATACGCTGGTCTTCGATGGTGCGGGCCGGGCCGAGCTGATCCTGCCTCCCGGCACCTGGCACTATCGTCTCACCGGGGGAGGGCAGGGCACCTTCGCGGTGGAGACCTATTCCGACGAATGGCTGCCGACTCCGCGCACCCTCGCCGCGCGGGACGGCGCCGATCGAAGCGTGGCCGGGCGCAACCCGGTCCGCTCCTGGCTCTGGCTGTTCGGGTTGGGCGTGGTGGCGTTTGCGGGAGAGTGGTTGGCGCGGAGGCGGCTCGGACTGCGATGATAGGGGTGCAGGTCATTCTGTGAATCTGTGGGCCCAGGGTTCAGGCGCATCGATGCTCGGTGCAGGTCTCAACTACCGGTGACGATGGATGGCTGATCGCGTAACCGAACGCAAGAAACTCGGCCTCTGGGCCCGGCTCAAGCGAGTCGCCCTGACCGATGTCGGCGCCATGGTGCGGGGCTTCAAGGCCGCCGACATCGAGGCGATGGAGCGCCTGCTGCTCGAATCGGACTTCGGGCTCAAGGCGACGATGGATCTGGTCGAAATGCTGGAGGACGGGGTTCGCCGGGGCCGCCTCAAGAGCGAAGACGATCTGCGGGCGGCGCTGGTGGCCAAGCTCACCGAGCTGCTCACCAGTCCCGGGGATCCCGGGGCCATCGCCCGCGCGGCGTCGGGACCCACCGTCATTCTGATCGTGGGCGTGAACGGCGCCGGGAAGACCACCTCCATCGCGAAGCTGGCTCGCCGGCTGTCGAAACAGGGGGAGCGGGTGCTGCTGGGCGCGGCCGATACCTACCGGGCCGGCGCCGTGGCTCAGCTCGAGGTCTGGGCCGAGCGGCTGGGCCTGCCCTGCGTGTCGGGTGTGGCGGGAGGGGATCCGGCGGCGGTTGCCTTCGACGCCGTCGAAGCGGCCCAGTCGCGCGGCATGACGATGGCCATCATCGATACCGCCGGCCGCCTGCACACCCAGGAAGGCTTGATGGAGGAGCTCAGCAAGGTGGTCCGGGTCATCGGGCGAAAGGCGCCGGGCGCCCCTCAGGAAACGCTGCTGGTGCTCGACGGCAGCGTGGGCCAGAACGCGGTGCAGCAAGGCAAATTGTTCACCCAGGCGGTGCATCCCACCGGGCTGATCGTCACCAAGCTCGACGGCACCGCGCGCGGCGGCGCGGTGGTGGCGCTCCGCCGCGAGTTGGCGCTCCCGGTCCGCTTTCTCGGCACCGGCGAGCAGGCCGAGGATCTCGAAGTGTTCGACCCCGCGGGGTTCGCCGAAGAGCTGGCAGGCGGGGAGTAACCGTGCCGGTCTTCCGCCTGGATACTCCGGTCAAGTTTCTGAAAGGGATCGGGGAGCGCCGCGCCGAAGCGCTGGAGCGGCTGGGCATCGCGACCGCGCAGGACCTGCTCTGGCACCTTCCCCACCGGTACATCGACGCTTCATCGGTGACGCCCCTCGCTCAGGCGCGGGTGGGGGACGACATCGCCTGTGTGGGGCGGGTGGTGGCGAAGGGCGTGCTCCCCACCCGGAAGGGGCTTCGCATCTTCAACGCGGTGCTCCGGGACGAGAGCGGAGCGCTCGAGTGCGTCTGGCCCGGACAGGCGTTTCTCGACCGTACCATCGAAGTGGGCCAGACCCTGCTGGTCGCCGGCCCGGTGCGGTTCTATCACGGGCGCCAGATGGCTCCCCGGGAATTCATCGTGCTGGCCGAGCCGGACGATACCGGAGACTCGGCCTGGCAGCAGGGCAAGGTGCTTCCGGTCTATCCCGCCACCGCCGGGCTCTCCCACAAGACCATTCGCGCGCTGATCGACCGGCACCTCGATGCGATGATCGCCTGCTGTCCCGAAGTGCTTCCGGTGGAGCTGCGCCGTCGCTTCGATCTGCCCACGCTTCCCGAGGCCCTCCGGGCGGTCCACCGCCCCGCGACGATCGCGGAAGCCGAGCGGGGGCGTCGGCGCCTCGCGCTGGATGAGCTGTTCGATCTCCAGCTCATGCTGGGCCGGGCCCGGTTTCTCGCCAAGCGCGGCCGGGTCGGGGTGCAGTTCGTGGTGCGTCGCAAGCTCACCAGCGCGCTGCGGGAATCGTTGCCCTGGGAGCTGACCGCGGATCAGCGCCAGGCCCTGCGGCAGATTACCGCGGACATGGTGGCCTCCCAGCGAATGCATCGGCTCCTCATGGGCGATGTTGGCACCGGAAAGACCGTGGTGGCGCTGTTCGCCATGCTCCTCGCGGTGGAGAATGACTACCAGGCCGCGCTCATGGCGCCCACCGAGCTCCTCGCCGAGCAGCACCTCGCCACCCTCACCCGCCTGCTGGCGCCGCTGGGCATCGTGCCGGAGCTGCTGACCGGCCGGCTCGGCGCCGCCGACAAAACCCGGATCCGGGAGCGATTGCGCAGCGGGGCGGCGCAGGTGGTGCTGGGCACCCACGCGCTGATGCAGGACACGGTGGCCTTCCGGCGGCTCGGACTGGTCGTCATCGACGAGCAGCACCGTTTCGGCGTCGAACAGCGGGCCGCGCTCATCGGCAAGGGCTCCGCGCCCGACGTCCTGCTCCTCACCGCGACCCCGATTCCCCGGTCCCTCGCGCTGACCCGCTACGGCGATCTCGACGTGTCGGTGCTCAAGGCCAAGCCGGCGGGGCGCGGCGCGGTGCGGACCGCGGTGCGGAGCGGGAAGCAGCGCGAGCGGGTCCTCGCATTCGTGCTCGACCAGTGCCGGGAAGGGCGCCAGGCGTATGTGGTGCTCCCGGTCATCGAAGAGACCGAAAAGGCCGATCTGCGCGCCGCCACCACCATGGCCGAAACGCTGAAAGCACGCTGGCCCGAGCTGTCGGTGGGGCTGGTGCACGGCAAGCTCAAGCCGGACGTCCGGGATCGCGTGATGCAGGAGTTCCGGGACGGGGCGGTGCAGGTCCTGGTCGCGACCACGGTGGTGGAAGTCGGGATCGACGTCCCCAACGCCACGGTGATGCTGATCGAGAACCCGGAGCGTTTCGGGCTGGCGCAGCTGCACCAGCTCAGGGGCCGCGTGGGGCGCGGCTCGGCCGAGAGCCATTGCATCCTGCTGGCCGAGCGGGAGTCGCCGCGGCTCGCCGCCTTCGCGGCGACCAACGACGGTTTCAAGATCGCCGAGCTCGACCTCGCCGAGCGCAGCCAGGGCGATCTGCTGGGCCAGCGCCAGTCGGGCATGGCGGACATCCGGGTGGCGCGGTTTCCCGAGGACGTCGATCTGCTCACGGTGTCCCGCGAGATGGCGCAGCGGGTGCTGGAGGAAGATCCGGGCCTGGAGCGCTCCACCCATGTGCAGCTGAAGCAGCGGGCGCTGTTGCGGTATCCCAGGGCCGAAGCATTGTTTCGCGTAGGCTGACCGTTCGTTCCGATTCTCCCCCGTGACTCCGTTCTCCGAAAGGCGCTGATGGCGGCTCGACCTGGCTTGGCCCCGGTGATCACCGGTACGCTGGGCATCGCGGCGGCGTACGGGTCCGCATTGCTCCCGGGCGGAGCGCCCGCATGGGCGCCCTGGGCGATGGTCATCGGCATCTCCCTCACCTGCATCGGCACCATGGCGCTCGGCGCGGCGCGGCCCGGGCGACGGCTCGGACCGATGGTGTGGGCGCTCGGGTTCGTGTTCGTGGTGCTGGTCGGCTGCTTCGGCGCCGCGCTGATCTTGCCGGCCGGCGAGGGCCCCGGAGCCCGGCTTCTGCTGGGACTCCCGCTCCGCGCGGCGCTGGTGGTCTATGGCGTCGGGTTGCTCCCCGCCGTGGTGCTGCCGGTGGTCTACGCCCGAACCTTCCGCGCGCTGACGCTGGATGAATCGGACCTGGAGCGGATTCGCGCGGCGGGGCGCAGCGCGGAAGTGCCATGATCCCCCTGGTCTCCCTGCTGTACTTCGGCGCCGTAGCGCTGATCGCGATATGGGCCACCCGGCGCACCCGCACGGCCCGGGATTTCTTCGTGGCCGGGGGCGGGATC
>DASYPZ010000295.1:0-3827 GCA_036006105.1 Gemmatimonadales bacterium | reverse complement strand
CGGCGGAGTTGCAGACCCAGAAGCGCGAGCTGCAGCAGACCAACGAGCAGCTGGCCCAGAAGGCCCAGCAGCTGGCCGAGCAGAACGCGGAGGTCGAGCGGAAGAACCAGGAAATCGAGCAGGCCCGGCGCGCCCTCGAGGAGAAGGCCACCGAGTTGGCGCTGACGTCCAAGTACAAGTCCGAGTTCCTGGCCAACATGTCCCACGAGCTGCGCACCACGCTCAATTCGATTCTGATCCTGGGGCAGCAGCTGGGTGAGAATTCGAAAGGCAACCTCACGCCCCGCCAGGTGGAATTTGCCCGGACGATTCACGGCGCCGGCACCGACCTGCTCAATCTCATCACCGACATCCTGGACCTCTCCAAGATCGAGTCCGGCACCGTGACGGTCGTGGCGGAGGAGGTCGTGGTCGGCAGTCTGCTCGACGCGGTGGCCCGGCCCTTCCGGCACGAGGCCGAGAACCGCAAGCTCACCATCGAGGTGCAGGTCAATGACGATCTCGGCCGCACCATCGTCACCGACGCCAAGCGGTTGCAGCAGGTCCTCAAGAATCTGCTCTCCAACGCCTTCAAGTTCACCGAGCAGGGTGGCGTCCGGCTCTCGGTGGCCCCGGCCGCGACCGGCTGGAGTCCCGACCACCCGATCCTCAAGCGCGCCGCCAACGTGGTGGCGTTCGAAGTGGCCGATACCGGCATCGGCATCCCTCAGGAAAAACAGCGGATCATCTTCGAGGCGTTCCAGCAGGCCGACGCCGGCACCAGCCGCAAGTACGGCGGCACCGGCCTGGGCCTCGCGATCAGTCGCGAGCTGGCCAGCCTGCTGGGTGGCGAGATCCAGCTTCGCAGCATGCCCGGCCTGGGCAGCACCTTCACGCTGTATCTGCCCCAGACCTATGTCGGCCCCTCGGCATCGGGCACCGGCGCCGGGACCAATGCCGGAGAATCCGATCCGAGAATGCTGCGGACCCCGACTTTTCCGACGGTGCGCATGGCGGAGCGGCCTGCCGAGCCGATTCCCGACGACCGGCACAATCTGGAGCCGGGCGATCCGATCCTGTTGATCGTGGAGGACGATCCCGCCTATGCCCGGGTCCTGCTCGATCAGGCCCACGCCCAGGGCTTCCGCGCGCTGGTGGCGAGCCGGGGCGCCGAGGCGCTCGCGTTGGCCCGGGAGTTCAGCCCGACCGCCGTGTCACTGGACGTCTTCCTGCCCGACATGCTGGGCTGGACCGTGCTGAATCAGCTCAAGCAGGACCCGGCCATGCGCCACATCCCGGTGCAGATCGTCACCCTGGACGAGGACCGGCAGCACGGCCTCGCGCGCGGCGCGTTCAGCTTCCTGCCCAAGCCCACCACGATCGAGGGGCTCGAAGCGGCGCTGACCCGGATCAAGGACTACGCCACGCCCCGGCGGAAGCGCCTCCTGGTCGTCGAGGACAACCTGGCCGAGCAGATGAGCATCGGGGAGCTGCTGGGGCACAGCGACGTGGAAATCGAAACCGCCGGCACCGGAGAGGATGCCCTCAAGGCGCTGGGCGAGGGCGGCTACGACTGCGCGGTGCTGGATCTGCGGCTTCCCGACATGTCCGGTTTCGAAATCCTCGAGCACATCCGCGACACACCCACCCTCGGCGATCTCCCGGTGGTCGTATTCACCGGGAAGGAGCTCTCCCCGGAGGAGGACGCCAGGCTGCGCACGCTGGCCCGCAGCGTCGTGGTCAAGGGAGTCGAATCGCCGGAGCGCCTGCTGGATGAGACCGCGCTCTTCCTCCACCGGGTGATCGCCGATCTGCCCCCGGAAAAACAGGCCATGCTGGACCGCCTGCATCGCTCGGACGACGACCTCATCGGCAAGAAGGTCCTGGTGGTCGACGACGACATGCGGAACATCTTCGCCCTCTCCAGCGTCCTGGAACGGCGCGGCATGGAGGTGCTCACCGCCGGCACCGGTCACGAGGCCATCGCGACCCTCGAGGCGACCCCGGACACGGCCATCGTGCTGATGGACATCATGATGCCGGAGATGGACGGCTACCAGACGATGCACGCCATCCGGCAGCAGGGACGCTTCCGCCGGCTGCCGATCATCGCCCTGACGGCCAAGGCCATGAAGGGCGACCGGGAGAAGTGTCTGGAGGCCGGAGCGTCGGACTACCTGGCCAAGCCGGTGAATACCGAGCAACTTCTGTCCGCGTTGCGGATGTGGCTTCACCGGTAGGAGGCGCCATGACGGGCAACGGCAGCGACAAGGTCAACATCCTGCTGGTCGATGATCAGCCCGGCAAGCTGCTCACCTATGAGGCCATGCTGAGCGAGCTGGGGGAGAACCTGATCAAGGCCAATTCCGGCCGGGAAGCCCTCGAGCACCTGCTCAAGAACGACATCACCGTGGTCCTGATGGATGTGAGCATGCCCGAGCTGGACGGGTTCGAGCTGGCCGAGATCATCCGCCAGCACCCCCGCTACCAGAAGACGGCGATCATCTTCGTCTCGGCGGTGCATCTCACCGATCTCGACCGGCTCAAGGGCTATGAATCCGGCGCGGTCGATTACGTGTCGGTGCCGGTCATCCCCGAGCTGCTGCGGGCCAAGGTGAGCGTCTTCGCGGAGCTCTACCGGAAGACCCGCGACGCGGAGCGGCTCAACCGGGAGCTGGAGCAACGCGTGGCGGAGCGCACCGCGGAGCTCGAGGCCGCCACCGCGCGGCAGACCGAGCTGGCCGAGCAGCTGCGCCAGGCGGACCGGCGCAAGGACGAGTTTCTCGCTTTGCTGGCGCACGAGCTTCGCAATCCGTTGGCGCCGGTGCGCAACGCCGTCACGATCATGCGCATGAAGGGCAGCACCGACCCCGAGGTGGCATGGTGCCGGGACGTCATCGAGCGCCAGGCCAACCAGCTCACCCGGCTGGTCGACGACCTGCTGGATGTCTCCCGGATTACCCGGGGCAAGATCAAGCTCCGGACCGAACGACTCGATCTGGCCAGCGTCATCGCCGGCGCGGTGGAGACCAGCCGTCCCCTGATCGACGCCCACCGGCACGAGCTGACCGTCACCCTTCCCCAGCGGCCCATCACCATCGTCGGCGACCTGACCCGCCTCAATCAGGTTGTCGCCAACCTGCTCAACAACGCGGCCAAATACCAGAATGAGAAGGGCCGGATCGATCTCACCGTATCGCGCGAGGGCAACGAAGCCCTGATCAGCGTCAAGGACCACGGGCTGGGCATCGCGCCGGAGATGCAGGCCCAGATCTTCGAGTTGTTCTCCCAGGGGGAGCGCACCCCCGATCGCGCGCAGGGCGGGCTCGGGATCGGGTTGTCGCTGGTCCGGAACCTGGTGGAAATGCACGGCGGCAACGTCCGGGCGATGAGCCGCGGGCCGGGACAGGGCAGCGAGTTCCTGATTCGCCTCCCCTGTCTTCCGGAAGAGCCCCCGGCCTTGAGCGCTCACAGCGCCGATCCGAAGTCCTTTCCGGCGCTCGAGCCCTGCCGCATTCTCGTCGTCGACGACAGCACGGACGCCGCCGAGAGCATGGCCCGGCTGCTCCTGCTGGCGGGGCACGAGGTGCTGGTGGCGCACGACGGACCGCGTGCCCTCGAGCTCGCCGCGCAGGAACGACCGTCGATCGTTCTGCTCGATATTGGATTGCCCGGCATGGATGGCTACGAGGTGTGTCGCCGGCTCCGCCAGCAGGACCAGAACGGGACCCGCATCATCGCGGTGACCGGGTACGGCCAGGATCGTGACCGGCAGCGCTCCAAGGAAGCCGGATTCGACGCGCACACCGTGAAGCCGGTCGATCCCGCCGAGCTGATGGGGCTGCTGG
>DASYPZ010000294.1:0-9541 GCA_036006105.1 Gemmatimonadales bacterium | reverse complement strand
CGCCCGAGCGAGGCGCCGCGGTGATTCACAATGACTACAAGTTCGACAACCTCCTGCTCGATCCCGACGATCCGGCCCGTCTGGTGGCGCTGCTCGACTGGGAGATGGCCACGGTCGGGGACCCGCTGATGGACCTCGGATCGGCGCTGGCGTACTGGATCGAACCGGACGATCCGCCGGAGCTGCTCGCGGCGGCGATGGGGCCCACCCATCTCCCCGGGATGTGGACCCGGGCCCGGTTCGCCGAGGAATACGCCCGCCGGTCGGGGCGGGCGGGGAACGATATGGCCTTCTACTACTGCTTCGGACTCTTCAAGGTGGCGGTGATCGTGCAGCAGATCTATGCCCGCTATGTCCGGGGCCAGACCCGGGACCCGCGCTTCGCCGACATGCATCGCATGGTCGCGGTGCTGGCGCGGCAGGCCGCGCGGGCGGCCGAGCGAGAAACCCTTCTTTCTGCCTGAGGCGCATCCCATGACCGCACCGCCATCGCTGGCCGGCACCGTGGCACTGGTGACCGGAGGAGGCCGCGGCATCGGCCGGGCCATTGCCGCCCGCCTCGCCGAGGCGGGAGCCGCGGTGGCCATCGCGAGCCGGAAGCTCGAGGTATTGACCCGGACCGCGGAGGAGCTGGCGCACCTGCCGGGCCGGGTGCACCCGATCGCGTGTCATGTCGGCCGTAAAGAGGACCTGGAGCGGGCGGTCCGGGAAACCGAGTCGGTGCTGGGGCCCATCGGCATTCTGGTGAACAACAGCGCCACCAATGTGCAGCTCGGTTCCGCGCTCGCCGCCACCGACGAGCAGCTCGACAAGATGGTCGAGGTCAACCTCAAGGCGGCGTTCCGGCTGGTGAATCTGGTGGCGCCGGGGATGATCGCCCGGGGGAAGGGCGGATCGATCATCAATCTGGTGTCGGTCGCGGGGCTCACCCCGCAGCCGGGCAGCATCCTGTACAGTATGACCAAGGCGGCGCTCATCATGCTGACCAGGGCCTGGGCGCGGGAGCTGGGGCCGCACCGCATCCGGGTCAACGCCATCGCACCGGGATTGATCCAGACCGAATTCAGCGAGTACCTGTGGAACGACCCGGTGCGCCGGGAGGCGTTCGCGGGAGACCAGGTGCTGCCCCACCTGGGCCAGCCCGACGAGGTGGGGACCGCGGCGTTGTTTCTCGCCGGCGAGGCGGCGTCGTTCGTCACCGGCCAGGTACTGGTGGTGGATGGCGGTCTGCTGGCGTGAGGAGCGCCTGCGCCGCTAGAATTGCCATCCCGTCACCATGACCGAATCCGGCACCGAGATCCCCGCATCCGTCATCGAGCCGCCGCCCCCCACGCTCTGGGCGGCGGCGAAGGAGGCGCTGCGCGGGGCCCACCGGCACGACTACACCGCGGGCCCGATCGGGCGGGCGCTGCTCCTGCTCGCCGTCCCGATGGTCCTCGAGGTGGCCCTCGAGTCGGTCTTCGCGGTGGTGAATGTCTTCTGGGTCGGCCGGCTCGGCGCCAACGCCGTGGCTACGGTCGGCCTCACCGAAGCGATGTTCACGACCATCTACGCCCTCGGCATGGGCCTGGGCATCGGCGCCACCGCGATGGTGGCCCGGCGGATCGGCGAGAAGAATCCCGAGGGCGCCGCCCGGGCCGCGGTGCAAGCCATCGCGCTGGGCGTCATGGTGGCGCTCCCGATCGCCTTCATCGGCGGGCTCTTCGCGCCGCGGCTCCTCGGGTTGATGGGGGCCTCGCCCGAGGTGATCGCGGGCGGTTCCTCCTTCGCGCGGATCATGTTCGGCGGGAACTTCATCATCCTGTTGCTCTTTCTCATCAACGCGATCTTCCGCGGCGCCGGCGACGCCACCATCGCCATGCGCTCGCTCTGGATCGCCAATATCTGCAACATGATCCTGGATCCGCTCCTGATCTTCGGGATCGGTCCCTTTCCCCACCTGGGCGTCACCGGCGCCGCGGTGGCGACCACGATCGGCCGCGGCATGGGCGTGGTCTACCAGTTCTACCGGCTCACCGGGCGCAACAACCGCTTTACGATCCGGAAGCAGTACCTCAAGCTCGATCTCGACCTGCTGGGCCGCCTGCTCCGGCTCTCGGGCACCGGGATCTTCCAGATCCTGATCGGCACCACCAGCTGGATCGGGCTGGTGCGGGTGGTGTCCTCCTTTGGGAGCCAGGCGCTGGCGGGTTACACGATCGCCTTCCGGGTGGTGATCTTCGCGCTGCTGCCGTCGTGGGGCATGGCCAACGCGGCGGCCACCATGGTGGGGCAGTCGCTCGGCGCGGGCAAGCCGGACCGGGCCGAGCAGTCGGTGTGGATGGCCAGCCGCTACAACCTCTACTTCCTGGGCGTGGTGAGTCTGTTCTTCATGACCCTGGCCCCGGTGATCATCTCGGCGTTCACCGCCGACCCGGTGGTCCAGGGTTACGGCGTCGCCAACCTCCGGATCATCAGCGCCGGGTTTCTCTTCTACGCCTACGGCATGGTTCTGACCAGCTCCTTCAACGGGGCCGGCGACACCTGGACCCCGACGCTGCTCAATCTGTTCTGCTTCTGGCTCTGGGAGATTCCCCTCGCCTGGCTGCTCGCCAAGCACTTCGGTCTGGGGCCCAACGGCGTCTCCATCGCCATCGCCGTCGCGTTCTCGACCCTCGCGGTGGCGAGCACGGTGCTGTTCAAGCGGGGGCGGTGGAAGACGCGCCGGGTGTGACCGGTGACGTCATCTCGTGCACCCTTGCCCCGACCGGCTTCCCTGATATCTTGCAATCCATGCTGACCCACGCGCTCTGCACCTGTACCAGCCGTCACCTCATGTGGCGCCCCATGTCGTGGGCGGTGAGCGTGCGTGCGCGCGGCGCGGGATTCCCCTAGGTCCCCAGCAGCGAAAGCCAGGCAGCCTCATCGGCCGCGACCCCTCGGAGTCGCGGCTTTTTCGTTTTTACCTCCAGGAGATGTGCATGACCACAGCGACGATCACCCGAGCTCCCTTCGGGATCCTCTACGAGCACCCCGACTGGTTTCGTCCTCTTTTCGCCGAGCTGGAGCGGCGCGGCATTCCGGTCAAGCGGCTGCAGGCCGCGGAGCACTGGTACGATCCCTCCTCGCCCCGGCCGCCGTACGGATTGGTGTTCAACCGGATGAGTCCGTCGGCCTACCTGCGCGACGCGGGTCACGCGGTGTTCATCACCCAGGCCTATCTCGCCCATCTGGAGAGCTACGGCATCCGGGTGGTCAACGGCAGCCGGGCCTATGCGGTGGAAACCTCCAAGGCGCTGCAGCTGTCGCTGCTCCGCCAGCTTGGCCTGCCCCATCCCCGCTCCCGGGTGATCTCCCGCGGCAGCGACGCGCCGGCGGCGGCGCGCGGCCTCCGCTTCCCGGTGGTGGTGAAACCCAACATCGGCGGGAGCGGGGCCGGGGTGCGGCTGTTCGACAGCGCCGACGCGCTGACCGAGGCCTCGCTGGAAGGCCTGGAGCTCGGCGTCGATCACACCGGGCTGGTGCAGGAGTACGTGCCCGCGGAGGACGGCCGCATCGTGCGGGTCGAGGTGCTGGGAGGCAGCTTCCTCTACGGCATCCGGGTCTATCCCACCGGGGACAGCTTCAATCTCTGCCCGGCCGATGCGTGCCAGACGGTGGACGGCGCGGACCTGGTGCGGGGCGCGTGCGCGGTGGATGCGCCCAAGAACGGCATGCGGGTGGAGGGGTACACCCCGCCGGCCGAGCTGGTGAGCGCCGTCGAGGCCATCGCGCGGGCGGCCGGGATCGACGTCGGAGGGATCGAGTACTTCATCGACGCCCGGGACGGGAAGCCCTACTTCTACGATATCAACGCGCTGTCGAACTTCGTGGCCGACGGACCCCGCGTGGTCGGCTTCGATCCCTTCGTCCGGCTGGTCGACTGGCTCGAACAGGAGGCGGGCTGATCATGCGTTTCGGCTACTGGCTGCCGGTCTTCGGGGGATGGCTGCGCAACGTCGCCGACGAGGGCATGGCGGCGCGCTGGGATTACGTGGCCCGGCTGGCGCGGCGGAGCGAGGAGCTCGGCTTCGACCTCACCCTCATCGCCGAGCTCAATCTCAACGACATCAAGGGGCCGGAGGCGCCGGCGCTGGATGCCTGGACCACCGCGTCGGCGCTGGCCGCGGTCACCTACCGGCTCGAGCTCATGGTGGCGGTCCGGCCCACGTTTCACCCTCCGGCGCTGCTCGCCAAGCAGGCGGCGAACATCGACCACATCAGCAACGGCAGGCTCGCCCTCAACGTGGTGTCCTCGTGGTGGGCCGACGAGGCCCGCCGCTACGGGGTGACCTTCGACGAGCACGAGGCCCGCTACGATCGCACCGCCGAATGGCTGGCCGTCGTGGACGGCATGTGGAGCCAGCCGCGGTTCAGCTTCCGGGGCGACTACTACCGGGTGGACGACGCGCTGCTGTCTCCCAAGCCGGTGCGACGGCCGCGCCCGCCGATCTATGCCGGCGGGGAGTCGGAGGCGGCCAAGAGTCTCATCGCCCGGACCTGCGACGCCTACGTGATGCACGGTGATCCTCCCGAGACCATCGCGCGGAAGGTCGCCGACATGACCGCCCGCCGGGACGCCGCGGGACTGGGCCACGCGCCGCTGCGGTTCGGCGCCGCGGGTTATGTGGTGTGCCGGGGCAGCGAGGCGGAGGCCCGCCGCGAGGTGGCCCGGATCACCGACGTGCGGCAGAGCGCCGCGGGATACGCCAATTACGAGGACTGGGTCGCCAATACCCGGCTGGAGCAGCGGGTGAGTCTGGAGGACTACTCGGTGTCCAATCGCGGGCTCCGCAGCGGACTGGCGGGGACGCCGGAACAGATCGCGGAGCAGATTCTGGAATTCGAGCAGGCCGGGGTGGACCTGCTGCTGCTGCAGTTCAGTCCGCAGCTGGAAGAGATGGAGCGCTTTGCCGAGGAGGTCATGCCGCTGGTCCGGGCGGCCCCGGTGATCTAGGGGGCGCCGCCCGGCTTGGCGGCGAACAGGTCGGGCCCGAGGTCGAGCCGCGCCGAGCCGGAGGCGCGGGCCCGCAGCACGATCGCATCGGACCGGACCCGCATGCCCGCGGGTTCCGAGGTGTCGATGACGGCGGAGAGGCGCACCCCGCGGGCCAGGTCGCGATTCATCTGCTTGACCGCCAGCGCCTGGATTTGCCCCATGAGCTCGCCGGTGGATACGGTGGCCTGGTCGCGGAGGAATTCGCGGATGGATTCTCCCTTGAGCCAGGCCACGCCCTGCACCAGCATCCCGGCGCTGGTGGCGTCGAAATCCAGGTCGGGCACGCTGACCACCCCGGTGGCCGCGTCGTAGTGCGGCGTGCCCTGGAACCAGATCCGCCCTTCCGCGGTGCCGCCGAAGTCGAGCCCCAGCGCGAGCCGGCCGCGTCCCACCCCGAACACCTTCACCTTCTTGACGACCAGCTCCCCGCCCGCCGCCGCGACTTTCTTCTTCTTGAGCTTCTGGGTGAGCACCGCGCTCATGGTCTGGTAGTCGAACGCGCCCTCGATCAGCATCGAGAATCCCGCGACCTCCCGGATGGGCTCCAGCGGCGGCAGCGCCGAGGTGGCGACCACCGGCTTGGGGCCGCTCAGGATGCGGGGCGCCGCGGCGATGCCGATCTGCGCGCCGACCGTCTCCTTGGCGCCCACCATTTCGCCCAGGTATACCCCGCGGGGCTCGAGCAGGAGCCAGAGACTGTCGGTGATCTTGATCGGCTGCTGGAGATCCACCCAGATCTTTTCCAGGGGACTCTTCACGTCGAGCCGGGCCAGCTGGCGCTCCAGCGACGGCAGCACGGTGGACAAGGCGCCTTCGGCGGCGGTCATCACCTTGCCGGTGACGTCCAGATTGAGGAACGACACCTCGCATTGATCCCGCTCGGTCAGTGTCAGCGGCGTCACCCGCACCCGCTGGGTTCGGATCTTGAGCTTCCAGTCGGGGCTGAGCCGGGGCACCACCCGAAGCGCCAGGCGGGCGCGGGGCGGAGGTCCCTTGGTGCCGCATTCGCCGTTGATGTCGGGGCCGATCGGCGGATCGTACCAGCCGCGCCCCTTGTAGAAGATCACCGCGGAGAGCAGGACCGTGTCGCCCGCGAAGGACACCTTGAAGGGACTCCGGGTCACCTCGAACGCGAAGGATCGTCGCTTGGAGCCGGCGATGGGAATCCGCTGGTCGATGTTGCCGAAGTGCTTGGGCACTTCCTGCTCCAGCGCCGCGACCGCCGAATTCAGGTCGAGGGCCAGGGGGGCCACGATGGTGCCTGGTGGGATCTGGGGAAGCGAATCGACGTCGGCACTGAAGTTACGGGTGGGCTCCGGAGCCTCCACCCGGCCCCCGGTCTTGCACGCGGCCGCCGACAGGAGAAATACGAACCAGTTTGCAACGCGCATGAAACGCCTCGAGGAGACGCACGATGCCGGCGCGGTCGACGTTGTCCGGCGCCGAAACATAGGGTAAGCTATCTCGCCCCGCTGTTCCGACAAATCCGAGTCGATTCTTCCTGGAGAGATACATGCGCGAGTTCCTGACGGCCGTCCGCCGTGCGATTGGTCTGCTCTTCACGGCCGCCCCGCTTCTGGCGCAGACGCCGCCGGCTCCCCCCGCCGCCGCGGCCCCCGACACCGCCAAGCCGGGCGGACCCTTCGACCGGCTGCGGTTCCGGGTGATCGGTCCCGCGGCGCCGAGCGGCCGGATCGACGACTTCGCGGTGTTCGAGAAGAATCCCGCGATCTTCTACGTGGGCAGCGCCACCGGCGGCGTCTGGAAGACGGTCAATCAGGGCACCACCTTCACGCCGGTGTTCGAGGGCCAGAGCGTGAGCTCGATCGGCGACGTGACGATCGCGCCCGGCGATCCCAACGTCGTGTGGGTCGGCACCGGCGAATCCAACAACCGCCAGAGCTCGTCCTGGGGCGACGGCGTCTACAAGAGCGCCGACGGCGGCAAGACCTGGAAGAACATGGGTCTCAAGGAGTCGCGGCAGATTCCCCGGATCGTGGTCGACCCGATCGACAACGACGTGGTCTATGTCGCGGCGCTTGGCGATCTGTGGAAGTCGGGCGGCGAGCGGGGCATTTACAAGACCACCGATGGCGGACTGACCTGGACCCGGGTGCTCGAGGCCGGCCCCGACGCCGGCGGCACCGACCTGGTGATGGATCCGTCGAACAACAAGGTGCTCTACGCCGCCACCTACCAGCGCCGGCGGGCCAGCTGGGGATTCAACGGCGGCGGCCCCAACAGCGCCATCTGGAAGACCGTGGACGGCGGGCGCAGCTGGACCAAGCTGGAGAACGGTATTCCCGTCGGCGACAAGGGGCGTATCGGCATCGACGTGTACCGCCGGAATCCCAGCATCGTGTACGCCCGGATCGAGCACCCCAAGCAGGGCGGGGTCTATCGCTCCGACGACGGCGGCGCCAGCTGGAGCAAGATGAGCTCCACCAACCCCCGGCCGATGTACTTCTCCCAGATTCGGGTCGACCCCAATGACGAGAAGCGGGTCTGGGTCGGCGGGACCCAGATGCATCTGTCGGAGGACGGCGGGAAGACGTTCAACAACAATGCCGCCGAGCGGATCCACGTCGACTTCCATGCCATCTGGCTCGACCCGAACAATTCCGATCACGCGATGATCGGCGGCGACGGCGGCGTGGGCGTGACCTGGGACCGGTCGAAGACCTATGTGTGGCTGCCCAACCTGCCGGTGGCCCAGTTCTACCACGTCAGCTACGACAATCAGTCGCCCTACACGGTGTGCGGCGGGCTGCAGGACAACGATTCGTGGTGCGGTCCCAGCCAGGTCCGGAGCCGGGACGGGATCGGCCAGGACGAGTGGTTCACGGTGCAGGGCGGCGACGGCTTCGTGTCGCTGATCGATCCGGTCGATCCCCGGATCATCTACGCCGAGTCGCAGGAAGGCTTCATGGCGCGGATCGACCGGACCACCAACGAGCGGAAGTCGATCAAGCCGGAGGCGGCGTTCAGCGATTCCACCATCCGCTGGAACTGGGATTCGCCCTATCTCATCTCGCCCCATGATCCGGCCACGATCTACGCCGGCGGGCACCGCCTCTACCGCTCCAAGGATCGGGGTCACTCCTGGGCGGCGATCAGCCCGGACCTCAGCCTGGGCATCAAACGCGACACCGTGCTCCTGATGGGGGTGAAGGGCAAGGACATCACCGTCGCCAAGAACGACGGCGTCAACGACTACGGCACGCTCTTCACCATCGCCGAGTCCCGCCGGGTTGCCGGCCTGCTCTATGCCGGTACCGACGACGGACAGGTGCAGATGTCGCGCGACGCCGGCGGCGCCTGGACCAACCTGACCGCCAGGATTCCCGGGGCGCCGCGCCTCGCCAACGTCTCCAAGGTCGAGGCGTCGAAGTTTGCGGACGGCACCGTGTATGTCACCTTCGACGGGCACAAGGTCGGCGACTATGGGACCTACGCCTTCGTCAGCACCGACTTCGGCCAGGGTTGGAGGTCCATCGTGGGCGACCTTCCCAGGGGCCAGGTGGTCCGGACCATCACCGAGGACGTGAAAAATCCGGATGTGCTGTACCTCGGCACCGAGAGCGGCCTCTGGGTGAGCGCCGATCGCGGGAAGGCCTGGGTCAAGGTGGGCGGCAATTTTCCGACGGTGCCGGTGTATGAGATCACCCTGCACCCGCGCGACAACGACATGATCGTGGCCACGCACGGTCGGGCCATCTGGATTCTCGACGACCTCGCGCCGTTTCAGCAGTACGCGGCGGCCCGCGCAGCGGGGAATTTCCTGTTCGAGGTCGAGCCGGCGGTCCAGCGCAGCATCGCCGACGACCGGGAGCGCGGTTTCGAGGGCAACATGATCTGGCTGGGGCAGAATCCTCCCTTCGGCGCGCGGATTCTCTACCACCTGGGCGCCAAGGCCGACAGCGTGGCGGTGGTGGTCAAGGATCCGGCCGGCGCCGTGGTGCGGACCCTGCGAGGCTTCGCGACCAAGGACGGACTCGCCCGCGGCGTCAATTCGGTGGTGTGGGATCTCCAGGTGCAGCCGATTCCCGGACCGAAACCCGACACGCCCCCGCCTCCGGGCGCCAATCCGGATGGCAACGCAACCCAGGGACCGCTGGTGCTGCCCGGGGAGTACCAGCTGACCCTGGTGGTCAACGGCAAGGAGGCCGGCACCGGCAAGGTGCAGGTGCAGGGCGAGCCGGCCATCGTACTCAGCGACGCCGACCGGCGCTCCCGCTATGAGGCGCTCCGTGAGTTGCAGGCGGTGGGCAACCGGGTGCAACACGCCGCGGCCGCGCTGCGTAAGGCGAATGACCAGCTGACCCAGATCAAGACCGCCTTGCCGGACAGTTCGGCGCTTCCCGCGCCCATCAGGGCTACGCTCGATTCGCTGACCAAGGCGCTGGAGCCGCTCAAGAAGACGTTCGGCATCGGATTCGATTTTTCGTCGCCCGACTTCGACTTCGGCGAGTTCCGCAAGAGCCTCGGCTTCCGGGTCGGCAACGTGTCGGGCGGCATCGACGG
>DASYPZ010000293.1:0-3464 GCA_036006105.1 Gemmatimonadales bacterium | reverse complement strand
GTCAACGTGGACGAGCGCCAGGTGGCCGATCCGCGCTTCGTCGACCGGCTCAGCGCGGTGCTCGCGCAGGCGGGCCTCGAGCCGGACGCGCTCTCGCTCGAGGTGACCGAGACCGTGTTCCGCGCCGGGCGCGAGCAGCTCGCCGAGGCCCTCGCCGCGCTCAAGCACCAGGGCGCGGTGATCATCGATCCGGTGGAGATCCCCCACATCGACAAGCTGGGCGATCCGGAAACCCTGATTCTCGATTTCGAATTCAAGGCCGGCATCGCGGCATATCTGGCATCCCGGGGGCCCGACTTCCCGATGAAGACGCTGGCCGACCTGATCGCGTTCAACAACGCCAACAGCGCCAGGGAAATGCCCTGGTTCGGTCAGGAAATCTTCGAGCGCGCGGTCAAGCGAGGTCCGCTCACCGATCCCAAGTATCTCGCCGCGGTCGCGACCTGCCGGCGGCTCTCCCGGACCCTTGGCATCGATGCCGTCATGACCACCCATCGGCTCGATGCCCTCATCGGCATCACGGCCGGCGCCTCCTGGCCCACCGATCTCGTCAACGGCGACCGGTACACCGGCGGATCCTCGAGTCCGGCGGCGGTGGCGGGGTATCCGCATGTGACGGTACCGGCCGGGATGGTGCACGGCTTGCCGATCGGACTCTCGTTCTTCGGACGGGCGTGGACCGAGGCGGCGCTGATCCGCTATGCCTTCGCGTTCGAGCAGGCCACCCACGCGCGTCGGGCGCCGCAGTTCCTCCCGGCGCTCTGAGCGGTCATATTGGACGGGTGTTCGCCCGGAAAGCCCGCTGGTTCTGGCCGGTTTCAGCCACACTGGTCCTCGCCGATTGCTCGACGAAGGAACTGGTCGAGTCCGTGCTGCGCTCGCAGCCCGGGCCCCGCGCCGTGCTGGGCGACTGGCTCCGGCTCACCCTGGTCTTCAACACCGGTGCCGCACTGAACCTGGACCTCGGCTCCTGGTCGAGAATCGTGTTCAGCGTCCTGGCCTCCATCGCCATCATCCTCCTCTTCCGCCTCTACCAGCGCACCGCTCCCAACGCCGCGCTCCGCGCCGCAGCCCTGGCTCTGGTGGCCGGCGGGGCGCTGGGAAACCTCCTCGACCGCATCCGCTCGCCGCTCGGGGTGGTCGACTTCATCGACATCGGAGTCGGGGACACCCGGTTCTGGGTATTCAACGTCGCCGACGTGGGTGTCACGGTGGGGGCGGTGCTTCTGGCCATCGTCCTATGGCAAGGAGACCGCCTGGAGAACGTGACGTGAAATCGCTATATCGGCTCGGCCTCGGCGCCTTTCTGCTGGCGATCCCGGCGGTGGCCCACCCGCAGGGACGCATTACGCCCGCCGGCGTGGCGCGCGCCCAAGCCGTCGTGGACTCGGTCTTTCTGGATCGAAAATCCCCCCGAGGCTCGATCGAAGGGGGCGACTGGGCCGCCTACCTGATGGCTCGCCTCGGCGTCACCATTCTGCCCGACAGCACCGGCATCGTGGTGACCGTGGATAGTCAGCTCATTACGTTCTCCGGGCGAATCCAGGACCTTCCCGCCGAAGCCCGCGCCATGCTGGGGTCCCTCTCCGCGCTGGTCGATCCGGCCACCGTCCTGTCGGCCGAAGTCGAGCAGGTTCCCGCCGACAAGGGGCTGGCGCATTTCCGGCTCCGGAAGGTCAGCGTCGGCGCCTTCGCGGTGCCCGAGGTGATGTTGCGCTCGATGATGATGGATATCGGGGACAAGTATCCCGCCCTGACGGAAACCGGCCGGGATCTCTTCGTCCAGATTCCGACCGACGGGCGGGTCGCCCTCCGGCCCGGCGCGGTGCTCCTCAGCACCTCGGCGGATTCGGGTTCCGCGCCCCCTCACGATCTGCAGAGGAAGAGGAGTCAGGGAGCATGACGGACCTGCGTTTTCCAGTGGGCGAGTTCGCGGTCACCGGTGAGATCACCCCGGCCCGGCTCGAGGGATGGATTGCGGAAATCGCCGAGGCGCCGGCCAAGTTACGGGCCGCGGTCCATGGGCTGACCAACGAGCAGTTCGACACTCCATATCGTCCCGGAGGGTGGACTGTACGCCAGCTGGTGCACCACGTCCCCGACAGTCATCTCAATGCGTATGTCCGCTTCAAGCTCGCGCTCACCGAGGACAACCCCACCATCAAGCCCTACGCGGAAGCGCTCTGGGCAGAGCTGCCCGACACCGCCGGCACCCAGGTGGGGGTCTCGCTGATGATGCTCGAGTCGTTGCACCGGCGCTGGGTGGTATTGCTCAAGAGCATGACCGCCGACCAATGGCCCCGGACCTATTTCCATCCGGAGCAGCGGAAAGCGCTGCGGCTCGACTACATCCTCGCGATGTACGCCTGGCATGGAAAGCACCACGTGGCCCACATCACCGCACTCAGGGACCGCATGGCCTGGCGGTGACGGGGTGACACGAGCGAGGCTTCGCAGCACGGTGGTGCTGAGCGGCCTCATCCTCCTTGCCGCACCGTGGCTGGCGGAGCGGGTACTGCCCGGGGGCATTCTCTATCTCTCGATCCTCTGGTTCGCCGCCGCCGGTTTTCTCCTCCATGCGGCGTTCCTGATCCTCAAATCCTGGATGGGACGGGCCGGCGCAGTCGCTCTGCTCATGGTGCTGACGCTCTCGCCGGTCCTCCTCACCGCCGTGCCCCTGCCACCCCCCGCCGCCATTCATTTTCCCTGTCCCCGAAACTGGACCAATCTCGCGACCTGGGAACTTCGGGCCAGCCCGACGGCATCGATCTCGTTTGGAATCGGGACCGGGCGTGTGAAGCTCTGTTACGGGCGGCCCGCGTCCCGCGGACGCCGAATGATCGGTGGCCGGCTGGTGCCGTTCGGCCGGCTCTGGCGTACCGGGGCCAATGAACCCACCACCATCATCACCACGACCCCACTCCAGATTGCGGGCATCGCGGTTCCAGCCGGCCGGGTTTCCCTGTACACCGTTCCCGGCCCGGAAACCTGGGAGATCATTCTCAATTCATCGACCAGGCAATGGGGCCATGAATCGGAATACACGGACGCCGTGAAGGCCGGCGAGCTGGGCCGGACAATTCTTCCCAGCGAGATCAGCCAGTCTCCGCTGGAGCGCCTCACTTTTTCGGTCGAGTCCCGGGATAGCCGGAAAGAGGTTGAACTGGTGCTCCGGTGGGAGCGCATTCTGGTCCGGATTCCGATCTCGGCAGGACCGCGCTGAGCGAGGAACCCTCGCGCTCTGCCGGGCGGCGAGATCCGAATTCTTCGACCGGGACCGGTTCGAAGGATCAGCCATCCCCGGAGGTTTCCCGCTGTCTGGTTTTCGGATGGTCGAGGTTATGGCTGGTAAGTCATTCAGGCGCATGCGGTACAAATGCGGCATATTTCCTTGGCGGGTAGTATTAATAACTACTCCTGTATATTATTAAGTCGGTATAATGGCACGACCAGTCGATCAATTC
>DASYPZ010000292.1:0-12129 GCA_036006105.1 Gemmatimonadales bacterium | reverse complement strand
AGCCCCACCAGCGCGTTCCGGCCCGGCGCCGGCTCCAGCACCCGCCCACCGACTCCGTTGATGTTGACCGACCCGACGTAGCGCCGGTCGAAGGCGTTGTTGAGCGCGACGAACGGCTGCAACCGGAGCGCCGCGGTCTTCACTGATGCGCTCAGCCGCAACGACGTTACCCCGAGGCCCCAGCCATCCACCCGAATGGTGTTTCGGTCGTCGCCGAACACCTGGCCCGCCGTGGTCTGATCGATCTCCAGCAGCGCGCGATGCACCGTGAGCCCCACGACGCCGCGGAAGAAGTGCCGCGGCACTCCCGCGAGCCGGCGGCCGTCCAGCGTGTCGGTTACCGCCCCGTTGGGGATCCGGTACTCGCTGAAGGTGTAGCCGGCGTAGGTGTAGGCGCCGGACAGCGTGAGCCATCGCCACGGTGTGGCCCCGATGCCCAGCTCCACGCCCCGATTCCGCACCCGGCCCGCGTTCTCGAAGAAGGCGCGACCGTCCTGCTCCTTCGCCTGGATGAGGGCATCGCGGATCCCGCTGACGAACCCGGCGACGGTGTACTGGACCCTGTCGCCCAGATTGCCCTTGAGCCCCAGCTCTCCGGAGACGGTGCGCTGCGGG
This sequence comes from Gemmatimonadales bacterium, assembly GCA_036006105.1. GTDB lineage: Bacteria > Gemmatimonadota > Gemmatimonadetes > Gemmatimonadales > GWC2-71-9 > JABFSM01. The sequence continues at coordinate 11,514 of DASYPZ010000292.1, read as the reverse complement.
CCCAGCGCGGTGTTGAACCCGACGGTGCCGTTGGCCTGGTTCACCAGCTCGGTGGTGGTGGGCGTTTCGAAGCTGGTCGACACGTTGGAGTACAGCGTGGTCCGCGCGCCGAGTGCCACGCTCGCGCCGACGCTGCCGCTGGCGTTCTCCATGATCCGGGTGCCGCTGTTGTCGACTCCGTCGGAGAGGAAACGGTCCTTCACCCGGAAGATGAGCCGGTCGTAGCGGATGGCGCCGAGCAGGAGCAGCCGGGAGACCGGCTCCCAGTGCAGCTGCGCATAGGGCCCCAGCTCGGTGACGGTCTCCCGCTGATCGGCCAGGAGGACTCCGGTCGCTGCGCCCGCATCGCTCCGTTCATTGGTCCGGTTGTCCCGCATGGTCTGCAGATCGAAGCCCGCGCCGAGCGTGAGCGGACGGTCGCCCCGCGCCAGCGGGAGCGATCCGCCCAGCCGGATCCCGCCCGCGATGCGGCCGATGGTATTGTAGGTGCCGGCGGTCGCGCTGGTCGGCGGCGGCGGTGCGGTGGCCAGGGGATTGGTGAGATCGCGATGGAACCCGAACGCGATGGCCTCGAGCTCCGCGCCCCGGCCGTTCACCCAGTGATACCGGAGCGAGAGCTGCTGCTGGGTGACCGCCTTGTCGGCGCCCCGCACGATGTTGGTGAACGCCGCGCTGTCCCTGGTATGACCGTACTCCGCCACCGTGAGCGCGCCGGGGTTCTGTGCATGGGGCGCGTCGGCCACCGCGAAGCGCACGCCCAGGGTCGAGCTGGCGCTCAGGGTGAGATCGGCCTTGCCGGCCACCTGCAGCACCTCGGCCCGGCTGTGTTGCCGGAATCCATCGGTGCTGAGGCGGGACACCGAGAGCTCCCCCGCGGCGCGGCCGCGCACGCCGTTCACCATCGATTGCCACTTGCTGGTGCCGAAGGCGCCACCCGCGACTCGAATGCGCGCCGCGAACGGCCGGTCCGGCGTCTCGGTGGTGAAGGCCAGCACCCCGCCCGATGCGTTGCCGTAGAGCGCGCCCGCCGAGCCGGTCAGCACCTCGACCCGGTCCACGATGCCCAGCTCCAGGTTGGTGAGCTGGCTCTGTCCGTCGGGCAGGGTCTGGGGAACCCCGTCGATCAGGACTTTGACGCCCCGGAGCCCGAAGTTGGCCCGGCTCCCCGCACCGCGGAGCGAGACCCGCTGGTCCAGCGAATAGTTGTACCGGTTGAGCACCACTACCCCGGGGAGCCGGCTCAGCGATTCGTCGAGGCCGCTGGTGAGCTGGGCCCGCCGGATGGCGCCGGTGCCGAGGATGCCGATGGCCATCGGTGCCCGCATCCGGGTCTCCGGCGCCCGGGTGACCCGCACCTCGAGCTCCGGGAGCCGCGCCGATCGGGTGGTGTCGGTTCGGACGGAGTCGGGGTGCGAAGGTGTCTGGGCGACGAGCGAAGGGACCCTGCCCATCAGGGCGAGGCAAATGACGAATCGGCGCATGGTATGAAGCATAGTTAGTTTTCCTCCCTTCCATGACGACCCCTCGGACCTCTCTCACGCCGGATTTCTCCCGAGCCCCGTTCGCCGCCGCACCGGAAGCCCGGTTCGAGCCGGCACCGGCCGATGGCGTTCTGCCCGAGGGCTTCTTCTCGACCTCGAACCTCCCGACCTACGTGCGGGTGAACGGGTCCTGGCTGATGCCGGCCCGTCCCCGGATGGACGGGGTGATCGTCCGGAGGGGCAACGGCCTCGAAGTGGTCGAGCCCCGCCTGGTGAGCCGGCACGAGCCCGTAGCGATCGGACTCGCCGAGAACGGCTCCGAGGGGATCGTGGTGCACGCCGAGGGCTTCCTGGGGACCGGGGTCAAGCCCAACGAGTTCCGCTTCATGTCGAACGAGGTGAGCCGGGAGCGTCCGGTCAACTACGACGAGATGGCCGAGCGGGTGGAAGCCGAGCGGCGCGCCGGTGGATACCTGGTCTGGGTGGTGGGTCCGGCACTGGTCCACTCCCGTTCCCGGGCCGATTTCGAATGGTTCGTCCGGAACGGCTACGTGCAGGCGGTCCTGATCGGCAACGCCGTCGCGGTCCACGATATCGAGGCCGCGATCTACGGCACCACGCTCGGCATGACCAACACCGGGCAGTTCGCCGACGCGGGCCACGGCCTCCACATGCGGGCCATCAACCGGGTGCGCGCGGCGGGCTCGATCGAGCGCGCGGTGGAGTCCGGGCTGGTCGGCAGCGGGATCATGAAGACCCTGGTGACCCAGCGGATTCCCTACGTGCTGGCGGGATCGATCCGGGACGACGGCCCGCTGCCGGGGGTGATCACCGACACCCAGGAGGCGCAGGCCGCGATGCGGGACCACACCGTGCGGGCCACCGGCGCGGTGTTCATCGCGACCGCGCTGCACGCGATTGCCGTCGGCAACATGCTGCCGTCCTTTCATACCCACCGGGGGACTCCCGAGCCGTTGATGACCATCTGCGTCGACCAGACCGAATTCGTGGTGAGCAAGCTCAAGGACCGCGGGACTCATCAGGCGTATGGCGTCGTGACCAACGCCCAGGACTTCATGCACGTGCTCCGATCCTACGTGGACAAATGCCGCCAGTCATGACCGAAGTGCCCAACGGGCCTGGAACCGGGCCGGGATGGACCAGACTCGCCGCGGAGCTCAAGGCCGCGGTCCCCTCGGAGGAGATCGATCGCATCTGGGCTTTCCGGGTGGTGCGCCGCGAAGGCCGGGACTTCGGCACCGCGATCCTTTCCCGGGTGGATGGGGACCGGCGCCGGATCTACACCGCGCGCTTCACGCTCACCGTCAAAGGCAAGAAGCGCGGCGCCTTCGAATGGGTGCTGGATGAAGTGGGCAGCGGGCCGCTCACCGCGCTGGACGAGCTGCTGGCGCTGGTGCCCAAGCGCTCCGACGAAGAGGAGCCGCCGATTCCGGTGGAGACCGTCGCCTGGTTCCCGCCCGAGGACGATGCCGCCGCTCTCCCGGGATGAGGCGCTGGCCCTGCTCGAGCGCTTTCGCCGGCACCTGCGCGAGCGCCGTCTGCCGGTAACCCGCCAGCGCCTGGCGATCGCCGAAGCGGTGGTCCAGGCCGGCGGTCACCCCTCGGTGGAGGACCTGCAGCGCCGGGTCCGCGCCGAGGGTGGCCAGGTGGGCACCGCGACGCTCTATCGCACGCTGGACGTGCTGGTCGAGAGCGGCCTGGTGCGGGAACACGATTTCGGCGAAGGCTTCAAGCGCTATGAGGCGGCCTCGGCGGGGCCGGCTCACGATCATCTGATCTGCGAGCGTTGCGGCCGGGTGGAGGAATTCGCCAGCGACCGGCTCGAGCGGCTGCTCCGCCTGACCACCGACGAGCATCACTTTCTCTATCGCCGCCACCGGATGGACGTCCACGGCATCTGCACCGCTTGCCGCGGACGCGACCTCGAACCGCTGGGAACCGGAACGGACCCCCGATGAGCGACGCGCCGAACCTGAGCATTCTCGTGGCCTTTGCGGGCGGCCTGCTCAGTTTTCTCTCCCCCTGCGTGCTGCCGCTGGTCCCGTCTTATCTGGGATTCATCACCGGCTTCACCTTCAACGAGATGACCGATCGGCGCCGGATCGCGATGATCCACGCGCTGCTGTTCGTGCTCGGATTCACCATCATCTTCATGGTGTTCGGCGCCAGCGCCACCGCGCTCGGTCGCCTGCTCAAGTACTACGACGTCTGGTTCCAGCGGATCGGCGGGGTGCTGATCATCCTGTTCGGTCTGTATTGCCTCGGCGTGATCAAGCTGGCCTTTCTGGACCAGGATGCGCGGCTCCACCTGGACCGGAAGCCGGTGGGATACCTGGGCTCGCTCCTGGTCGGGATGGCCTTCGCCGCGGGGTGGACGCCATGCATCGGGCCGATCCTCGGGGCGATCCTCGGCCTGGCCGCCACCGAGGCGAGCCTTGGGAAGGGCATGATCCTGCTGGGCGCGTATTCGGCCGGATTGGCGGTGCCGTTCCTGATTGCGGCCTGGGCGGCAGAATCATTTCTGGGCTGGTTCCAGCGATTCCGGCGCTTCCTGCCCTGGGTGCAGCGGGTCAGCGGCGTGCTGCTGGTCGTGGTTGGAATCCTGATGGCCACCGGCGAATTCACCCGGATGGCGGGATGGCTCCAGAGCCTGACGCCGAACTTCCTGCGGAAGTGGCTGTAATGCGTGCAACTCATGGCGCCAAGCCGAGATAGTGCCTTTTGGTCTGTGCAAATCGGGGCCGCGAGACCGTCTCCGCTGCAGTGCGGACGAATATCGTTGCGCAGGTCCGTTCGGCCCAAGATGCCAGAGATCGATGTGCGAGGCGCAGGGCGTGAGCGCGTAGGTTCATTCGGCAAGGGGGTCCCATGAGGTCTTTCTATTTTGCACTGATTGGCGCAGCAGTCGTGGCGGGATGCGGGAAGAAGAACGACCAGGCGGCCCAGGCCGCGGCCGATTCGGCTCGCCGCGACATCGCGCTCACGACACCTGACAGCACGGTTCCACTGAACGACGCGCCATCCACCACCGGCAAGGTGGACACCGTCTATCTGCCGCAGTCCAAGGCTCCGCGGAGCACGTCTCCGAATCGCACGCCCACCCCGCCGCGGTCCACTCCGGATCAGCCGCCGGCCGCGACGCCGGCACCGGCCCCCGCGCCGAGCCCGGAGCCGGCCCCCGCGCCGCCGCCGCGAGCTTCGCGAAGCCTCGATGTGGGAACGGTGCTGGAGACCCGAACCACCCGGGCGCTCAACTCCAGGACCACCAAGGCCGGCGAGACCTTCACCGCGACTCTGGATGAAGCGGTCACCGGCAGCAATGGCCGAGTGGTGATTCCCGCCGGCGCCGAGGTGACCTTCACGGTCGTGGCGCTCAAGCCGGCCAAGAACAAGAGCGACAAGGATGGAACCATCAACTTCCGCGCGACCAGCGTCGTGGTGAACGGGCAGTCCAGTCCGATCGATGCCGATGTCACTTACGTCGAGCACACCCTCAAGGGCCGCGGCGTGGGCACCAGCGAGGCCGCCAAGGTCGGCGTCGGCGCGGTGGCCGGCGCGATCATCGGGAAGGTGGTCGGCGGAGGAACCGGCGCGGCGGCCGGTGGCGTGGTCGGCGGCGCGGCGGGAGCGGCGGTCGCGGTGGAAACCGCGGACCGCGACGTGGTCATCCCGATCGGCGCGAAGATCCGGATCGCGCTGCGCTCGGCCTTCACGGCGGAGAATTAGTAGCCGGCGCCGCCCCCACCCCGGCGGGGATCGCTGACGCCCTGCCAGCCGGATTTGCGGCGGATGATCGCCTCGACATCACCGGTGTAGCTCCGATAACGAATCAGGTGGCCGAGCCTCAACAGCTCGGCCACTGTCGTTTCGGGGACGCCGCTGGAATCCTCGGATTCCCGCTCCAGCTGGATGGAATCGGGTCGCGCCTGGTGGAACAGCCGCGGCGCCGCGACCGCCTCGGCCAGCGTCATGCCGTGGTCGATGACGTTGGAGATGGTGTGGTAGACGCTGGTGATGATCGTGGTACCGCCCGGTGAGCCCAGCACCATGAACAGCCGGCCCCTGGGGTCGAGCACGATGGTGGGCGTCATCGAGGAAAGCGGCCGTTTGCCGGGCGCGATGGCGTTGGCCGGGCCCTCGATCGAGCCGTACATGTTCGGCGACCCCGGCACGGTGGTGAAGTCGTCCATCTCGTCGTTGAGGAGGAACCCCGCGCCCCGTACCGTCACCGCGCTCCCAAAGGAGTTGTTGAGCGTCGTGGTGATGCTGGCCGCGTTGCCCGCCGCGTCGACGATCGAGAAATGCGTGGTCGAGGGACCCTCGTGGAGCTCGGCCGCGGCCTCGGGTGTGGGAGTTGCCCGGGTCGTGTCGATCATGCCGTGGAGCTGTTTGCCGAACGCCTTGCTGGTGAGCCGGGTTACCGGATTGGTGACGAACGCGGGATCTCCCAGCCGGGCGTTCCGCATGATGAATGCGCGGCGCATGGACTCCGCCTCGCGGTGCATCAGCGCCGCCGAGCCGAAGGCGGGCATCGGGCGGTAGCCCTCCATCTCGTTCAGGATCATGGCGAGCGTGACGCCTCCCGAGGATACCGGGGGCATCCCATACAGTCGATAGCCCCGATACGTAAATCGCAGCGGGACCCGCCAGACCGGCTTGTAGGCCCGGAGATCGGCCCGGGTGATGATCCCGCCGCCGCGCTCCATTTCCGCCACCAGGGAGTCCGCGACCCACCCGCGATAGAAACCGGCGGCGCCATGATCGCGAATGGCCGCCAGGGTTCGCGCCAGATCGGGCTGCTTGAAGGTAGAGCCGACCGGAGGCGGCGCGCCGTTCGGGAGGAACTGGGCGGCGGTGACCGGAAACTCGGCGAACCGGGTGGTGTCCTGGCCCATGGAGTGGCTGCGATACTCGTCGATCAGGAAACCGTCCCGCGCCAGTTTCACCGCCGGCTGGAGCAGCGATCTCCAGGACAACTTGCCGAACCGGCGGTGCATCGCGGCCAGCCCGGACACGCTTCCCGGCACTCCGGAGGCCAATGCCCCGGTCAGGCTCTTCCCCGAATTCTTGCCGTCCGGTCCGATATACATCGTCGCGGTGGCGGCGCGGGGCGCTATCTCGCGGAAATCGAGCGCGTTGACGGTGCCCGAGGCGGCCCGGTACAGCAGGAACCCGCCGCCGCCGAGGTTGCCGGCTTCGGGGTGGACCACCGCGAGCGCGAAGGCGACCGCCACCGCCGCGTCGATCGCGTTGCCACCGCGGCGGAGCACCGCGCGGCCGATGTCGCTGGCGATCGGATTCCCCGATACCACCATGGCGCGTTTCCCCTCGGCAACGCGCGCCTTGTCCCGCAGCGGCCACGTGTCCGGGATGCCGGAGGATTGCGCGGAGAGCGGTGCGGCCGCTGCCAGGACCAGCAGCGCCCGGAGCGTGGGGAGACGGCGGATCACGGAGACCTCGACTGGGGAACGGATAGGTGGGTAATTTACCGGGAATCATGCCTCCGCACAGCCGCCCGATCCGGATCGCGTGAGCGATCCGTCGCCGCTTCGCCTGACCGAGCGCCGGAATCCTGTCTCGGCGGACATCGACACGCTGGGTCCCCTCGAGATCGTCGATCTGATTGCCGCGGAGGACGCGGGTGTGCCCCGCGCGGTGGCGGCGGCGCGTCTCGAAATCGCGCAGGCGATGGAGCTGATCGAAGCCGCGTTTCGGGCCGGCGGCCGGTTGTTCTACGTCGGGGCGGGGACCAGCGGACGGTTGGGTGTGCTGGACGCTTCCGAGTGCCCTCCCACCTTCGGAGTCCCGCCGGAGATGGTCACCGGCATCATCGCGGGCGGATACCCCGCGCTCATCAAATCGATCGAGGGCGCCGAGGATGATCCCGGCCTCGGCGGCGCGGAGATGGACAATCGCGGGGTCGGGCCCGCCGATGTAGTGATCGGCATCGCCGCCAGCGGCACGACGCCGTTCGTGCGGGGCGCGCTGGGGCGGGCCCAGGCGCTCGGCGCGCGCACGGTGTTCCTCACCTGCTCCGATCCGCCCCGGCTCCTGCTGGACACCTGCGACGTCACCATCGTGCTGCGCACCGGCCCCGAGGTCCTGACCGGGTCCACTCGCATGAAGGCCGGCACCGCCACCAAGCTGGTGCTCAACACCCTCACGACCGGCGCGATGATCCGCCTGGGCAAGACCTATGGAAACCTCATGGTGGATCTCATGGCCACCAACACCAAGCTGGTGGACCGCGGCGAGCGGATCGTGATGGAAGTCTCCGGGGTCGATCGTGCGGCGGCGCGTGCGGCCCTCGACGCGGCGGCCGGGCGGGTGCGGACCGCGATCGTCATCGCGAGCAAGGGATGCTCCTCCGCCGAGGCCGAGGCGCTCCTGGCCCGGCATGACAACCATCTCCGGCCCATTCTCGGGAGCCCCCCGCCGGTGGGGGATCGATGACCGAACGTCCCACGCTGGCGATCGGACTGATGTCGGGCACCTCGCTCGACGGGATGGACGCCGCCCTGGTACGGTTCCTGGGCCCGACCCACGTCGAGCTGGTTGCATTTGCCCACCGTCCTTATCACCCGGAAGAGCGCCGCGAGATCGAGGAAGCCATCGAGAAGCGGAACGGAGCCGCCCGCCGCCTGGCGCATCTGCACGCCCGGATCGCGGAGTGGGCGGCCGAGGCGGTGGACCAGGTGCTGATGCGGGCGCACCTGCCGGCCGCGGCGCTCGACTTCATCGCGTTCCACGGGCAGACCATCTGGCACGAGCCGCCGCTGGTGACCTGGCAGCTGGGGGAGCCCGCGATTCTGGCGGAGCGCTTCGGGGTGCGGATCGTCTCCGGATTTCGGGGCAGGGATCTGGCCGCCGGCGGCGAGGGCGCCCCGCTGGTGCCCATCGCGGACGTGCTGCTCTTCGGTTCGGACACCGGTCCGAGAGTCCTGCTCAACATCGGCGGCATGGCCAATCTCACCCTGGTGTCTCGGCGGGCGGTCGAAGAGGGGAGCTACGCATTCGATACCGGGCCGGGCGTCGCGGTGGTCGACGCGGTCGCGCGGCTGACCGATCCGGCGCTGTCCTATGACAAGGACGGGGCGCTAGCCGCCCGGGGCCGGGTGGACGAGAGCGTGTTGGCGGAGCTGCTGACCGATTCGTTTTTCGGCGAGGAGCCGCCCAAGAGCACCGGCCGGGAGCGCTACGGCTCCATCTACGCCAAGTCGCTCTACGCCCGACTGCCCGGACCGGATGCGGTGGCCACCGCGGTGGAGCTCACCGCGCGGAGCATTGCCGGCGCGATCGAGCGCTGGACGCCCAAGGGCACCGACGTGGTCGCGTCGGGTGGCGGCTGCCATCACCCCGGGATCTGGTGGGCGCTGGGGGCCCGGCTCGCCGAGCAGGGCCGGCGGCTGCATCGGTTCGACGATCTGTTTTTCTCGGGAGACGCGAAGGAAGCGGTGGCGTTTGCTCTGCTGGGATACCTCACCATTCACGGCCAGCCCGGCAATCTTCCACGCGCCACCGGTGCGCGCGGCCCCCGGGTGCTGGGCTGTATCACCCCGGCCTAGAACGCCTCAGCGCCGCAACAGGAATTAAAGCGCCAGCAGGCCGGCCAGGATCCCGATGCCCACCGCGGCCATCGCGGTGGGTGAGCCGTTGCGCCGGACCGGAAGCGACGGCTCCGGCGCGACGGGTGTGGGGAGCACCGGGGCGGGGTGCGACGACATCAATGCCGGGATCTCTCCGCTGTCGGGCTCATCGGTCGGATACACGTTGTAGCCCACGTCACCGCTGTCGTTCGAGGCCGGCAGCCCCTCGCCGTCGAACCGCGCGGCGACCACGGTGATGTTGTCGGGGCCGCCGCGCTCGTTGGCCAGCGCGATCAGCTGGGAGCAAACCGCATCGAGATCGGGATTGGTCTTGAGCAGGGCGGGGATCTCTTCCCGCTTGACCTGCCCCGAGAGGCCGTCGCTGCAGATCACCAGGGTATCGCCCCGGTGGAGGGACTGAAAGGTCAGGTCGACCCGGATCTTGGCGTCGGGCCCCAGGGCCTGGAGGATGATGTTGCGGCGCTCGCTGTGCTCGGCTTCCTCCTCGGTGAGCTCCCCGGCATCCACCAGCCGTTGCATCAGCGACTGGTCCTTGGTGAGCTGGGTCGCGACCCCGTCCCGTACCAGGTACGCGCGGCTGTCGCCGACCTGCGCCAGGTAGAGATGGGAATCCAGCACACCGGCCACGGTGGCGGTGGTTCCCATGCCGCGCACGTCGGGGTGCTCGCGGGAGTACACATGGATCCGTTCATTGGCCTGCTCGACCGCGGCGCGGAGATGCTGGGTAAATCGCTCGGCCGAGACTTCCGACTCGGTGGTCCAGCTCTCCAGCATGTGACGGAAGATGAGGTCCGCGGCCATCGAGCTGGCCAGCTCGCCCGCGGCGGCGCCGCCCATCCCGTCGGCCACCCGGAACAGAATGCCCCGCGCCCCGCCTCCGTGGGGACCGCCATTGGTGAGATCGACCGTGCGCGCGGTCAGGTCCGCGACCAGGAATGCATCTTCGTTGTGATCTCTGGTGCGCCCCAAATCGGTGCGGGCACGGGCCGTGACGACAACGGGACCGGGCATGGGACTCATGACTCCCGCTCTGCCGCTGGGACAAGGGTCGTAATGGGGCGAACCTCTTTCTCGTAAGCGGCCGGGCCGCGGGAGCCCGCCAGTAGGGTATCGCTCGGTTGCGGAGCGGGCCAGCATTCGGTCCGGCACCGCAAGCACCCTGGAAACTTACCCGGCGCCGCAATCTAGGCCTCGTCCGGTCGAAGCGTCAACCGGTGCGTTGCCGTAAGTCATAGTCGTTGTGTACCTTGCAGCGATGCCTCCCGCCGCCCGTCGGCCTGCCCCGATTGCGATCCTCTCTCTGCTCCTGGCCGGCTGTGCCGGAAAGACTCCGGCGCTCCTCCCTCGCCCGGCCGCATCGGCTCCGCCTGATTCGGCCGGCGCCGCCACACGCGCCGCCCAAGGTACCGCCCCGGGCAAGCTTCCGCCGATCCCCGAGGTGCATGGACCGCTCCATATCCAGGTGGTGTACCCGGACTCGTCGGCGCGCATCGAAGTCCGGGATTCCACGTTTGTCTTCGGCTCGGTGGGAGATGGCGCGGCTTTGCTCCATATCAATGGGGCGACTGTCCCAGTGTCGCCCAATGGGGCCTGGCTGGCGTGGATTCCGGTGGAGCGGGACAGCATCATCACGCTGGCTTTGGAGGCGAAGACCCCGACCGACTCCGCGCGGCTCATTTATAGGATTCACCGCGCCGCGCGGTTCCTGCCCGCCGATACCGCGGCACTGTGGATCGACACCACCTCGTTCTCGCCGGCGGGCCGGGTCTGGTGGCCCGCGCACGAGGCGCTCTCCCTCTCGGTCCGCGCCCGCGAGGGAGCGTCGGTGGCGCTGCTGCTGCCCGACGGGACCCGGGTTCCGTTCATGGCCGATGGCCCCACCGACGAGGTTCCGGCGGCGATTCGCGCCTTCGACCGTGATACGCTGAAGCTCAGGAGTCCCCGTCGCGGCGATCGCTTTCGCGCCGCGCTCACCGGCGTCCGGCTCGGCGATCCCGGTGTACCGCTGGGCGTCAGCGCCGGCGTTCCCGGCGGCGAAGCGACGCTGGTGGCCGCCTATGGCAAGGACACCCTTCGGGTGCGCTGGCCGCTCCGGCTCGCCGTGCTCGATTCGACGGCGTTGTCCGCGGAGCTCGACGACGACCGCGCCGGGCACGGAGGCACCGACGGCATCACGGTGGGGCGCACCACGCCGGGCGGGACCTATACCTGGTTCTTTCCGACCGGAACCCGGGCCCGGGTGACCGGCAGGATCAACGGCGATGTGCGGCTGGCGCTTTCGTCCGGGAGCAGCGCGTGGGTCTCGGCGCTCGAGGTCTGGCCGGCGGGCGTCGGCACCGGTCCGGCCGTGGTCGGCTCGGTGACGCTCTCGCCCCGGGCCGATCGCGTGGTGGCGCGGATCCCGG
>DASYPZ010000291.1:0-3604 GCA_036006105.1 Gemmatimonadales bacterium | reverse complement strand
GGTGGTGACGGTACTCGAGATGCCGGAGAATTCGACCCAGGCAATGGGGCGTTCCTGGGAGCTCACCAAGGGATTTCGCGGCAAGGTGCTGCTCACCATGATCTGCGTCGGTCTGATGTTCATGGTGCCGACGATCACCGTGAGCGTGATCTGGGGCATCCTGGGCGCCAGCACCGGCAGGGTCATGGTGATCGGCACCGAGGTCCTCACGTCGCTGCTCACCATCCTGATCAATCCGTTCTTCTACGTGGTGCTCACGGTACTCTATTACGACCTCAGGGTGCGCAAGGAGGGCTTCGACCTGGAGCTCCTTGCCACCCAGATGGCTCCGGTGTGACGCTGGCGGCCCTGCAGGGTGCGCGGCCCAGCGCCGATTCTCTCCGCGCGGTGCTGGATACGGTTTTCGCGGGCCGGGACTACCGCTGGCAGGAACGACCGACGCCGGTATCCACCTTCGCGCGCTGGCTGGACGCCCTGCAGCGATGGCTCTCCGGGGTGCACGACACCCATCCGCTGCTGTTCCGCTGGATCCAGATCGGGCTGCTGGTCGGGGTGCTGGCGATCTTCGCGCATGCGGCGTGGCTGTTTCTCCGCACGGTGCGCTCGGGCCAGCCGGGGGAGGGACTACCCCACGGTCCGTCTCAGCGACGGGACCGGGAGTGGTATCGCCGGGAGGCGGACCGGCTGGCGGCACAGGAGCGGTATGCCGAGGCGGTGCAGGCGGATTTTCTGGCGCTGGTGCTGGCGCTCGATGCGCTGCGATTGCTCAAGTTCCATCCCAGCAAGACCCCGGCCGAATACGGCATGGAGGCGCGGCTGGCCGGCGAAACGCGGGAGGAATTCCGTGAGCTGATCCGGCGGCTGTACGGCTATGCGTTCGCGCGGCGGCCCTGCGGTGCCGCCGAGTTCCAGGAGTGGCGCGCGCGCGCGACGCCGGAGCGTTATGCGCCCGCGGGATGAGGCGATGGTGGCGGTGCTCGCCCTGGTGGTCCTCGGGATGACCGCGGGACTGCTGGGGCGGTCGTCGCGCCGCCCGGCGGTTCGGGACGAGCGCCCTTCCACTTTTCTGGCCGGGCCCGGAGGTTCGCGGGCCCTGCTGGATGCCTTTCAGCGGCTGGGCCTTCCGGTGCGGCGGTTCCGGCTGCGCCCCCGCGAGCTCGACCGTCTCGACACCGATCCCCGCGAAGTGCTCTTTCTGCTCGACCCTTCCGTCGGGCTGTCGGCTCCCGAGGTCACCTCGATTCTGGGCTTCAGCCGGCGAGCCGACCTGATCGTGGCCGGCGACGGCGCCGAGGGGCTGATGCGTTGCTTCGGCTACCGGACGAAGCGCAGATTCATCGACTCGGTGCGGGTGACCCGGCCCGGCGCACCGCTGGGTCGGGGCTGGCCGTGGGTCCACACCGTGCTCCAGCCCACCGGCAAGGCCAGGGTGGTGGACTCGAGCCGGGCGTTCGACGTCGGCTTCGCCAACTGCGCCGTGCCGCCGCTGGCCCGGGTCGATACTCTACTGACCTCCAGTGGCGGACAGCTGGTTGCGCTGCGACTCACCCGCGCCGATGTGAGTCACCGGGTGATCCTGGTCTCGGACCCAGAGCTGTTCCGGAACCGCGCGCTGCGCGCGACCGAGGCGGGTCCGTTCGTGCTGTCGCTGGTGGCGGGGACCAACGACCGGGTGCTGTTCGAGGAGTACCATCACGGCTTCGGTCCGGCCGGATCGCTGGCGGGCGCGGTCATCACCTGGAGCAGGAGCTCGCCGTGGGGGTGGCTGGTGTGGCAGGCCGCCGTGATCGGCCTCATCGCGCTGCTGTTCGGGACGGTTCGATTCGGCCGGGCCCAACCGGCCATCGCGCGCAGCCGCCGCTCGCCGCTGGAGCATGTCCGCGCGCTGGCCACCGCGCTGGCGGCGGCGAAGGGCCACGACGTGGCCATCGGCGCCATTGTGCGGGGACTCCGGCGCCGGCTGCTGCCGCCGGCGCTCCGCACCCGGGGAGACTGGCGCCAATGGCTGGCCGGGCTCGGCCGGACGACCCGTTCGGAGCGGGGGCGCGAGGCCCTCGTCACCATCGAAGCGCTCACCAGGCCGGGGCAGCCGTCCATCGCCGTGCTCCGCGCCGCGAATGCCGTGGAGGATCTGTGGGAGGATCAGAGACACTGAGTCCGGAGGACGTCCGCAGCCATGCGGATGCCGCCAACCGGATACTCACCGAGCTGACCCGGGTGGTGCTGGGCCAGGGCCCGGTGCTGCGCGAGGCGCTGCTGGCCCTGATGGCGCGGGGGCACGTGCTCCTCGAGGGTCCCCCCGGCACCGCCAAGACGCTGCTGGTGCGGGCGCTCAATGAGGCGCTGGGCCTGAGCTTCCGGCGGATCCAGTTCACCCCCGACCTGATGCCGTCGGACATCACCGGCGTGAGCATGCTGACGGGGCAGGGATTCACCTTTCGGCCCGGACCGCTCTTCGCCGACCTGGTGCTCGCGGACGAAATCAATCGCGCGCCGGCCAAGACCCAGGCGGCGCTGCTCGAGGCGATGCAGGAGTGGAGCGTCACGGTCGATGGGGAGCGTCACGCCCTCTCGCCGAGCTTCACCGTCTTCGCCACCCAGAACCCGATCGAGTTCGAGGGCACCTATCCGCTGCCCGAGGCGGAGCTCGACCGATTCCTGCTCAAGAGCATCCTCAATTATCCCGACGCGGGGACCGAGGAGTCGCTGCTGCAACGGGTGCTGGGCGGATTCGAAGCGGCGGAGCCCAGAAGCTTCGGGATCAGCCGCGTGGTGGACGAGGCGGGGCTCGAACGCATTCGGGACGCGGTACGGCGCGTCCGAGTGGAACCGAGTCTCACCGCCTACATCACCGCCATCGTCCGGGCCACGCGCGACGCGCCGGCGCTCACCCTGGGCGCGTCGCCGCGCGCCAGCGTGGCGCTGCTCAAGCTGGCCCAGGCCGCGGCGCTGGTCGATGGGCGCGAATACGTGGTGCCCGACGACGTGAAGGGACTCGCGCTCCCGGTGCTCCGGCACCGGGTCATGGTGGCACCCGAGCTGGAGCTCGAGGGGGTCACCGCGGATGTGGCGCTCCGGACCATCGTCGACCGGGTGGAAGCTCCGCGGGGATGATTCTCCCGTCCCGTCGCTGGTATCTCGTGGCGGCAGGCCTGGCGGTGCTGGCGCCGATCTCCCTGCTGGTGCCGGAGGCCGGAACAACGCTCTTCGTCGCCGATTTCCTGTGGGTGGTCGCGTTCCTGATCGATGCCTGGCGGATCGGAGATCTGGGCTTCGCGCGTTTCCCGGTGCGCCGGGAAGCCCCGCCGGCCTTTTCGGTCGGACGCCAGCTGCCGGTCACCTATCAATGGGACAATCCGACGGCGCGCCGCCTCACCGTGCTGGTGCGGGAGGAGACCCCGCGGCTCCTGGAGACCTCCGCCGGCAGGGAGCGCCGGCTCGAGCTGACGCCGGCGCGGCCGCTACTGGAGTCGGTGCTCTACGCGCCGGTACGGCGAGGTAAGGCCACCGGAGGACGGCTGCATCTCAGGGTGCTGGGCCCCTGGGGGCTGGTCTGGCGCCAGGGGAACCGTGAGCTGCCCTGGTCGGTGGTGGTGTATCCCAG
>DASYPZ010000290.1:0-4655 GCA_036006105.1 Gemmatimonadales bacterium | reverse complement strand
TGCGGTGTGATCACGTGCTGCGCGAGATGGACCAGCACGTACCCGAGAAGCACCAGAAATCCGGCTCGGCCGGCTGCGGCGCCCGGAGAAGAAAAGACGACCGGCAGCACCCCGATCAGCACCAGCGCCAGCATGAATCCGGCCCCGAAGGCGAGGCAGGTCTCGATGAAGGCGAGACTCCGTCGCTCCTGCCGGACCACCGCGAGGGCGCCGACGATGTTTCCCGCTGCCGCGCCGAGCGCGAAGAGCAGCGGACTCAGCGCCACGACTGCACCAGGCCCAGCAGGGATTCCCTGGTGTTGCGTGCCGGGTCCTCGAGCACCGCGTCCAGCAGTCTGTCGAGCAGCCGTCCCATCTCGGGTCCGGGTGACACGCCCGCCGCCCGCAGGTCGTCTCCGGTCAGTGCGAGCTGCCCGCGCGAGGTCGCCTCGCCCCGGGCCCGGCTCGCCTCGGCGATGGCGACCCACGCGGGCGGACTCCCCCGGCGGATCTCGACCAGCCGGATGAGATCATCGGCCGCAGCACCCACTCGGGCGAGCCAGCGCCGCACCGCAACCGGCTCGGCCGAGTCGGGCTCGGCGGGCCCGCGGGCAATGGCCTGAGCGCGAAGAATCTCGGCGCTCGAGGCCTTGAGCCGGGCCAGTACCTCCGGCGCCGCACGGCAGAGCGCGGCGGTGAGGACCACCGGATCCCGGACGACGATCGGCTCCACCATCGTGGCGGCATCATAGAGCTCGGGCAGCCAGACTCGGGCCGCGCCGACCTCCCGCCACGCCACCGCGAAGCCGACGACCGAACGGGCGGTCGCCAGGCCCTTGAACCACTCATCCCGGACTCGTTCCGCCGAGAGTCGGGTGAGCTCCCCCGCGGCGGATCGTGCCGCCTCCCAGGTCGCAGGATCGATCGAAAACCCCAGTCGTCCCGCGAACCGTACCATGCGGAGAATCCGGAGATAGTCCTCGGCGAACCGACGCGCCGGCTCCCCGACCGCGCGCACCACCCCGGCGGAGAGATCGCCCGCGCCATCGAACGGGTCCCGCAGCTCCTGGCGGAAGGGATGCCACGCCAGCGCGTTGATGGTAAAGTCGCGCCGAGCCAGATCCTCTTCGATCGAAACACCGTATTCCACCACGGCGTGCCGCCCGTCGGTCGATACGTCGCGGCGGAAGGTGGTGACCTCGTGCAGCCGCCGCGCCCGGTCGAGGACCCCCACCGTACCGTGCTTGATGCCGACGGCAACCGTCCGGGGAAAGAGTGCCTGGACCTGTTCCGGCGTCGCCGCGGTGGCCAGGTCCACATCCTGGTCCGACAGGCCGAGGCGCCAGTCGCGCACCGCGCCGCCCACGCACCAGGTCTCGAACCCCGCCGCTTCGAGGGTCCGCGCGATCTCGAGCACCGGCTCGGGAAGTATCATGGCGGCGGGAACGGACGGGCTCACGCGGGGGCGTTGCCGTACGGGACACCGGCGGAAAGACAGAGGGCCAGCTCGAGCCGCGCCAGCGACACCGGCCGAGGTCCCGCGGGAAGCACACCCAGCCGGAGCAGCTGGCCGCCGCCGCCCTCGAAGGCGTATTCCCCGCCGACCTCGCCAAAGGGGCACCGGCTCGCCAGCACCACCGGCTTCCCGGCATCGAGCCAGCGACGAATCGCGGGCAGCGCGCCGGGCGGCACGTTGCCCCGACCGAACCCCTGGATGACTAATCCATCGAACCGGCCCAGCGCGGCATCGACCATGGCCCCGTCATCGCCCAGGATCAGCGGGACGATCGCGACCCTGGAGCCGAGTTGCTGTACCCGAAGCGGCAGGCGTGCATCCGCCGGCCCAGCGAACTGGGGCACGCCCGCGTCGACCCGGCCGACCGGCGGCCGGTGCGGCGATCCGAAGGCGCCATCGGCAAAGGCGTCGAGTTTGGTGGCGTCCAGCCCGTCGTAGATCCGGCCCCCGAAGACCACCATCGTACCCCGGTGCCGGGCGCCCGGATCCCCCGCGACCGCGACCGCGTCACGCAGATTCTTCGGTCCATCCCACGCGGGATCGCTCGAGGTGCGCATCGAGCCGGTCACCACGATGGGAACCTCAGGGTCGAGGGTTCTCGCCAGGAGATAGGCGGTTTCCTCGAGGGTGTCGGTACCGTGGGTAACGACGATGCCGGCAGGGGGATTGGATTCCGTGAGCATCGCCCGGACCCGCTCCCGCATCGCCCAAATTTCCCGGGGGCCGCGGTGCACGCCGGGGAGGCGCTCCCAGTCTTCAACCCTGATCTCGTGGCGGGTACCCAGGTCGCCCACCATCGCCAGCAACTCCGCGCCGCCCAGCGCCGGGACGTTCCCTCCGGCCGCCGTGCTGCGCTGCATGGCGATGGTGCCGCCGGTGGCGAGGAGAACGATCAAGACCGGGGGCTTATCCGCATAACACGCTGCCGCCGTTCACGTTCAGAATCTCCCCCGTCACGTGGCGGGCCAGCGAGCTGCAGAGGAACAGGATCGGGCCCGCGATGTCCTCCGCCGGGGGAATCCGCTTGAGCGGAATCGTGGCCGCGATCCGGTCGCGTCCGCTCCCGGCGAAAGAGTCGGCGCTCATGTCGGTATCGACCCATCCCGGCGCGACGCAATTGACGGTGATGTCGGGGGCGTATTCCACCGCCAGCGACTTGGTCATCGAGATCAGGGCGCCCTTGGTCGCGGCGTAGTCGGCATGAAAGGCTTCCCCCCGCTGGCCGGCGGTGCTCGACACCAGCACTACCCGGCCGCCTTTGTCCATCAATTTCAGGGCGGCGCGCGTGGTGAGGAACACCGCGTCCAGATTCTGGGCCATCGTCGAGCGCCACCGGGCGTCGCTCAGGCTGCCGAGGGCCACTTCTTCCACCGGCCAGATGCCGGCGTTGGCCACGAAACAGTCCAGCCCGCCCAGGGCGGCCTTGCACTCGCGGAAGACTTTGTCGACCACCCGCGGATCGGCCAGGTCTCCTCCCGAGAAGAATGCCTTGCGCCCCAGGCCGCGGATCTCCTTCGAGACCGCCTCGGCCTCCGCCACCCTCGTGTGGTAGGTGATGCCGACGTCGGCGCCGGCCCGGGCGAACAGCAGCGCCGCCGCGCGACCGATGCCCCGCGAGCCGCCGGTGATGAGGACCCGTTGTCCCGCCAGGGAAATCATTTTGCGAATCTCTCCTCGACCATTTCCACGATGAGATGCTCCAGGGCCATGTGCAGCTCCTGGATCCGGCTGGTCTCGTCGGACGGAATCACGATGGCGATGTCCACCAGCTCCTTGAGCGCTCCACCATCACGGCCGAGAAACGCCACGACTGGCAGTCCCTGGACCTTCGCGGCCCGGGCGGCGGCCAGGAGATTGGCGCTGGCGCCGCTGGTGCTGTGCAGGACGAGCAGGTCTCCGGCGCGGCAGAGCGCCTCCACTTGCCGAGCGAAGATCTGCTCGAACCCCAAGTCATTGGCCGCCGCCGTGAGCAGCGAGGTATCTGTGGTGAGCGCCACCGCCCGGAGGGGCTTTCGCGCCCGGCGGAAGCGGACCATGTATTCGGTGGCCAGGTGCTGCGCATCGGCCGCGCTGCCTCCGTTGCCCGCAAAGTACAGTGTGCCACCGCCGTTCAGAACGGCGATGTACCACTCGCCGACCGTATCGACATCGGTTGCCAGCGCCGTGGACGCCTCCGCGACGCGGGCCAGCGAGAGAAGGCCGGCGCGAATCTGGTCGCCGGCGCTCATTCCGCCGGCCCGAGCAACTGCTTCAGCTTGTCCATGATTCCCGTCTTGATGGGCAGCGGGGGAACCGGCTCGACCGCTTCATCGGCCAGAATGGCGGCGGGGTTCTTGACCGCCAGCAGATCGGCCTGGAACGCGCCGCCCGCTTCGCACAGAAAGCGGTACCCCGCCCCGATGATGCGTCCGTCGCCATGGTTGTCGGCCGCGATGATGTCGGCCAGGCCGTGCGCCAGGAGCTCGCGAGCCCGCTGTCCCCGGCCTCGGCCGGTCAGGATGGTCGTGGCATCGACCTGCATGAGCGCCCCGATCGCCTTCCAGTGCGACACCGCCTGCGGCGTACAGGCCCGGTACCGCTCGGGGTGGGCCAGCACCGGCACCAGTCCCGCCTGGACGATTTGCGTGAGGGCGTTGGCCACCGCGGGAACCGCGGCGCCGTACGTAAACTCGACCAGAATGCGACGGGTGCCGCCCAGGGTGAGGCCGGGAAACTGACGGATGTCGGCCGGGATCGGCCGGTCCAGCATCAGCTCGACCCCGCGATAGAGCGTGATGCCGTCGGGGACAACGGCCGAGAGCGCCGCGTAGGCCTCATCGTGGGATGCAGGCAATCCTCGGGGAATGCGGCCGACCGAATGATGGGGAGTCAGGCACAGGCCGGTCACGCCTGCTTCCCGCATGGCCAGCAGGACCCGGACCGATTGCTCGATGGTCTTCGATCCGTCGTCCACTCCGGGCAGCAGGTGACTGTGAAGGTCGATCATCGAGTTCCGGCCCCGAGGGCGGCCAGCTCGCGCGCAAAGGTTCCCAGGCCGGCGGGATCGGTCCCGGCCCGCGCCTTGAGCGCCAGGGTCACCAGCGCGTCGGCCGCCAGCAGATCGAGCGCGACCGAGCGGTCCCCGGGACTCGCCAGCGTGGCGGCAAGGGCCTCACGGGCC
>DASYPZ010000289.1:0-18272 GCA_036006105.1 Gemmatimonadales bacterium | reverse complement strand
TCCGAACGATGATGGAATACCACGCGCTGGATTCACTGGCGCGTGAGGTGGACCGGCTGGTGGCGGCACGCGCCGCGACACAGGGGGCGCCGGCACCGGCGCGACAGGCTGCCGCGCCGACGATCGGCGAATCCGCGGTATCCACGCTCCGGGCCGACCCGCATTTTGCGCCGGTCACGCCGGAGCAGCGCTTGCTCTGGGAGATCGAGCGCGCGTCACCGGGAACCTCCGCATACAACCTTCCGATCTGCCGACGGATCGAAGGACCGCTCGATCTGCACGTCCTCGCCGCCGCGCTCGAGGACCTGGCCGCCCGGCACGACGCCTTCCGTACTTCGATCGAGGAGGATTCCGTCGCCCGGGCCCAGCGGATCGACGGCTCGGTACACCTCCCGATCGAGGTGCTGGATTTCCGCCGGCTGGCTCCCGGCGAGGCGGAACCGGCCGCGCTGGCCGCGCTGGATGCGCGCGTCGCGCGGCCCTTCGATCTGACTCGCGCGCCGCTCTGCCGGGTTACCGTGGCTCGCATCGCCGACCAGGACACCCTGCTGCTGCTGACGATGCACCACCTGGTCTGCGACGGATGGTCGGCCGAACTGATCCTCAGCCAGCTGGTGCAAGCCTACGCCGCCCGCGCCGCGGGCCGGGCACCGGCGCCGGAGGAATCGGGACGCGATTTCGGGGACTACGCAGCCTGGCTTGCCGCACCGGAACGCGCCGCCGCCCGCCGGCAGCACCTGGAATACTGGCGCACCCTGCTCGACGACGCGGATTTGAGCGTGGACCTGCCGAGCGACCATCCCCGGCCGCTCCAGCCGACGTTCGAGGGGCATCGACAGCGGGTCGTTCTCCCGAGCGCGCTGCTGGCGGAGCTCGACCGGCGGGCGAAGGAACACGAGACGACCCTGAACGTGCTGCTGCTCGCCAGCTTCCGAATCCTGCTCTACCGCCTCGGGAACCAGGAGGATCTTACCTTCGGCACGGTGCTGGCGGGTCGCGACTCGCTGGATGTGGAACGGACCATCGGCTACTTCGCGCGCACCGTCCTGGTACGAACCCGGGTCACGGAGACCACGACGCTTGCTCAGCTGGTGCGGGACGTCCGAACCGGCATCCTCGATGCGCTGGATCATCCCGCTTCGCTCGAGGAGGTCGTGGGCGTGATGCGTCGTCCGATGGACTGGGCGTTCCGTCTGCTCTTCTCGTTCAACGAGGATTACCGGTCCGAGCCGCATCTTGGCGCGGCAAGAATGACGCCGGTGTCGATCGGCACGCCGGGCGCGAAGGTGGACCTGGGTCTCGCCGTGTCCCGCAGAGCCGAGGGTCTCGAGGTGGTCCTCACCACGCGAGCGGCCCAGTACGAATCCAGCACCACCGGCCAGCTGCTGCAGATCTACCAGACCCTGCTGGAGGGGGTGGCGGGCGGCGGCCAGGGTCCGGTCTCCCGACTTTCCCTTTTCCGGCAGGGGGAGCGGGAACGGGTTCTGAGTCTGGCAGCCGGTCCGGTGCGCCCGACTCGCGCCGCGCGCCCCCTCGGCGAGCTCTTCCTGGAGGAGGCCGTGAAGCATCCCGAGCGCACCGCACTGCTCAGCGCGGGAGCGTCCTGGACTTTTGGTGCCGTCGCGGAGCACGCCGGTCGGCTCGCGAACGACATCGCCCGACGGGGCATCGGCCCGGGCGACGTCGTCGCGATCGTTTCGCGCCGGACACCCGAGATGGTGATGGCGATGGTCGCGGTGGTGCTTGCCGGCGCCGCCTACCTGCCCCTGGACTCCGAGCAACCCGCCGACCGGATCCGGGGCATGCTCGAAGACGCCGGGGTCAAACTGGTGCTTGCCGACGCCGCGGGTGCCGCCGTCGCGGAGGATCGCGCCCCGGTCCAGCGGCTCGATGCAATCCCGGCTCCGTTCGAGGGCTCCGCCACGGCGCTCCGACGGCCCCGCCCCGAGGATCCGGTCTACGTGATGTTTACGTCCGGATCCACCGGACGGCCCAAGGGCGTGGTGGTTCCGCATCGAGCCCTGGTCAATCACATGGATTGGGCGCTGGCTGCCTTCCCGATCGAAGCGACGGATGTGATCCTCCAGCGCACACCGCTGGGATTCGATGCGTCGATCTGGGAAGTCTGGGGGTCCCTGCTGGCGGGGTGCCCCATGGTCCTGGCGGACCCGGACCGCGATTTCGATCCGCACTACATTCGCGAGATGATCCGGAGCCATGGGATCACCACGCTGCAGCTGGTGCCGTCGGTCCTCAATCTGTTGCTCGAGCTGGACGGGCTGGCCGACTGTCCGACGCTCCGGCGGGTGCTCAGCGGGGGCGAGCGGCTTCCGGTCGATCTGGCACGGCGGTTTCATGCCGCGCACGACGCGGTGCTGATAAATCTTTACGGCCCCACCGAAGTGACCATCGACGCCACGTCGTGGCGGAGTCACCCGGGATTCAGCGGCAGCTCCATCCCGATCGGGCGCCCGATTCCCAACCTGTCGGCCTACGTGCTCGATTCGAATCGGGAGCCGAGGCCACTCGGCATCCCGGGCGAGCTGTACCTCGGTGGACTCGGGGTGGCGCTCGGGTATGTCAACCGGCCGGACCTCACGGCCGAGCGCTTTCTGCCCGATCCGTTCGGCGCGGCCGGTACCAGCATGTACCGGACCGGAGACCGGGCTCTGCTCCGGCCGGATGGAACCATCGAGTACCTCGGACGCGTCGACGAGCAGCTCAAGCTGCACGGATTCCGGATCGAGCCCGGGGAAGTCGAGTCGGTGCTGAACGCGCGAAGCGAGGTGCGGGAGTGTGCCGTCGGGGTGGCGTGGGGAGAGACCGATGGCGCCCGCCTGATGGCCTGGGTCGTGTTGCATCCCGGTGCCACTACCTCGGCAGGCACGCTACGGGAGGAGCTGGCCCGCTCACTGCCGCGATCGCTGATCCCCTCGGGGATCGTCTTCCTCGACGAGCTGCCGAAAACTCCGAGCGGCAAGATCGACCGTCGGGCGCTGCCGGCGCCCCGGTCCGACTCCCTCCCATTCGAGCCGCCCCGCACGCCCACCGAGCATCGGGTGGCGGAGGTCTGGATGGCCGTCCTTGGCAGGGACCGGATCGGCCGGGATGACGACCTGTTCGCGCTGGGGGGACATTCCCTCACCGCTATCCGGATCGCCCATCAACTCCGGGGGCCCGACACGAATCTGTCGCTTCGTACGATTCTGGAGCACCCGACCGTGGCCTCACTCGCCACGGAAATCGATCGTCAGGCCGGGCCGGCGCCTGGATCCAACGCGACCATTCCGCCGCTGCCACGGATTCCGCGGGCTCCCCGCCCCGGCAAGACCCCGCTTCCCCCGCCGGTTCGATGAGCGACACCGGGTCACACCGCCTTTCGGCAGCGGCGTTGGAGCTCCTGACGCGCCGGGCCGGCATCAAGCCCGACGCGACCCCGCGGCCAACGGACACCGAATCTGCTCCGCTCGCCACCGCCCAGCTCGGCCAGTGGCTGCTCGATCAGACCAGAGGTCCCGCCGCGCCGGGCGCGATGCCGAAGATCCTGCACCTCGAGGGTCCGCTCGACCGCACTGCGCTCCGCCGCGCGCTGACCGAGATCGTTCGCCGGCACCGGATCCTTCGCACCGAGATCTCCTTGCGCGATGGCGAGCCGATCCAGCGCGCGACCGCGCCGCGCGAGGTGGAGATTCGGGAAGTGGATCTTCGCGGGACCGCCGCCCCGGAGCGACCGGAGGTCGCTCGCGCGTTGCTGGACCAGGATGCCCGGTTCCCCTTCAAACAGTCCGGGGATTTGCTGCTCCGGCC
Source organism: Gemmatimonadales bacterium (assembly GCA_036006105.1). Taxonomy (GTDB): domain Bacteria; phylum Gemmatimonadota; class Gemmatimonadetes; order Gemmatimonadales; family GWC2-71-9; genus JABFSM01. The sequence goes on along the minus strand of DASYPZ010000289.1, from coordinate 14,465 downwards.
GATGCTGGTCCAGCTGGCGGACCAGGTATTCGAGCTGCTGGTCACCTTTCATCAAGTCGCGTTCGACGGGTGGTCCAACGGCGTGTTCCTGCACGAGCTTGGCGAGCTGTACTCCGCCTTCGCGCGGGGGCGGGAATCCCCGCTGGCCGAGCTCCCGATTCAATTCGCCGACTTCGCAATCTGGGAGCAGGCCCACCACGGGTCACCGGTCTCCGACGCCGACCGTGGCTACTGGCTGGGACGGCTGAAGGGCAGCACGACGGCTCTCGATCTGGTCAGCGACCGCCCCCGCCCGCGCCCTCGGACCTACGCGCGGGCCACGGCGGTCGCGACCATCGGCGCAGCGCTCACGGCGCGACTCTCCCGGATCGCGCTGGAAGAAGGAACCACGCTGTTCGCGCTGACCTTCGCGGCGTTCCAGGTCCTGATGGGACGGCGGGCCGGTCAGGATGACTTCGTCCTCGGGGTCGCCTCCGCCAACCGGACCCATCGCCAGACCGAAGGCCTGATCGGGAGCTTCGCCACCGTCATCCCGGTCCGGGCCCGCCTCGGAGAACCGGCCTCGTTCCGCAGTCACCTCCGGCGCACCGGTGAATCCCTCTCGGAGGGCCTCGCCCATCAGTCCTACCCGTTCCAGGGACTGATGGCCACGCTCCGTCCCGGCGGCCAGCCCGGCTCCGATCCGCTGTTCGACGTCGTGTTCAACTATCGCAATCTGCCGGTGGCTCTCCCCGCGATGGACGGGCTCTCCGTCAGCAACTTCCGGGCGCCGCATTTGAGCAGCACCTACGATCTGCATCTCAACCTGACGCCCGCGGCCGGATGCATCGAGCTGGAGCTCGAGTACGATCCCGCTGTGTTTCATGGCGGTACCGCCGCGCGGTGGCTGGCGGGTTATGTCGCGGCCCTGGAGGCGGTGGCCGCCGATCCGCAGGTGACTACGACCGGAATGCCGGTCATGCCGGCGGACGAGCACCGGCTCCTGACCGAGCAGTGGAGCGGGGCGGCGGTTGCGTCTCCGGCCAGCGACCCGGTGATCGACCGGTTCGTCCGAGCGGCGGCGGCATATCCGGACACCCCGGCGGTGGAACAGGACGGACTGGTGGTCACCTACCGGGACCTGGAGCGCCGGGTGCGCGGGCTCACGGGCCGGCTGCGCCGGCTGGGTGTCGCGCCCGGCGAGCTCGTGGGACTCTGCGGAGATCGATCGATCGAGGTGGTGGCTGCGCTCCTGGCGATTCTCTCCCTCCGCGCCGTGTATGTACCGCTCGATCCCCGGATCCCGCCTCGCCGAACCGACACCATGCTGGATTCGGCGGGCCTGCGGATGATCCTGACCGACCGAGTCGCCGCCCCCGCGCTGGCCAACCGGCCCGAGCCGCAACACCGGCTCGCCGACCTGTGTGCCCCCGCCGACCCCGCGGACCCGGAGGGCGAACCCGCACCGGGTGGCACGATGGATCCGGCGTACATCATCTTCACTTCGGGCTCGACCGGCGACCCCAAGGGCGTGGTGATCCCGCACCAGGGGCTCGCCCGCTATGCCATGAGCTCGGCGGAGCGGTACGCCATGCGCCCCGGCGACCGCATGCTCCACTGCGCCGCGCTCACCTTCGACCTCTCGATCGAGGAGATCTTCGCCCCGCTCTGCCTCGGCGCCACGGTCGTGGTGGGACCGGAGGTCATGAAGGAGAGCCCGGAGATCTTTGCGGGGCAGTGCCGGAGCCTGCGGCTCACCCATCTGTCGCTGCCCACCGCGTTCTGGAGCGAGGTCGTCTCGGCGGATTGGCCCCTGGGGCTGGACCTGGGAGCGGTCCGGGTGATCGCGGTGATAGGGGAAGCCATGGCTCCGGACTCGGTGCAGCGCTTCTTCGCCGTCGCGAAACCCGGTACTCGCCTCTTCAACTGTTACGGTCCCACCGAGGCGACGGTCGCCGCCACTTCGGCCGAGCTGAAACCGGGGGACGAATACCCCGGCGAAGTTCCGATCGGGCGGCCCTATCCCGGTGTCACGGTCTGGGTGCTCGACCCGCAGCGCCGGCCGGTCCCCATCGGTACCCCGGGAGAGCTGTGGATCGGCGGCGGGAACCTGGCGCTGCGCTACCTGGGCGCGCCCGAGCTGACGGAGGAGCGTTTCCCGAGCAACCTGCCGGTCACGATGCCGGGCGAGCGGCGGTACCGTACCGGCGACCGGGTCCGCTGGCGCGACGACGGCCAACTCGGCTTCCTCGGCCGCACCGACCTCCAGATGAAGACCCGCGGCTATCGAATCGAGCCCGCTGATGTGGAGCGGGGGCTGCGAAAGGCGCCCGGAGTGAGCCAGGCCGCGGTCATCCTCCACCCCGCCGACGATCGGCTGGTGGCCTTCGTGGTTTCCGACCGCGAGAGCCCGCTCGACCTGCGGGCGGTCCGGGAATCCGCCGAAGGGGAGCTACCCCACTACATGGTGCCCGGAGAAGTGATCCAGATCCAGCGGCTTCCCCTCGGCTCGACCGGAAAACTGGACCGCAGAGCCCTGGCGGCGCTGGTGCCGACGGCCCGCAGTCCGGGCGTCGCTGCGCAGAGGACTCCAACCGAGCAGATCGTGACCCGGATCTGGCAAGAGGTGCTCCGGGTGACCGGCATCGGCGTGCATGACCATTTCCTGGAGCTGGGAGGCCACTCGCTCCATGCGATGCGGGTCGCCAACCGGTTGCGCGCCGAGCTCGGTATCAGCCTCTCGCTCCGCACCCTGCTCGAGCATCAAACCGTCGCGACCCTGGCCCGGGAGCTGGATCGGCCGGCGTCAGGGGGGTAGCCGATCGACCCGCCCCATGTCCTGAGTGGTCACGGAAGGCACCGCAGCACTAGACTTTAGTTCGTGCCCCCGGTCCCCTTTCGCCACCGCATCCTGCTCAACCTCCTGCTGCTGGGGGCGTTGCCTTCGGCCGTGCTGGTGGCCGGCTGGGCCCTGACGCTGCTTCGCTTCAACCCGGCCAAAACCAGTCAGGCGGCGCTCAAGCCGGTGCTGGAGACCGGACGAAACCTGCTCCGGGTGCTGGACACCACCCAGATGAGCCCGGTCGAGCACCGGGCCCTGCATGCCCATGTCACCGCCATCGAGAGCACCTACACCCTCTCGGTTCAGGGGTTCAACTACAGCCGGCTCAAGACCATCGGCCTGGCCCTGGCCGTCTCGGTGCTCGGAGTCCTGCTGCTGTACGCCGCCGTGCTCCTGTCCCGAAGCATCTCGCGCCAGCTCGCCACCCCCATCGATGAGCTGGTCGGGTGGATGGGACGGATTCGGCGGCACGAAGGTCTCCCTCCCGAAGAAGACCGACGGGGAGCGCCCGAGTTCGCAGTGCTGCGGAGCGCGCTGCGCGATACCGCCGCCTCGCTGCAACAGGCCCGCTCGGGGGAGCTCGAGTCGGAGCGGCTGCGGGCGTTTCGAGAGGTGGCCCGACGGGTCGCGCACGAGATGAAGAATCCGCTCACCCCGGTGCGGTTTGCCATCGGCCAGCTCGACCGCACCGCCACGCCCGATCAGCAGGAGGCGCTGGAGGTGCTGCGGGTCGAGACCGCGCGGCTGGAGCACCTGGCCCGCGACTTCGCCAACCTGGGCCGGCTGCCGGAAGGCCCCGCCGCCGACGTCGATCTGGGCGAGCTGCTTGCCGAGCTGCTGCGAACCTCGCTGCCTGACACCATCCGGCAGACGCTGCTCGTAGAGAAAGCAGCCCCCCACATTGCCGGGCACTACGATCCGCTGCGACGGGCCTTCAGCAACCTGATCCGCAACGCGGTGGAGGCCTGTGGAGGGGAAGGCGCCATAGACGTCACCGTCTCCTCCGACGGCGACGGGGTACGGGTCGCCATCATCGATCACGGCCCGGGCGTGCCGGCCGAACGGCGGAGCCGGATCTTCGAACCCTATGTCACCGACAAGATCGAGGGGACCGGTCTCGGCCTCGCGATCGTCAAACAGGCCATCGATTTTCATCACGGCACGATCGAAGTGACCGAAACTCCGAACGGCGGCGCGACGTTCATCGTGCGCCTTCCCCGGCAGCCTGAGGGCGGCCCGAAACTCATCGCGCAACGAGTCAACGCGGACCGCCGCGTTGCCGACCGGCGCCGGAGGCATGAATGAAGCCGAGGGTTCTGATCGTCGACGACGAGGCCAACATCCGGCGGATGCTGGCCGCCTTGCTGAAGTCCGAGGGCTTCGAGACCGAAGAGGCCCCCAACGGCAACTCGGCGCTGCTCCAGCTCGACCAGCTGCACCCCGACGCCATCCTGCTGGATCTGCAGATGCCGCCGGGCCCCGACGGTCTGGACACGTTGCGGCAGATCCGGGAGCGAGACGCCTGGATCCCGGTGATCATGATGAGCGGCAAGGCGCAGCTCACCGATGCGGTCCAGGCGATCAAGCAGGGCGCCTTCCAGTTCCTGGAGAAGCCGCTGACGCCCGAGGCCGTGCTGGTGGCCATCCGCAGCGGACTGGAGCTGACCCGGGCCCGGGCCGAGAACCGCGCGCTCCGTTCCCAGCTCGGCCCCAAGGCGGAGCTGGTGGGGAAGAGCGGGAAAATGGACGAGATCCGCTCCTTGATCTCCCAGGTCGGACCGACCGAGGCCCGGGTGCTCATCATGGGCGAATCGGGCACCGGCAAGGAGCTGGTGGCCCATGGCATCCACCGGGCCAGCCAGCGCTCCGGCCGTCCCTTCATCTCGGTCAATTGTGCCGCGATCCCCCGGGACCTGGTGGAGTCCGAAATGTTCGGCCACGAGCGCGGCGCCTTCACCGGGGCCACCGACCGGCGGCTGGGTCGGTTCGAGCTGGCCGACGGCGGCACCCTGTTCCTCGACGAAGTCGGCGATTTGAATCTCGAGGCCCAGGCCAAGCTCCTGCGGGTGCTCGAGGCCGGGGAAATCCAGCGGCTCGGCGCCGAGCGAACCCAGCGGGTGGATGTTCGCGTGGTCGCGGCCACCAACCAGCGTCTCCAGCAGGCCGTGTCGGTGGGCTCCTTCCGGGAGGATCTCTACTTCCGGCTCAACGTCTTCCCCCTGGAGCTCCCGCCCCTCCGCGAGCGGCTCGACGACCTGCCCGACCTCGTGTTGCACCTGGCGGAGCGGGTCCGCCCTCACCAGCCGGCCCGGTTCACCGCGGACGCGCTGGCCATGCTGGCCTCGTACGACTGGCCCGGCAACGTGCGCGAGCTGGCCAACGTGGTGGAGCGGCTCTCGATCCTGGGCGGCCCCGAGATCGACGCCGCGCTGGTCCGCCAGGTGCTCCCACGCGCCGGTTCGCTCCGGTTCGACGCGCCGGCGGTGACCACCGATTCCGGTACCACCTACTCGGTGGCCGATCTGGGCGGACGCTCCCTGTCCAACGTGCTGGACGACTACGAGCGCGCCCTCATCCGGGCCGCGCTCAAGCGGGCGGCCGGCAATGTGGCGGAGGCGGCGCGAGCCCTGCAGACCGATCGGGCCAACCTGTATCGCCGGATGAAGAGGCTCGGGCTGTGACACCGCGAATGGGATGGCTCCGGCGTGGGCTCCTTGCCCTGGCGCTGATGGGCGCCGGCGCGGCGCGGCTGGCGGCCCAGGACAGCGTGCTCACCATCCGGCCCGAAGCGCGCGCCCCCGATTCCACCGCGCGGGTCCTGCCGCCCGAAGTGCTGCAGGAGGTGATTCGCCGCTACAACGATTCCGCCACGACCCGCATCGCGGGCGGCTTCACCCTTCCCACCGGGTCGCTGTTCAACGGCCCGATCGGCGTGTTCCGAGGCTCGCTCCGCATCTCGGGAGCCCTGGTCGGCCGGGTGACGGTCATCAACGGCGATCTGATCATCGATCCCGGCGCCCGGATCGAGGGAGACGCACTGGTCGTCGGCGGCGCGGTCATCATCAAACCGGGCGGATTCCTGATCGGGGCCCAGCGCTCCTTCCCGGCGACGGCATTGCTGGCGCGGGCGGGGAACGGGCTCCTGGTGCTCCGGGAAGCGCCGCCTACGCTGGGCGCGCTCGCGTCGGCCCATACCACCTTCACCACCGGGCACTTTCGCACCACCCTCGAGATCGAATCCGGCCGCACCTACAACCGGGTGGAGGGTCTGCCGATCATCTTCGGCCCCAGCGTGACCCGCGAGGGGCTCAAGGACATCGATGCGCGGCTGGACCTCCGCGGCATTGCCTGGACCGCGCCCGACCGAACCGACCGCCGGTCCAACTTCGGGTACAGCGGCCGCCTGGAGGTCCGCTTCGGGGAGAAGCGGCTCCTGACCGTGGGGAGCCGGATCTACCGGGTCATCGCGCCGATCGAGGATCAGCCGCTCTCCCAGACCGAGGCCGGCTGGTCGGCGTTCCTGCTGCAGCGCGACTATCGCGACTTCTATCAAGCCGAGGGGGTGTCGGGGTACCTGAGCTACAACCTGGGTCGCGGGTTGAGCGTCGGGGGGTCGGTCCGGCGCGACGCCGAGCGCAGCGTGCCCGCCAACGATCCGATCTCGATCCTCCGGAACGAGGCCTGGCGCCCTAACCCGCTGGTGGACGACGGCCACTACACCTCCTGGCGGCTCAACGTCGACCTCGACACCCGCAACGACCGGGACAGCCCGACCTCCGGCTGGCTGGTGCGGGCCTTCTGGGAAAAGAGCACCAGCAACGACGCCGCCCCGCTCACCTTGCCGATCGAGGTGCGGAACCCGATCTCGCCGGGATCCTACTCCTCGTCCCGGATCTTCCTCGACGCGCGGAGGTACGCGCGACTCGACCCCTCGGTGCGCGGCGCGCTCCACCTGGTGGCGGGCGGCTGGCTCGCGGGAGATCCGCTGTCACTGCAGCGTCGGCTCTCCCTGGGCGGCCCCGATATTCTGCCGGGTTACGGCTTCCGCAGCCTCAACTGCGCCCCGACCTCCCTGGACGACCCCGCCCATCCGGCCCTGTGCGACCGGCTGATCGCGACCCAGCTCGAGGTGCGGACCCGGACCCGGATCGGACTGCCACTCGCCTCGGCCGATCCGTACGTGACCGCGCTGCAGCGGGTCTTCGCCATCCGGGAGCCCGACGTGGTGGTCTTCGGCGATCTCGGAAAGTCCTGGATCAGCGGCTCCGGACCGGGACGGGTGCCCAACGACCGGCTGCCGGTGCTCGGCGAGTGGTCCGCCGACATCGGATTCGGATTCGACGCCGGTGGACTGGGACTCTATCTGGCTCAGCCGCTGACCGGCAGCGGGCCGCTGCTGTTCTTCCTTCGCCTGCAGCGCCGATTCTGATGCGTCGCGTCCTGCTCGCGGCCTGGGCCATGGGAATGCTTGCGACCGTGCCGGCCGCGGCACAGGGGCCCCGCGTGTCTCTCGCCGTGGCGCTGGGACCCGACAGCCTGCCCTTTCACGCGCGCAAGGCGCGGGTCCAGGTTCGCGATCTCCTGAACGACAAACGCTGGTCCGACGCGATGGAGCAGCTGTTCCCGATCCGGCTCACCTACCGGATGGAAATTTGGCGCTCCCGCGACGGGTGGATCGACGAGTTCCAGCGGGCCACCGAGTGGTCCATCGTGATTCAGCGGGAGCCCCTCCAGGACCAGTACCGGGTGACCCGGCTGCTCCTCTCCGGTCCCGAGGAATTTCGTTTCGCGACGCGGGATCTGCTGCAGAAGTGGCTCGGGTACAGCACCGAGGTCGACGCGCTGCCCGAGGGCACCGGGACGTTCTATTACGCCGTCACCCTGACCATCACGGCGCTGTCCAACGAGGACATGGAGGCGCTGGAGCGATTCCTGGCCGGGCAGCCGGCCGCGCCGGCCCAGCCGGAGAACAATTCGATCGGAAAACGGGTGCGGCAGTTTCTGCTGCGGATCGCGGGATTACCCTGGGAGGAGCTGGAGGTGCGGTCGGAAAGATTTAAAGTCTCGCCCTGACCGGATCAGGCGCGGATGGCCCGGAGCGCCGCCGCTCCGTAGAAATACCGGATGTACTTGGCCTGGGTAGCGGTGAGCCGCCGCACCGCCCAGGTCAGATGAACGAAATGCGGCTCCACCGGCGGATGCATCGGATGCATGCCGCACTCCTCCGGGAGCCGGTTCCCTTTCCTGGTGTTGCAGCTGCTGCACGCCGTCACGCAGTTGGTCCACTCGTTTCCTCCCCCCCGGCTGATCGGCAGCAGGTGGTCCCGCGTCAGGCACTCGCGCGAGCGGAGCTGCCCCTGGGTCCGGTGACAGTACTGGCACCGGTAGTCGTCCCGCGCGAAGAGGAAGGTGTTGGTGACCTGGCGGCGGAACTTGCGGGGGACGTGGACGAATTTGACGAGGCGGATGATGGCGGGTTTCGGAATCGAAATCCGCGGACTTCTTATCGGTTCCCCTGTGTCGGCCTCCACGATCTCGGCCTTGCCGTCAATGACCAGCCGGAGCGCCCGTTTGACGGGCACCATGGTCAACGGCTCGAACGAGGCATTGAGCGCAAGACAACGCACGGTCGGCTCCAGGGTGGACCCCTTCATACTACCGACCTCCCCCGGGCGGGATCAAGCGCTGCGGTTTCCCGGCGATACACCATCCGACCCCCCAGCACCGTGAGCTGGGTGTCGCCGGGAGCCGAGGCCAGGACCCGTTCCAGGGGATCGGAATCGGAGTCCGGCGCCCCGGTTCCAGGCCGAATCGCGGCCAGATCGGCCCATTTGCCTGGCGTCAGGCTCCCGATGTCGGCCTCGAGACCGAGGGCCCTCGCTCCATCCAGCGTGGCGAGGGAGACGGTCTCCAGCGCGGATAACCCCGCGAGCCTGCGGGCGGCCCGCGCCTCCGCCATGAGATCCAGGCTTCCCACACTGGCCACCGAGTCGGTCCCCAGGCCGATCCGAATGCCCGCCGCCCGCAGCGCCTCGAGTGGCGCGTCGCCATGGCCATGCCGGGCATTGGAGATCGGACAGTGGGCCACCGCCACGCCACGAGCCGCCAGGATCGCGATGTCGGCGGCGGAGAGCTGGATGGCATGAATGACCAGGGTGTCCGGCCCCAGGACGCCGTGCCGATCCAGCCACTCGACCGGGGATGACGGAGCCGATCCGACGGGCCCGGCGGAGGAATGGTGGCTGGCGTCACTGACCGGCGGGATGCCGCGCCGGGACCAGGCCTCCGCGAACGGCCCCGTGTCACGCGCGACGAAGTCGGATTCCGCCCGGGACTCCGCGACGTGGACCGCCATGCGCAGCCGCTCGGCGCGGGCCCACGCCGCCACCCGGGCATAGAGCGGCCCGCTCACGGTATAGGGCGCGTGGGGCGAGACGCCGAGCCGGAGCCGCGGCCGCAGCAGCGGGCGCAGCGCATCCACCCGCGAGGCGAGCCCGGCGAAGCTCTCCTCCAGCTGTCCTGGATGGGGACCGAAGACTTCCTGGTACACGATCCCGCTTCCCTCGAGCTCCGCCAGTGCCCGCAGCGCCGCACCCGAGTCCCCGGTGTCGGCCACGGTGGTCACACCGCCGGCCCAGCAGTCCCGGATGCCGGTGAGAGCAGCCTCGAGGAACTGCGCCTCGCTGCGCCGCTCCTTGCGCTCGCGGATCTCGAGGATCCATTCCCGAAAGGGACGGTCCGGGGTCAGGTCATGGAACCCGGTGAGCTCGAGATGGGTGTGGACGTTGACGAGGCCGGGCATGAGGATCGCGGATCCCAGATCGATCGACTCCCCGTCGGGTGGAAGGGGGATCGTCGCGTCGGGGCCGATCTCCTCGATCCGGCCGTCGGCGCCGATCAGGATGGCGGCATCGGGAATGACGGGTCGGTCTACCGGTATGGCCCAGCGGGCTCGGAGCCGAAGCGGCCTCACCACCCGCCGCGGAAGGGGCTGTGCAGCGCGCAGCGCTCGGTCGGTTCGGTTCCGGGGAAGTAGTATTCGCGCACCACGCTGGCGCGGGGACAGAACGGGGTGGCGAGACTGCCGGTCCCCTCGTCGATGTCGGCCTGGGTCACCCCGTCGGGCATGCCCCACGCGCTGGGGATTCGCCGGCGCTCGTACACTTCCTTCATCATCATCGTCCAGGCCGGCGCGGCCAGCAGGCCGCCCTGTGCGTTGGCCTTGATCTTGGTCTTCTTGTCGAAGCCCATCCACACCCCGGTGACCAGATCCGGGGTGAAGCCGATGAACCAGACGTCCATGCCGTCGTTGGTCGTCCCGGTCTTGCCGCCGGCGGGAAGGTTCAGCAGCCCCGCGCGGCTGAACACGCCGGTCGCGGTTCCGTGCCGGACCACATCCCGCAGACCGTCCAGGATCAGCCAGGCGTGCTCCCGGTCCAGCACTCGCTTCTGCCGGATCTCGGGTTGCCAGACGATGTTGCCGTCACGATCCTCGACCCGGAGGATCGCCGAGGGCGTGGTCACCACCCCCATGTTGGCGAAGCCGGTGTAGGCGCTCACCATCTCGATCGGATAGACGTCGGCCGATCCGATGAAAATGGAGGGCACCGCGGGGATCCGGGTCGTGATGCCGAAGTTGGACGCCTCGGCGATCACCGCGTCCTCTCCCACTTTGAGTCCGACCTTCACCGCCACCGTGTTGCGGGACTGGCGCAGACCCTCGCGCATGGTCATGAAGCCCTCGAACTTGCTGTCGTAGTTCTTGGGCTCCCAGGTGGGCTGATCGGGAATCTCGACCGAGACCGGCGAGTCCTCCCAGATCGAGGACAGTGGAATGCCGGCGCGGAGGGCGGCCGTATAGACGAAGGGCTTGAAGGTCGAGCCGGCCTGCCGGAGGCTCTGGGTGGCCCGGTTGTATTTGTTGTCGTCGAAGTCGCGGCCGCCCACCATGGCGCGGATGTAGCCCGAATCGGCGTCCAGCGTCACCACCATCCCCTGGAGGTACGGACTGAACGGCTCGGCGCTCGCGTCGGGCGTGGCATCGGAGCGCTGCTCCAGATACTGACGGTAGGTCTTGTGGGGATACGGTCCGGTGCCGCCGTCCTCGATGTTCTGCAGCTGGGTCTCGAGCGCGCGTTCCGCCGCCTGCTGGATGTCCAGATCCAGGGTGGTGTAGATCCGGAATCCGGATTTGTAGAGGTCGGTCCCGAACCGGGCCTGCAGAATCTGCCGGACATACTCCACGAAATATTCCGCCACGCCGCTGTAGTCGGAGCGGCTGGAGAGGCTCAGGGGATAGGCCTTCCAGGCCTCGGCGGATTCATGGGACAGCTTGCCCCACTGTTCCATCATGCCGATGACCACGTTCCGGCGTCGCACCGCCAGCCGGGGACTCTTCCTCGGGTTGTAGGTGGCCGGCGCCTGCGGCAGGCCGGCCAGCATCGCCGCTTCGGCGACATTGAGCGAGCGAACCGACTTGCCGAAGTAGCGCTGGGCCGCCGCTTCCACCCCGAAGGCGCGGTTGCCCAGGTCGATCTGGTTGAGATAGAGCTCGAGAATCTTGTCCTTGGAATAATTGCGCTCGATCTCCAGCGCCATCCGGGATTCCCGGATCTTGCGGGAGAGTCCCTTGAATCCCTTGCGCTGGTTCCGGTCGATGATGTCGGGCCAGAGATTTCCGGCGAGCTGCATCGTGATGGTGGAGAATCCCTGCTTCCGCCCGAAGAGGGTCGATTTGATCGCGCCGAAGAAGCGCACCCAGTCGATCCCGTGGTGCTGATAGAAGCGACGATCCTCGACCGCCAGGAAAGCCGCGGCAACCGCGGGCGACATCTGCTTGAGGGGCACCACGGTGCGGCGCTGCAGTCCGTAGTCGGTCATCAGGCGGCCATCGGCGGCGTAGAGCTTGGAAGCCTGATCGGGGTCGTAGTTGTCGAGCCCGGCGATGGAGGGACAGGCGCCGCCGGCGCAGACCCGCATCCAGGCGCCGGCCAGGACGGCGGCGCTGAACAGGATGAACGCGCAGAGACCGACCAGGATATTGCGTCGCCGGCGCGGGGTGTACCACCAACGGGTGAGGCGGGCAGGCAGCTTCCGGGGCATGACCCTCAAGATAAGCGAGGCCCCGGGGCGATGACCGACGACCGGTCACGGCTTGCCGTTGACGCCCCCCCTCCCCTGCCCTACGATTGGCCCGAATGCCTGATCTCCTCTCCATCCTCGCCGAACGCGGACTCCTCCACGACGCCACCCCCCAACTGGGCGAGCGTCTGGCCAGGGGGCCGATCACCGCGTACGTCGGGTTCGATCCGACCGCGGACTCGCTTCACGTGGGCAACCTGGTGCCGGTGATGGTCCTGCACTGGATCCAGCAGCAGGGCGGGACCCCCATCGCACTGGTCGGAGGAGGCACCGCCCAGGTGGGGGATCCGAGCGGCAAGCGCAGCGAGCGCCCCATGCTCCCGCTCGAGCAGATCGACGCGAATGCCGCCGCCATCGGGGCGCAGTTGGGGCGCTTCCTCTCCTTCGAGGGCAGCAACGCCGCCCGGCTCCAGAACAACGCCGACTGGCTGCGCCCGCTCCGGCTGATGGAGTTCCTCCGGGATACCGGCAAGCACTTCACCGTCAACTACATGCTGCAGAAGGACTCGGTGCAGTCCCGGATGGATTCCGGAATCTCCTTCACCGAATTCGCCTACATGCTGGTCCAGGGGTATGACTATCACCACCTCTTTCGGACCGGCGGCTGTGAGCTCCAGGTCGGCGGGAGTGATCAGTGGGGCAACATCACGGCGGGCATCGAGCTCATCGCCCGGCGGGAGCAGGCCCAGACCCATGGGCTGGTCTCGCCGCTGCTCACCACCGCGACCGGGGCCAAGTTCGGGAAGAGCGAAGACGGCAACATCTGGCTCGACCCGCGGAAGACCAGCCCGTACAAGTTCTACCAGTTCTGGCTCAACACCGATGATCGGGACGTCGAGCAGTTTCTCAAGATCTTCACCGATCTCCCGGTGCCGGAAGTCGCCGCGCTGGTTGCCCAACACTCCGCCAATCCGGGAAAACGGGAGGCCCAGCGCGGCCTCGCGACCTGGATGACCCGGCACGTCCACGGCGAAGAGGTTCTCGCCGGAGTCCTGCAGGCCAGCGACATTCTGTTCGGCGCCGGCGAAATCCGCAGTGCCACCGCCCTGGCCCTCGGAACGGTGGCCCACGAGGTCACCAGCGTCGGAATCGAACGAACCCAGCTTGAATCCGGCTACGCGATCGTCGATGCGCTGGTCGCCACCGGCCTGGCCTCCTCGAAGTCCGACGCCCGCCGCGGCATCCAGGGCAATGGCTACAGCGTCAACGGGGAAAAGCTGAGCGCCGAGCGCACCCTCGGCACCGCGGACCTCCTCGCCGGTCGCTTCATCGTACTTCAGAAGGGGAAAAAGCATTACGCCATGATCGACGCCGGCTGAGCCGCTCCACTCCAACGGAGGATCGTTCCATGCTCAAGGAATTCATGGCTTTCCTGAAGGAATACGGGGTCATCGGCCTGGCGATCGCCGTGGTGATCGGCGGCAAGCTCAATGCGGTGGTGACCGCGATGGTGGAAGGCATCCTGATGCCGTTGCTGGCACCGCTCCTGGGCGCCGCGGGCGAAGACTGGCGCAAGGCCGTGCTCAAGATCGGCGGAACCCCGGATCACCCGCTCTTCCAGTTCGGTACCGGTCAGGTGGTGGGTTCGCTGATCGATTTCCTCCTGGTGGCGTTCATCGTGTTCTGGTTCTCGAAGAAGGTGCTCAAGGAAGAGAAGGTCGCGAAGAAGTAAGGAGGTCGGCCACCCGGCTCATCTCCTCGATGGTGTTGTAACAATGCGGCGCCAGGCGGAGCAGACCCTCCCGCACCGACGTCGCGACGCCGGCGGCCCTGAGCGCCTCCGGGCCGCCGGGCAGGTCGGCGGCCGCCAGACACACCATGCCCGAGCTCCGCGCCCCGCGGGGCGAGGCCACACGCACGCCGCGGCGGTCGGCCCACTCCAGCACCGGCTGGCCGATGGCCTCGAGGTGGCGCGCGATGCGATCGACGCCCACCTCGTCGAGCAGATCGAGGGCGCGGCTCATCCCCAGAATATCCTGAAACGGCAGGGTGATCAGCTCGAATCGGCGGGCATCGTCCAGTAGCGAGCCGCTGTAGTCGCATAGCGTGGTGTAGTTCGCCGTGCCCGCGAAGGCGCTCCATCCCGCCAACGGAGATGCCAGCTCCGGCACCAGCTCCCGCCTCACGTACACGAAGCCCGCGCCCCACGGCCCCAGCAGCCACTTCTGCGCCCCACAGGCCAGGATGTCGACCGGCGTCTTCCGGACATCGAAGGGCAGGTGTCCCAGCGCCTGAATGGCGTCCACCACCAGCCAGGTCCCGGTACCGCGAGCCACCGCGCTCAGCGCGTCGAGGTCGGCCGCGAAGCCATTGTGAAACTGCACCTGGGAAATGGCGAGCGCGCGGACCCGGCGATCCTGCATCCGGTCCATGATCCGGGCCTCATCGGGCCAGCCCTCCGCCGTGACCGGCACCAGCTCCATCGTCACGCCCTTGTCCGAGAGCTGCCGCCAGGGGAAGACGTTGGCGGGAAACTCCATGTCGCTCACCAGCACGATGTCGC
>DASYPZ010000288.1:0-12688 GCA_036006105.1 Gemmatimonadales bacterium | reverse complement strand
GATACATGATGACATAGGAGTGCGGATCGGCGGCGGCCAGCATGCCCCGGATCGCGGCCATGATCAGCTCGTGGGCATCCACCGAATCGGGATGATTGATCCGGATCTGGCTCAGCACCCCGGTGAGCATCTGGAGGTCTTCGGCCATGGTGCGGGGCCGGAGCGGGCTGACCGGAGCGGTCGGGGCCTGCGCGGCCGCCGCGCCGACCGCGGCGCCGAGCGCGGCAAGGAGCAGCACGCCGGCGCGTCTCATGCGCCGCCGGCCGGCTTGAGTGCCTTGAGCCGCTCCGAGGCGGTCACGATGTCCTTGCGCAGACCGTCGTGGGCTCTCTGGATGAAGGTCTGGTACGCCTCGATGGCGCGGTCCTTCCGCCCCAGCCGGTCCGAGGCCTTGCCCAGCGCCAGCCAGGGCAGGGCATAGTACGGCTCCAGGATGACCGCCTTCTCGAACTGCACCGTCGCGTCCTCGGTGCGGCCGGCCGCGACGAGCGCGTTGCCGTAGTGGAGCCGGAGGAAGGGATCCTCGCCGCGCAGCTGGACCGCGAGGTCGTATTCCTGCAGGCTGGTCGCGGTGTCCCCCGCTTGCTGGGCGAGATCGCCCAGGGCGGAATGGGCCATCGCGAAGGAGAGATCCTCCGTCAGCGCCCGGCCGTAGGCTTCCTTGGCCTTGTCGCGGTTGCCCACGCGGTCGTAGACCCATCCCTCGGTGTATTCGGCCATCGCCTTGGACTGATAGACGAAGATCACTTCCTTCTTCTCGTCCTTGCGGCGCGCCTCGAGGTAGGCGTCGAGTGCCGCGAGGCTGCTGTCGGGCCGCATGGCGAGGTAAAACGCGAGCGCGCGGTCCAGGTTGTAGCCGTATGAATTCTTGGATCGCTTCAGGGCCTTGCCGTAGTACTCGGCGGCCTGGTCGAACTGTCCCTCGCTCATCGCCAGCCAGGCGGCGTTCGCCGGATCGGCGTGGTCCCAGGGAATCATGTTCGCCTCGCCGGTCGCGTTGTCGACGAACATCTCGAGCATCGCGCGGTCGAGCCGGGGATTGAGCATCGGATTCCGGATCAGCGCCTCGATCTGCAGCGAGTCGATCTCGAGGACTTCCTTCCGGTGCATGACCGAGCGATTGCGGACCAGATAGTCGCCCAGCTGGCGGGTGTCCGAGAGATGACGCGCGATGCGCTCGGCGTAGAACGCATCCGCCAGGCTCGGATCGATGCGCCGGGCCCAGTGGAATGCCGCCGCGGCGCCTTCGGGGTCCTTGCTGAGTCGCGCCATGCCGAGCAGGAAATAGCTCCCGGCAAAGTTGCTGTCCTGGGGCGCGGCGATGGACGGCCGGGCGGGATCGTAGCGCTTCTCCTTCTTCTGCGCGCCGGCGCTGGGACTCAGCAGGAGCGCGGCGATCAGGACGAGCAGCGGGATCCGATTCATGGCATTCTCCTGATGGCGTAACCCGCCCGATGCGGCCGGTCCCGGTGTCCGGGCGCGGGAAGCATAGGTGCGGGCCGGTCGCCGGCCAACGGTACAGGAATGCGACGGAACTGGTGTGGTATCACCCAAGAGTAGCACCACCGGCCCCGATCCGTACCTGGTAGATCTGCTAGCGAGGGTTATCGGGATTCAATGATTGCCGGTGAGCACCAGCCCGAGCCGATGCCACCGAATGGCGGTCAGGAAAGCCAGGGGCCCATGCGAGGAATCGAAGCTGTAGTACACCTCCACGGGCCGGCCGGCGTAATGCGCCCTGGGAATGAAGCCGTAATAGCGGCTGTCGTAGGATGCATCGCGATTGTCACCCAGGACGTAGAAGGAATCGGGCGGCACCACGAAGGGACCCCAGGTGTCCAGCGACACCGGGGCGGCGCTGTCGCCGGGGACCAGCAGGCGTCCGCGCTGCCAGCCGCGGATCTGTTCGACCTGCTCCGAGTCGACGACATCGGCGGAGTCGGTGAATATCGTGTAGGGCTCCGGCACCGGGGCGTGGTTCCGGTAGAGGGTCCGATGCTTCATTTCCAGCGTATCGCCCGGGAGGCCGACCAGGCGCTTCACGATTTGCAGATCGATTTCTTCGATCGACCCGAAGGCGACGATGCTTCCGCGGGCGGGGAGCGGAGTGCCCGGCCGGGCCACCGCGAGGTAGAAGAAATCGCCGGTGAGGAGCGTCGAGTCCATGCTGCCGGAGGGGACCCGGAAGGGCCGCACCCAGGGTCGAACCAGCCAGGCCCGATCCGCGGCGTTGACCGCGAACGCCACGGCCACGAACCCGACACACGCCCACCCCCGGTTCCAGGTACCCGGCGCCGTCGGGGTCAGGGCCACGGCGAGCCAGCCGGCCAGGGCAAGCAGCAGATAGGTGACCAGGAGGCCACCCCAGATGAGCACTGCTGTATACGGTTGCGGCAATGGGTGAAGCATGGCGGCGGCGATGGCGTGTCGAGCGGCCAGAGCCAGGACCATGCAGGCGACTGCGGCCACCGGGCGCCCGGCGTAGAACATGCCGGCCCCCGGCACCAGGTTGAGCAGCGCCGCCAGCCAGCGACTTCTCACGGGAGGGAGGGGAAACCGGAGCTCACCGGCCCAAAGGGATGCTGGAGAGTTGTCGGCTGCACTGGCCGCGCCGGCCTTATAGCGCCAGGTTGCGCACGATGCGCCAATGGCCGTCCTGTTGTCGCTGCCAGACCGTCAGATAGCCGCCGCCGCGTCGGATCGGCGCCGCTCCCGGCGTGTCCGATGCGAACTCGAGCCAGCCGTGCCCCCATTCATACACCATCCCCGCTGCTCCGATCACCGAACCCTCCCGAATCACTGCGCCATCGCGTACGGCGCGCATGCCGGCGAGCCGGACCTCGTACATCCTCCGGATCGCGGCCCGCCCCGCCGTCACCGTTCCATCCGGCGCGATGAACAGGCCGCTGTCCGCGTACGCTGCGGCGATCAGGTCGACGTTGTGCTGGCGGAAACCGGTGACCCAGTCCCGATTGGCGGCGTCGATTTCCGGACGCGCCGCCGCCAGGATTGCCGTGGTGTCGATCGCCGGCGCTTGTGCCGCCATCTCGTGGCGCGCACCCGAGGCGACCGCGAGCAGTCCGGGCACGGCCAGCCGCATCCAGCGACCCGGGCCGATCATGCGCCGGGCATCGGCAGGTCGGTGTTGAACATGCTCGGGCGCGGCTCGGCGAAATAGCTTCGGGCAGTCGGTGGCACTGTCATTACGCCGGCCGAGTGGAGCCCAGACCTCCCCGGGTCGACGACCAGACGATCGGAAGAGCGACGAACGGAATATGACCGAAGAACTGGATCCACCAGCGGACCGTGATCGAGGGTGGGCGATGCCCCAGCACCGGGATGACCACCAGAGACATGAACATCCAGATACAGGGGCCATAGAGCGCGGCGACCTTCATCACCCCGCCGGGGGTGGAGAGCAGACCGCGGATCCAGGACCAGCGCAGGATCAGGAACAGGAAGATGGCGGACCAGGTGAACGCCACGCCGAAATGCATGAGGATGCCGATCAGGACTGGTCCGGTCCCTCCATCAATGGCCTCCTTGCCGAGCAGCATGCTCGCGACTCCCTGCCAGAGGTGCGCGAAGGTGGAGTGATAGAAGACGGTGACGAGGACGCTGGAGAACAGGCCGTCGGAAATCCCGGTCAGGAGTCCGGTCCGCACCAGGCGGGGCAGGGCATCGCGATTGAGAGGCATGTACAAGATTACTGCGAGATCCCGCCCGGCACCAATCCGGTGCGTGGGGACGGGTCGTACGAGGAACCGATGCGCTGCGGACGCTCCCGACAAGGTGGCGCCGAGGGCGTGAGCAGACTGCCCACGCCCTGGACGTCCCTGGCGCCTAGTGAGCCGGCGGCGCCTGAGGCGGCTCGGCGGTTGCGGTGAAGGTGATGGTCTGCAGGTTCGGGATGCTCGCGGTGACGACGTTGTCGCCGGGGTTGGGTCCCAGGGTCAGATGAGCCGACGCCGTCCCATCCTCCCCGGTAGTGCTGCTGGTCACGTCGAGGGTTCCCCCTCCGGCGGTGACAGTCCAGGTGACGACGATTCCGGCGAATGGCGAACCCTGGTCATCGAACACCTTGACGGTCAGCGGGTCGGGAAGCGGAGTGGAGGGGGCCGCAACCTGCGCATCCCCGGAAAAGGCGGCGACACCGGCGGGGAAGCGAGTGTCCGGGCCGCTGCTGTCCTTACTGCAGGCCGCGACGATCAACGAAGCAGCAGCGAGCCCGAGAAAAGCGCGCGTGTGAGTCAGACTTCTCATTACTGTCTCCTTCCACCACGATGAGGTTTCATGAGCGTCGCATTTTCGGGCGACGAACGCCTAGTGACGATTCAACTAGACGTAAGGTCTTACGCGGCGTTAATTCGGATTGTTGCGGCTGCGGTGACGTGATTTATTTCGAGGCGTCGTCTTGAAATATTTGCACGAAAACGAGTCTCTCGAACCGGAACGTCATGCTGAGAGTGGCCATCGCCTCCTGTTGCAAGCTGTGGCAGGACCCGAAGCATCACGCCTGGGGCAGGCTCGCGGCGGAACACCCTCGGCCGGACTGGCTGCTCCTGCTCGGCGACAATGTCTACCTCCAAAAACGTCATGCCCGCGCCCTGACCACTGGACGGACCCGGCCCCGCGCGGTGCTGACGCCCGAATACGAGCGACTGTTCGCCGAACCGAGCTTTCGCTCGATCGTGGGGAACGGAAGGGGAGGCGCCGGCACTCGCCTCCTGGCCACCTGGGACGATCACGACTTCGGGGGCGACGACGTGAATGGGGCGGAGGCTCCCTACCTCGACTATCGCGACGAGACCCGAGCTCTGTTCCTGGAATACCTGGCGGGCGCGGGCGGACCCCGGAACAGGATCAACTGCAGTGTGACTCCCGCGCGCGGGGTTCGGATCATCGTGACCGACGGGCGATTCGACCGGACCGCGCCGCAGGCGAGCCATCCCACCATGTTCGGCGCCCAGCAAGAGGCCTGGGTCATCGACGAGCTGGCCCGACCCGAGCCGCTCAAGATCATCGTGTCCGGCTCCTGTCTGGGCCCGGGCGCCAAGAAACGCTATCAGCAGGGGTGGGACCTCTATCCGGCCTGGCTCGAGCGATTTCGGACCGCCATCCTCCGGCATCACGCCGCCGGTCGCCGTCACCTCATGGTGTCGGGCGACATCCACCGCAACCGGATTGTGGACCACGCCAGGTCGGTGGCCCGCTTCCCGCTGCTCGAGGTGATTTCTTCGGGGGTTTGCCGGAGACGGAAAAACTGGAACCCCTGGTCGACGCCACTCCAGAACTATGGACTCCTGGACGTCCGGACCGCCTCGATCGACATCCAGCTCAAGGGGAACCTGCCGCGCGATCAGCGGAGGGTGAAGGTCGATCGGGAGAGCTGGCGGCTATAGCGGAAGCAGCCCCTCCCGGAGACCTCTGGTCACGGCCTCGGTCCGCGAGTGGGCATCGAGCTTGGCCAGCACCGAGGCGACGTGGTATTTGGCGGTATGCGTCGAGATCCCGAGGGCGGCTCCGATACCCTTGTTGCCTAACCCGCCCGCCATGAGCCGCAAGACTTCCCGCTCTCGCGTCGTCAGCGCCGCGCCGGCCTCCGCGGTCCCCGAGCCGGCCATCGGCCGCGTGGCGGGTGCGTCGGCCAGCACGACGTCGGCCTCCTCCGCCAGGGCGACGAACACGATATCGGGATCCGGGCGAAGCAGGGCCCGCAGCCGGCGCCGCTCGACGGCATCCTCGACGCCGAGATAGATCCGGAGCTTCATGCGGCGCGGGAGCGCAGCAGCGCGTCCACCGCGGTGATGGGCACCGCCAGCGCCAGTCCGGCGGCGATCATGGTACTCACCCCGACGACTCGTCCCCTGGCATCGGCGATCGGGCCGCCGGAGTTGCCGGGCGCCAGCCTCAGATCGGCCTGAACCCAGGTGAGGCGCCGGGCGTGCGGCGGCAGCGGATACCCGTCGGGGAGCGGACCCACAGCGTGAAGTATGCCCGAGGACATGGCGTAGCGCACGCCGAGGGGATGCCCGACGGCAAACAGCGTCTGACCGATTCGAAGCGCCGTGGGGTCGCCGCTCCGCACCGCGGGAAGCCCGAGGCTCGGGACGTCGAGAAGGGCGATATCGCGATCCCGGTCCGCCAGCCGGACTCGGGCAGAGCGCTCCTGGCCGTTGGGAAGGCGCACCATCACCGGACCCTGCTGTACCACATGGGCGCTGGTTACGACGACATCAGGGCCCCACACGAACCCCGACCCGACCGTGCCGGCAATGATGAGCTCCACCACCGAGTCCATCACGCCGCGCACTCCCGCGCTGAAGGCGGGCCCGGTCATCGCCGGGTCCGGGGACGCTCGCCCACCAGCACCTCCACGCGCTCCGGTTTGCCGCCACGGATCAGCTCGACCACCAGGGTGCGGCCGACGGTGTCGCCGGCGAGCAGCGCGAGCACCTGGTCCGACTGCTGCACCGGATGGCCGTCGATCGCGACGATCACATCGCCCACCATCAGGCCGGCCAGCGCCGCGGGTGCGTCGGGCTCCACCGACAGGATCACCAGGCCGCCGTCCCTGGTCATCGCGGCGCGGGCGCGGGTCGTGTCGGAGATCCGCACCGGCTGCATGGCCGCGCCGAGCCAGCCGCGGGCGACATAGCCTTTGGCCAGGATCTGATCGAGTACCCGCTCGACGGTGGCCACGGGAATCGTCGTCGCCAGGGGACGGCTCAAGCCGCCGGAGTTGATGCCGAGGACCCCGGCGTCCGGAGAGATCAGGGGTCCGCCACCCAGACCGGGATAGATCGTCAGATCCGACTGGATCCAGAGATCGATTTCACCCCCCTTCCAGCAGCGCCACTTGCCCCCGGTCGCGCTGATCGCGCCGAACGCCGCGCGAGGCCCGCCGTCTCCGGTGCGGCCGATGGCGAGGACCAGATGCCCGGGGCGCAGTCCCGCGGGATCGCCGGGCGTGGCGACCGGGAGCTCGCCGGTGGCGATTCGCAGCACGGCCAGATCGGTGCCCGGGTCGCGGCCGGCCAGCTGAGCCGGACTGCGGCGCCCGTCGGGTAGGGTCACGCTGAGATCCTGATCCCGGCGGACCGTGCCGTCAGTGGTCACGACGACGCCGTCGCGCCAGTGGACGCCGGAAGAGGGCAACCGGGGACGGGCATGGACCGATACCACCGCACCGGCGGCACGGGTCACCGCGTCGGCGAGCTGATCGGAAAAGGACGAAAGGGATGCGGGCATTGCGGTTCCTTCGATGTATGAGTCGAAGGAACATGCGAGGTCGGCGCGAAGGGCGGTATCGGCCAATCGGCTAGGTGCTCGGGGGACGCCTTACGGAAGCACGGCCAGCTCGGTGTCCAGCCCGGCGCTCTGTCCATACTTCCGGAGGGCGTGATAGGTCGAGGCTCGCAGCGCCACGCCCTCCCGCAGGCTTCGCTCCCGCGCGCGCAGCTCCGATTCACCGGGAACCATGATCTCCTCCACCCCATCGGCGCGGTCGCCCGACTTGGTCTGTTCGATCAGACGGTCGACCCGCGCCGTGAATTCCGGCGACGGCATGAACAGCTCGGGATCGATCGCCATGAAGAAGTGGCCGAAATTGGCCGGCTTCATGGCTCCGGGACCGTGGGCACGGCGATTGTCCCAGCCGAAGCCCGCGCCGGTCAGCACACCGGCCAGCACCTCCATGATGAGGGTGAGGCCATAGCCCTTGTGGCCGCCGATCGGCACGCCCAGACCGGCGACCAGATCGGCCGGATCGGTGGAGGGGTTTCCGTGGCGATCGAGAATCCAGCCCGGAGGCAGCGGTTTCCCCTCGGCGAGCTGCAATCCGATTTTTCCGCGAGGCGCGACGCTCATCGCGATGTCGAGCAGGAGCGGATGATGGCGCCCCGCCGGAATCCCCACCCCGAGGGGATTGTTCCCGAAGGTGGGCGTGATACCGCCGGTGGGGGCCAGGATCACCGGGCCGTTGGTGGTACACAGACCGATCATGCCCTCCCGCGCGGCCAGCCAGGGATAATGGCCGGCGGCGCCGAGGTGGTTGGAGCCTCGCACCGCGACGATGCCCACGCCTTTCTCCCGGGCGATCCCGATCGCCGTCTCCATGGCCAGAACCGCGACCCATTGGCCGGGACCGTTATCGCCATGGACATGGGCGCCGATGTCCGATTTGCGCTCGATCCGGATATCGGGGCGGGGATTGATGGTGCCGTTGGCGATCCGCCGGGCATAGCGCGGAATGGAGACCATGTTGTGAGTGGGCTGGTCCCGCAGACTGGCCTCGAGCTGGACTTCGGTGACGATCGCCGCTCCGTCCGCGGCGAGACCCGCCCGCTCCAGCGCCTCGCGGCCATACGCGCGCAGGCTTTCGACGCTGACCAGAATGCTGGTCGACTCCTCCTCTTCAACCGCCGGGCGTGGTCGCGGCTCGGGCACGGCCCTCCGTGCCGGCTCACGTTCGGAAGCCTCCGCTGGGCCCGGGACGGCCACCCGCGCCAGCTCGGCGATGGTCTGATGCTGCCACACCAGTTTGGGAGTCAATCGCAGGCCGGCGTGGTTGGCGCGGTTGATCATCTGGATGCTGAGAATGGAATTCCCGCCCAGATCGAAGAAGTTGTCGTCCAGGCCCACCCGATCCACGCCGAGGAGCTGGGTCCAGATCGCGGTCAGGGTTCCCTCGGCATGCGTCGCCTGGACCGCCGGCTCCGGCTCCAGGTCTCGGTCCGGAGCGGGAAGACGCTGGAGGCTCGAGCCGAGTGCCATCCGGTCCACCTTGCCGCCGGGAGTGCGGGGCAGCGCCGCCATCGCGACGATCTTCGAGGGAATCATGTAATCGGGGAGCTGACGTTTGAGAAATGCCCGAAGCTCGCCCGGGTCTCCCTGCTTGCCGGGAGCCGGTACCACACAGGCGATCAGGCCGGTCTCCCCGTTGGCATCGACACTCGCGACCACCGCGCTCTCGCTCCAGCCGGGATGCCGTCTCAGAACCGCCTCGATCTGGCCCGGCTCGATGCGGTACCCGCGGAGCTTGATCTGTTGATCGACCCGGCCGGCGAATTCGAGCGTGCCGTCCGCCAGATAGCGGGTGACGTCCCCGGTGCGATAGAGGCGTGCTCCCGGAACCGCGCTGAAGGGATCGGGCACGAATGCCTCCGCCGTCAGCGCCGGGTCGTTGAGGTAGCCGAGGCCCACGCCCGCCCCGCCGACGTACAGCTCGCCCCAGACTCCGGGCGGTACCGGGTGCCGCGAGGAGTCCAGCACGTGGACGCGTGTGTTCGCGATCGGACGGCCGATCGGCACCACCGTCCCGGAGACAACCGCCTCCGGCGGAACCGGATACACCGTGACGATACCCGTGGTTTCCGTCTGCCCGAACATGTTGATCCACCTGGCGTCGTGGCCGAATGCCGAGCCCCACTCCACGATCTCATCGGGAGGCAGCGGTTCACTGGCGGACAGGGCGAGCCGGATCTGGTTCGCCAGCAGGTCGAATCGGCACGCCGGGGTGAGGCCCGCCAAGGCCTGTCGACACATCCGCCAGTACGACGGTACCAGATCGATGATCGTGGTGCCCTGTTCCTTGACGGATTCGAACAGCGCCAGCGGACTCCGGATCGCCTCGCTGGAGGCGATATCGAGGCGCGCGCCGCAGAACAGCGGGACGGCGAACTGGCGGACCGAGGACGAGAACGCGAAGGACGCGGTGTGGAGGTAGACATCGTCGGCCCGGATGCCCAGCGCCTCCCGCATGGCGTGGACGTAGTGGCACAGGTTGGCGTGGGTGATCATGACACCCTTGGGCTTGCCGGTGGAGCCGGAGGTGTAGATCACATAGGCCAGCGACGACGGCGCGGCTCGGCTGATCGGGTTCTCCTCAGGCTCTCCGGCCCGGACTTCGGCGTCCGTCTCGAGGCACAGCACCTTGCGGCCGCCGGCCTTCGAACGCAGTTCCGGTTCGGTTACCAGGACGTCCACCCCGGCGTCCTTCCGTATGAACGCGAGGTGCTCCGCCGGATAGGCTGGATCCAGCGGCACGTAGACACCTCCGGCCTTCATGACGGCCAGCGCGGCGACAATGCTCCCCGTGGAGCGATTGAGGAGGACGCCGACCGGTGTCTCCGGCCCGACCCCCTCGTTCAGCAGTCGCCAGGCCAGCCGATTGGCCCGCCGGTTCAATTCGCCGTAGCTGAGCAGCTCCTCTCCACAGCGCACCGCCGGCGCATCGGGCGTCGAACGCACCTGTGCCTCGAACAGCTGGTGGAAGCAGCGATCGTCTGCGTACGGCATCTCCGTCCGGTTCCACGCCGTGATGAGCCGGCGCCGGGCGGCATCCCCGAGCAGCGGCAGCGCGGAGAGCGGGGCATCGGGGGTGGCGACGATCCCTTCCAGCAACGTGGTGAACTGTCCGGCCATCCCCGCCATCCGGCTCTCATCGAACAAGTCGGTGTTGTACTGCCAGGTGGCCGTGATCCCCTGGTCCGATTCCGAGAGATACAGACTCAGGTCGAACTTGGCGGTTCCGCGATCGACGTCCATCGCGCTCAAGGTCAATCCCGGCCAGGGCTCCAGGTTGTCATGCCCCGGCAGGTTCTGAAACGCGAACATGACCTGGAAGAGCGGGTTACGCCCCGGGTCGCGCTCCGGTTGCAGCTCCTCGACCAGCCGTTCGAAGGGGAGATCCTGGTGCGCGAACGCGTTGCGGGCCGTCGTCCGTACCCGGCCCAGCGCCTGGCGAAACGTCGGATCATCGGACAAATCGGCACGCATCACCAGGGTATTGGCGAAGAATCCGATCAGGCCCTCGGTCGCGAGCCGGGTCCGGTTGGCGATCGGTGTGCCCACCACGAGATCCGTTTGTCCGGTATGGCGGTGCAGCAGGGTCTGGAACGCCGCCAGCAGGGTCATGAACGGGGTTGCGCTCTCCCGCCGGCTCAAGGCCTTCAGCTGTTCCGTCAACCGGGCGGGAAGCGCGCTGACATAGCGGGCGCCCCGATGGCTCGGAAGCGCAGGGCGAGGCCGATCCGCGGGCAGCTCGAGCACCGGAGGCATCCCTTCGAGCTGCCGCTTCCAATACTCGAGCTGCGCCTCCAGCCGTTCATTCCGCAGCCACTCCCGCTGCCAGATGGTGAAGTCCCCGTACTGGACCGGCAGCTCCGGGAGCGGCGAGGGACGGCCTTCCGAATACGCCGCGTACAGACTCCCCAATTCCCGATTGAGCACCCCCAGGGACCAACCATCGGAGACGATGTGATGCATGGTCAGGAGCAGCACATGTTCGGTTGCATCCAGCTTCACCAACGAAACCCGAAAGAGTGGCCCGTGCTGGAGATGGAATGGCCGGGTCGCCTCGTCCGACGCCAGACGCTCTGCTTCGCCGAGCCGGTCGGCGGGTGGCAGCCTGGTCAGGTCCACTACCGGGACCCGCAAGGGCTTGTGGGGAGAAACGAATTGGGCGGGGGTCCCGGCCACCGACCGGAAGGTGGTGCGGAGTGATTCGTGGCGCCGAACGATCTCGCCGAGGCTCCGCTCCAGTGCGTCCTCACAGAGTCGCCCCGACAGCCGCAGCCCGACGTGCATGTTGTAGGCCGGGTTACCGGGCTCCATCTGGTCGAGCAACCAGAGACGCTGTTGGGCAAAAGAGAGCGGACAGGGTTCGTTCTGGCTGGTCCGCGGCACCGGCGAGCTGCCGTCGAGGTCCGGCGCCGCCGTGAGCCGGGCTACCACCTCCGCCAGCTCCGCCACCGTCGGGCTCTCGAACAGCCCGTCCGGCGGCAGCTCGATCCGATAGGCGCGGCCCAGCAGGGTCAGCACGCGGGAAGCCTTGAGCGAATCGCCGCCCGACTGGAAGAAGTTGTCATGGAGGCCGATCCGTTCGATGCCCAGCACCGCGGCCCAGGTGTCCGACACCTGCTCCTCTACGGGTGTGCGTGGCGCGGTGCCCGGGGCCGGTCGCGGGGCCGGGGCCATTACGTCGAGGGTCTGGGCCAGCTCCATGCGCCGGACCTTGCCGGTGGGCCCCTCGGGGATCGCATCCAGGATCACGAACTGCTGCGGAATCTTGAAATGGGCGAGGCGCGCGCCGGCAAACCGCCGGATCTCCTGGGTCAGTCGCTCGCGTGACTCCACCGGCACGCCGGGTTTGAGCACGATCGCGGCCGCGATATCCTCGCCCAGCGTCGGGTGCGGGATCGGGAAGGCCACCGCCTGCGCGATTGCCGGGTGATCCAGCAACGCCTCATCCACCTCCCGGGGCGAGATCTTCTCTCCGCCGCGATTGATCACTTCCTTGAGGCGGCCGGTGATGAACAGGTAGCCCTCCTCATCCAGATGGCCCAGGTCTCCGGTGCGGAACCACCCGCGCACAAAGGAGCTGCCGTTGGCCTCGGGGTTGCCCTCGTACGCCGGCATCACATTGGGCCCGCGGACCACGACCTCACCGTCGTTACCCGGGGGCACCAGCTCTCCGGTTTCATCCATGACCGCGACGGCCGGCCCGGCGGCCGGCCCCACCGAGCCCGGCTTCCGCTTGCCCCGCGCGAGACGGTTGCTCGCGATCTGGGGAGCCGCTTCGGTCATTCCGTAGGCCTCGACCAGGGGAACGCGAAACACCCGTTCCAGGTTCGCGATGAGCTGCCGCGGCATTGCGGCGGAGGCGGAGCGGATGAATCGGAGGGTC
>DASYPZ010000287.1:0-4676 GCA_036006105.1 Gemmatimonadales bacterium | reverse complement strand
GCAGCAGCAGATGGTGCAGATCGCCCAGGCCGTCGGTGGCGGTGCCGACATCGTCGTCTTCGACGAGCCCACCAGCAGTCTCAGCCGGACTGAATCGGAACGCCTCTTCGAGCTGTTCGGACGGCTCAAGACCCGGGGGGTCACCTGCATATACGTGTCCCACCGGATGCCGGAGGTATTCCGGCTCTGCGACACGGTGACGGTGCTGCGGGACGGGCGCCATGTCGCCACCGCCCCCAGCAACACGCTCTCAGAAGCGGAGCTGGTCCGGCTGATGATCGGGCGGCCCCTCGCCGAATATTTCCCGCGTCCACCCGATGCCCAGCCGGGAGAGGAGCTGCTCCGGATCGAGGGGCTGTCCGCGCCCGGCAAGTTCACCGACATCTCGCTTGCGCTACGCGCCGGGGAGGTGGTCGGTCTGGCAGGATTGGTCGGGGCGGGACGGTCGGAGCTCGCGGGAGCACTCTTTGGCTTGCCACCCGCCTCGACCGGGGTCATCCGGGTGCGGGGAACGCCGGTGGAAATCCGGAATCCCCGCGACGCGATTCGGCTTGGCCTGGGTCTGGTGCCGGAAGATCGTAAGCGCCAAGGCATCGTGGCCCAGGAATCGGGTCTCCACAACATCTCGCTCCCGCTCCTGGGGAGACTCTCCCGATTCACCTGGCTTCGGGCTGGGGAGGAACGCCGGGTGGCGGGGCGGTTCCTGGAGCGTCTCTCCATCAGGAGCTCGGCCCTCGATGCGGCGGCGGCAGGGCTTTCCGGCGGGAATCAGCAGAAGATCGTGCTGGCGCGATGGCTGGCGGCGGGTTCCCGGGTTCTGATGCTGGACGAGCCCACCCGCGGCGTCGATGTCGCGGCCAAGGCCGAGATCCATGCGCTGATCGGGGAGCTCGCCGCGCAGGGAACCGGGCTCCTGCTGATCTCCAGCGAGCTGCCGGAGCTGTTGAGCCTGTCGGACCGAATCCTGGTCCTGCGCAACGGAAGGCTGGTCGGTGGGCTGGCCGGGTCGGCCGCGACCCAGGACGCGGTGCTCCGGCTGATGGCGGGGCTGGACGAATCCTCTCCCAATCCTCCCCCCGCTAGCGTTTTCCAATCGGCGTGAAGGGACGCTCGACCGGGCCGGTATAGATCTGCCGCGGCCGGGCGATCTTCTGGTCCTTGTCCATCAGCATTTCCTCCCACTGCGCCAGCCACCCCGGCAACCGCCCGACCGAGAAGAGCACCGTGAAGTAATCGGTCGGGTAGCCCATGGCCTGGTAGATCAGACCGGAATAGAAATCGACGTTGGGATAGAGCTTCCGCTTGATGAAATATTCGTCCGACAGGGCAATCCGTTCCAGCTCGAGCGCGATCTCGAGCTTGGGGTTGAGCCCGGTCTGCTCGAAGACCTGATCGGCCACCTTCTTGACCAGTTTGGCGCGCGGGTCGTAGGACTTGTAGACCCGGTGTCCGAAACCCATCAGTCGACCGTCCCCGTTTTTCACCTTCTCGATGAAGCCGGGGATGTTCTTCTTGTGCCCGATTTCCGCCAGCATCTCCAATACCGCTTCGTTCGCGCCGCCATGGAGCGGTCCATAGAGCGCCGCGATGCCCGCCGAAATGGCCGAGAAGGGATCGACGTGGGACGAACCGACCCCGCGAACCGCGCTGGTGGAGCAGTTCTGTTCGTGATCGGCGTGCAGAATGAGCAGGATTTCGAGGGCCCGCTGGAGCACGAGGTTCGGCTCGTGCTTCCCGCCGATCGAGAACATCATGTTGACGTAGTTGCCGATGTAGTCCAGATCGTTCCGCGGGAATTCGTAGGGCAGACCCCGCGAATGCCGGAACGCGAAGGCCGCGATCGTTGGCATCTTGGCCATGAGACGGACCCGCTGGATGTAGCGATTGGCGGGGTCCTCGATGTTCTTGGCGTCGGGGTAGAAGGTCGAGAGGGCCCCGACCGCCCCCAGCAGCATGCCCATGGGATGGGCGTCGTACCGGAAGCCCTCCAGGAACTTGATGACGTTGGTATGGACGTAGGTATGAAACTTGATGTCGTGTTCCCACTTGTCGAGCTGGGCCCGGCTGGGCAGCTCCCCGGCGGCCAGCAGGTAGGCCACCTCGAGAAAGGTCGCCTGCTCGGCCAGCTGCTCGATGGGGTAGCCGCGGTAACGGAGGATTCCCTTGTCGCCGTCGATGTAGGTGATGGCGCTCCGGCAGGCGGCGGTGTTCATGAACGCCGGATCGTAGGTCATCAGCCCGAAGTCATCATCCCCGGTCTTGATCTGGCGAAGGTCGATGGCCTTGATCGTGCCGTCGGAGATCGGCAGGTCGTAGGTCTTGCCGGTGCGGTTGTCGGTTACCGAGAGGGAATCTGTGGACACGGAAACGCCTTCCATTCTGAAGCCCGGAACGCTGCGGTTTGCGCGGTACAATTGTAATATCCCTAGGCCATCTCTCGCTCACGGCTTCTTGTCGATCATGAAAGCGGCTCGGCCCTCATGCTGACATTTCCCGCCCTGGCTCGCTGCCGTCTCCTGGTGCTGGGAGCGGTCCTTGGGGCCGGTTTGGCGTGCAAGTCCACCGAACCGCCACCGGTCGCCGTCCAGCTTGGGTTGAGCGTGGCGCCTCCGAGCACGGCCCAGAGCGGCGTGGCGCTCACGCCGCAACCCGCCATCCAGGTGCAGGATGGCAGCGGCAACCCGGTTGCCGATCAGGGCCGGCAGATCGTGGCCGTGCTGGCCAGTCAGGGCGGGGCTCTGATCGGCACCGTCTCGGTTCGAACCGACGCCACCGGGAAGGCCACCTTCACGAACCTGGCGCTGAGTGGGGCAGTCGGTCAGCGAACCCTGCGGTTCGATTCACCCGGCCTGCGGTCGGTCTCCGCGGACCCCATCACCGTGGGCGCCGGCCAGGCGGCGACCCTCACGGCATCGGCCGGGAATTTCCAGACCGCCGCGGCGGGGACCGCGGTCACGGTGGCGCCGGCGGTCCTGATCAGCGACGGATCCGGCAACCCGGTGCCCAATGCGCCGGTCGTCTTTGCAGTGGCCGGGGGTGGCGGCACCGTCGTGGTCGGCTCCGGCGTGACCAACGGATCGGGCATCGCTTCAGTCACCAGCTGGACTCTCGGCACCGCGGTGGGGCTCAACTCCCTGACGGCCACCAGTCCGGTGGTACCCTCCGTCACGGTGACCTTCACCGCGACCGGGATCCTGGGGCCCGCGGCCATCCTCACCCTGGTGGAAGGCGATGCGCAGACTGCGGCGGTTGGTGGACAGGTGGCCGTCATTCCGTCGGCCAAGCTGACCGACGCATTCGGCAATCCGATCCCCGGGGTGATTGTCACTTTTACTCCGGCCACCGGAGGCGGCGCGGTGTTCGGCGGTGCGGCGATGACCAACGCCCAGGGCATCGCCACCGTGGGAGGCTGGGCGCTCGGGCTCCCGCCCGGTCCGAATACCCTCACCGCCGCGCGGGCCGGAGTGCCGTCGGTCACCTATCACGCCACGGGAATCGACTTTCCGGTCATGGCGATCGACGCCGGGAATCTTCACGCCTGCGCGCTCGCCCCCGACGGACAGGCGTATTGCTGGGGTTCCAACAGTGCCGGGCAGCTCGGAAACGGCACCCTCCAGGACGATTCGGTTCCGGTTCCCGTCGCGGGGGGGCATCTCTTCACGGCCATCACGACCGGGATTTCGCACTCCTGCGGACTGGTGGGGGATGGAGACGCCTGGTGCTGGGGTGACAACAGCTCCGGCCAGCTGGGCGACGGCTCCGGCCTCACCCAGTCATCGCCGGTCCAGGTGAGCGGCGGACACAAATTCACGTCGCTGGTCGCCGGCCAGACCCATACTTGCGGGCTCGAGGCCACCGGCTCGGCATTCTGCTGGGGCAACGGCACCTTTGGTCGGCTGGGTGACGGCACCCAGACCAACCGCCCCGCACCCACGGCGGTGTCGGGTGGGCACCTCTTCAGCATGATCACCCTCGGCGTCAGCGATACCTGCGGGGTGGTCACCGATGGAACGCTGCTCTGCTGGGGATCCAACGCCAACGGACGCCTGGGCGACGGGACCACCACCAACCGCACCGTGCCGACCCTGGTCGCCGGCGGGCTGACCTTCATCGCGGCCTCGGCCGGCGGCTCCTTCTCCTGCGGCATCGCCACCGGTGGAGCGGGTTACTGCTGGGGCAACGCCGCGTCCGGTCTCCTGGGGACCGGGAGCATCGTCTCCCAACTGACACCCACCGCGATGGCCGGCGGCCTGGTGTTCACCGCCATTGCCTCCGGCGCCACCCACAGCTGCGCCCTGGTCGCGACCGGTCAGGCCTATTGCTGGGGAATCAACACGACGGGTGAGGTGGGAGACGGCAGCACGCTCAATCGCGGGGTGCCGGTGGCGGTCCTGGGAGGCGAGTTCTTCTCGACCATCCGGGCGGGACCCGGACATACCTGCGCCCGCGCGACGTCCGGGGGTGCCGATTGCTGGGGCGGAAACGCCAACGGCTCGCTCGGCGACGGGACGACCCAGGACCGCCGGACCCCGGTCGGAGTGGTCAAGCCGTAGGGAGGGTGACCGTGCAGGTGGTGTCGAAACCGCCGCGCGTGTTATAGACCGTCCGCACCCGGAGGCTCTTGGGCGAGAGGCACCGGAAAAGATCTTCCGCAATCCGCGCGGTGGCGTGTTCCT
>DASYPZ010000286.1:0-13678 GCA_036006105.1 Gemmatimonadales bacterium | reverse complement strand
TGCTGGTCTATTACAGCTATGACGTCAGCACCTACAGGCCCCTGCCGTTCTTCACCAACATTCGGTGGGGCCGGATCTTCTCCGTTCCGCAGTAGCAATAGTTTCCGGGATCCACCGGATTCTCGCCTGCAGGCATTTTCGGCCTTTGTGCGGGGTTTCATGCGCAACTACTAAGTTGCCCCGCCAACTTTCTTGACCTGCCAACCCCCACTTTATACGTTGCCCCTGCCAATTCGGGCAACGGGTCGAGGTAACGGTGGCAACGGAGCTTGGCGGGACACAGATCACTTCGCTGATGGAGGTGCTGCCCGGGATCGCGCAGGTCCTTCGGAGCCCGGTTGCGGACGCAATCGTCAACCTCATCAGAGCAGCCTGCCGCGCCCGGGAATTCGATCTGGCGGATGCGGACGAAATGCTGAACTATGCGGTGCGCCGAAATCTCATGGCGGCTGAGGAGCGGGAGCGGGTCCTGGCCGAGGCCCGGGCCTTCGTTCAGAAGCGGGCCGAACGGGCTGCCGAGCGTGAGAAGCCCAAGAAGCCGGTGCCGGCCAAACCCAAGCCGAAGGCCAAGGCCGTGGTGGTCAAGCAGGCCAAGCCCAACCACCAGTCAACCAACCACATGAAGCCCCGGCCGGCGGCCAAGCCCGCTATGGTCGCCAAGGGTCACCTCAAGCCGGCCAAGAAGAAGAAATAGCCGGTACGGCGAGGGCACTTCGAGGGGAACGCCGGGCCGGTCAGTCCGGCTTCTTCGTTTTCAGGGCCCGTGGCTTTGTCGGTGTCTGGGGCGGTGGGCCGAGGGCATCCAGCAAGGGGCCATCGGTCAGGGTAACGGCCGTTTCCTGGATACCGGCGTTCTTGTGCTCGATGAGTCGGAGCATCTGCCCCTTCCTGACCCACTGCCAGCTCTCCGACATCCGGTTATCCGTCTTGTGATTGGGCGTCCCGAAATCCCGGGTCAGGGTGTGCTGCCACTCGCCGGCGACGGTTTCCTTGACGGTCGCCGTGAGCACGATGACCGCCGCGGTGTCCCGAACCGACGAGATCAACAGCTGCAACGTGGGAACCCCTTTTGATAAGGGCATGACGCCGTTGCATTCGCGTAGTCTCGGATCGGTAGTGGCCTTGCAGGTCAGATGCCCCCCGGCCGCGCTGACCATGGCCTTGGCATCGTCCATCGGCATGTGCGCGCGAAACCCGAGGAACGTCAGTGGCGGGAGCTGCTGTCCTGACGCGATCAAACCTGGCGGTGGCGATGGGAGGGGGATCGGCATGGCGCGAAAGGTACCAACGAAAGCCGCCGGCGTGGCGAGGAGCG
This sequence comes from Gemmatimonadales bacterium, assembly GCA_036006105.1. Lineage (GTDB taxonomy): Bacteria > Gemmatimonadota > Gemmatimonadetes > Gemmatimonadales > GWC2-71-9 > JABFSM01. Next base: position 12,363 of record DASYPZ010000286.1, on the reverse strand, counting down.
AAGCTGATCCCCTACGCGCCGGCGGCCGACCCAGCCTTGGCGGGAATGCCGATCAGGCCTTCTTGACGTTCGAGGCCTGAAGCCCCTTGGGTCCGTCGACGATCTCAAATTCCACCGCATCGCCTTCGGCGAGCGACCGGAACCCGTCCGCCATGATCGCGGTATGGTGGACGAAGACATCCTTGCCGCCGTCCTGAGCGATGAACCCGAAACCCTTCGCGTCGTTGAACCACTTTACAGTACCCTTCGCCATTGCCACGACCTCATGTGCTGGGAGCCTTTCGGCTCGGGGAACACCGGCACGCCGCGTCGACCGGTAACTGCCGGCACGTCGGCCAAGACTCCAGAGAAGTTCCCTCCGGTTTCGGATTTGTCAATATCCGATCTGGACCTTAAGCTTCGATTCATGGCCACCCCCGGAACACTCACCGTCCGCACCTTTCTCGACCGAACCGAGGGGTTGGCGCATTTGATTCTGCGTGCCGACCAGGCCCCCCGGCTGCTGGCCTTCGACGATGTGGCGGGGTGCCCGGTGGAGACCGCCCTGGCCGCGCTGGAATGGACCGCTGCGGTCGGCCTGCTGCCCGACGATGACCTGCTGCACGCGGCTCGGCTCACCAGCGAAACCGCGGCCGCGGTGGTCGAACGGAAGCTGGCGGACGGGGGTCGTCAGTTCGTCTATCTGGGGCCCCGACTCGACGCGCCTCCCATGGACGTATTCGAGGGACGCGTCCTCTTCGACGAACCCGGCGTGAAGGCGGTCGAGTTCTCGCAGCGAGCCCACGCTCTCGCCCATTTCCTGCGCGCGACCTCGGGTAATGGCGCCTTGATGGCGTTGCTGGGCCGCCGTGCTCCCGAGATCCGCCACCTGCGTCGGTGGTTCCGACCCATTGTGCAGGCCCTCGGCGTCGAGCACTTGCTGATCGGGGGGTGGTTTGCGGCCAGCTCGGCGGGGGCGCTCTTCGGAGGAATCGATACCGAGCCCACCTACCGGTATATCGAGGTCGGGATGGAGTCGTAAGCCAATGTTCGGATGTTGATCCACATTTCCACAGCATGTGTCGGGACCGCAGTGACCGCTGGAACTACACGACTTGCCACTCCACAAAGTGCCCACCGCTAGCGGCGTAACCCGAAGAAAATCAGGCACTTGCAGGATTCTGGGGCTTTCCTATCTTGGATGCGCGCCGGTTGAGAGGGCCTCCCTCAGAGGCTTTTGGAGAGCGGCGACGGTTTGGGCGGTTCGGCAGGGGAGATGGCTTGGGCGCTCGCTCGTCCAGGACATCGATGAACTTGGTGATCACCCGGCCCAAACAGGTAGAGCCTGTCGCGCGTTCTACCCGCTCCGACGTAGCGCCTCGGAGTGCAGTGCGAAGGGTCGGTCCGCGACCCGATCCGACTCGCAGCGCTGGCGTGAACGAACCAGGTGGGATGGCCATCCGGCCTGGGAATCAACACTGGAGCCTTCCTTCGCCCTCCCGATAGGCGGAACAGCCAACGGTGGCGAGGAAGAGAAGAACGGCGGCGAGAGCTCCGACTCCAGCCGGTTTGCGCATGGGACGGCCGTGACAGCGAAAGCTGTGCGGCCGTTCCTGTTTTCAGGACCCCCAGTCGCTGCGGCCCCGGTATAGTCTCCGACGATCGACCTGCCAGATGCCGGCCCTGCTCACCTGGGCTCCATCGGAAAAATGACCGGCGGTCCCGAGCGCCTGACTCATGCTGGCGGTCTTGGCGCTGGCGTTGTCGGCGTGATGAATGACCTCCCCCTCCAGGGTCCGCGGCGGGACCGGCGCGCCGAATTCCTGGCCGCCATGGTGGGACAGGATCAGATGAATCAGGATCGAGAGCTCCAGCTCGGTACAGGGCGGATGGGGGCAGGCCCGAACGGTACGGTCCAGTAGCATCGCACCGAGCACCACGTGTCCGTGCAGCGCATTCAGGTCGGTTGCCTCGAACACGCCATCCCACCGGTAGGCCTCCAGTTTGCCGATATCGTGCAGCAGCACGCCCGCGACGACCAGCTCCCTGTCCGCGCCGGCGGCCGAGGCAATGCTCAGCGCTATGGTGGCCACCTCCGCCGTGTGTTTGAGCAGGCCGCCGAGCCGGGCATGATGTCCTTCGATGCTGGCCGGACATTCCTCGTAGCGCCTGCGGAATTCGGGATTTTCATAGAACAGATCGAGCACGGCCCGGAGCCGCGGCCGCTCGACCTGGTGCCGGAGCCGGTCGAGACAGGCCCAGTGCCGGTGCAGATTCCCCACCGAAGGGAGCAATTGTAACGATTCGACGACGCCCGTCGGGAGCACCTGGATCGAAGTCACATTGAGCTGGCGCCGGTCCCGATAGGTGGAGACTTCTCCCGTGACATGGACGACGGTACGCCGGGTGATTCCGGCGACTTTTGCTTGCTCGGCGGACCAGAACGGAGCCGTCGGAATGGCCCCGGTGCAGTTCCCTAATGTTAAGACCGTGTGCGGATGGTCTCCCCTGCGCGTCTCCACTTCCAGGACGAGGAATGGCTCGTGGACCCGGTCGCCGGGTGCGAGGCCCGGAAGGTCTGAGGGTGTTGGCACATCCGGGGGGGCAAGTGGTGGCCGGGCCGCGATATCGGGGATTCTGACCGCCACTCGCGCTCCGGATTTGCTCGACCTCATCGGCATGCATCTATCGCGGAAATACGGAGGGTACCCATGATTGACATTGGAAGTCGGCCGGTTCTGGTAGTGAGCAACGATCCTTCCCGGGCGGAGCGGGTGGCCGAATGCTTGAGGAAAGAGGGCGGGAGAACCACCATCGAGACCCGCGGGGCCGATGCGGCCGCGCTGCTCGGTGAGGGGGGCGATGCCGCCGCCGGTATCCTCGTGCTGGATCTTTCCCTGCCGGAGCTGGATCGGCAGCGGCTGCGGGAAGCGATGGGGGAACATGCCGCGCCGCCCGAGCCGCTCGAGGCAGTCGAGCGGAGGCAGATCGCGGCCATGCTGCACTACACCGCCGGCAACCGTCGGAAGGCCGCGCAGCTGCTGGGTCTGGCCCGCTCCACCTTGCTTGCGAAAATCCGGCGTTACGAGCTCGAAACCCCGGTTGATGTCGCTGTCTAAGGTACGCCTCGGGGCGTACCTTCTCCTGGCGGTGGGAGCCCATGCACCGCTCGCTGCCGGGCAAGCCTGGCCGAGTGCGGATGTTCGGCGTGCAACGCTCAGCTTCGATGGTAAGTCGACGCTGGGCGATTTTACCGGTACCACAGACACAGTCCGGGGTCACATGACCGGCGGCGCCGCCTTGACGGACGTGCGCGGCTGGGTGGAAGCCCCGGTCAGGACCCTGGTGACCGGCAATGACCGGCGGGATCGCGACCTCGTCAAGACGATGGACGCCGCACAGTACCCGAACATCCGATTCGAGCTCGAGGGCGTGTCCGTCGACTGGGAGCGGGGCGACAGCGCCGGCGTTCTGCTCGAGGGCAAGTTCGTGATCCATGGGGTTTCGCGTCCCGAAAAAGTGAAGGCAACGGTGGTTCGGCGGAACGACGGCATTCACCTTGCCGCCAGCCTTCCCATGAACCTCCACGACTACAAAATCGATCGGCTGACCCGGTTCCTGGTGTTCAAGATGGATCCGGACATTGTGGTGCACGTGGACGTTCTCTTCTAAGGCAGCACCCGCACCCTTCCCAACCGAGACACCACCACCTGGCGACTCGCCTTGCCCCGCCCGAGGACGTGCGTGGTATTGGCCAGGCCTACGGCAGCGCCATACGGAGCGAACACCGTGGTGTGCGGTGCGCCCTGGATCGATACCCCAGCCAGCCCGGGACCGGGCGCCAGCCAGGCGAGCAGCGTATCGGGGGCTCCGGCGCTGCTCACCGTCCAGATGGCCAGGGAATCCGCAGTGACCCGGAGCAGTGCCAGCCGGTGCTGCACCCGCGCGGTGAGCCAGGCCGAGCGGTAGGCCACCAGGAGCCGGCCGGCCTCGTGCTCGACCGCCAGCCGGTCGGCCAGGGAGCCGGCACTGGGTGCCACGATGCCGGCCAGGAGGCCGATCACCACCAGGACGATCAGGAGCTCGAGCAGGGTGACGCCGCGTCGCATGCCCCGATGGTAGTTTGCCGCCCCCGGAACACCGCACCATTTCCCCGCGTCCACCATCCGTTCGACGCCTTAACCTTTCGACCCCTGGTCCCGGGCTTCAGGTTGCGCCGGCGGGTCCGGGTCCGCTTCTTTCTCCCGCTTTGATGAGCGGATCCGGCGCCGCCGGACCGCTTCTTCCCGCTCCGGAGGCCACGCATGGGTCTGGTGATAATTCTGGTCGTCGCGGTGCTGGTCGGGTTGTGGGTGATGGGCGCCTACAATTCGCTGGTGTCGCTCAAGAACCAGGTGATCAACGCCTGGAAGCAGATCGATGTCCAGCTCAAGCGGCGTCACGACCTGATTCCCAATCTGGTGAACACCGTGAAGGGGTCGATGGAGTTCGAGCGGGGCACCCTGGAGGCCGTGATCTCGGCCCGGAACAAGGCGGTCTCGGCACAGGGGGTGGCGGGTACGGCCAAGGCGGAGGGCGAGCTGACCCAGGCGTTGGGCCGGCTCTTCGCACTGACGGAGAATTATCCCGACCTCAAGAGCTCCGCCAATGTGCTGCAGCTCCAGGAGGAGCTGACCAGCACGGAAAACAAGATCGGCTTTGCGCGGCAGCTCTACAACGATGTCGCCACGCAGTACAACACCCGGCAGATGCAGTTCCCCACCAACCTGGTGGCCGGGCTGGCCAAGGCCTCCCCCGCCGAGCTCTGGGAGATCGAGGATGCGGCGGAGCGCGCGGTGCCGACCGTCGATCTCTCCTTCAATAAACCGCCGGCGTGAGCGAGAGCGATCAGAACCTCTTCGCCCAGCAGGAGTCGAACAAGCGCAAGTCGGCCTGGCTGGTCGCGGGGTTTCTGTTGTTTTTTGCCTGGATCGGGTTCGGCGGAGACCTGGCGCTCTACCTCGGGACCAGGGATCTCCCGCCGGAGCGTTATCACCATGTGATTCCCTTCATCGGGCTGATCGCGTGCAGCATCTCGGGAGCGATCGCCTGGTTCGCGTGGAGAAATGGTGCCGGACGGGTGCTGGCCGCCACGGGAGCCCAGGAGCTCATCACGCCGGCCACGCCCGAGCTCAAGCAGCTCGACAACGTGGTCGAAGAGATGGCCATCGCCGGCGGGATTCCCAAGCCCAAAATCTGGATCATCCCGGACCCCGATCCCAATGCGTTCGCCACCGGGCGCGACCCGCTCACCGCCCACATCGCGGTGACCGAGGGGCTCCTTGCGGTCCTCGACCGGGACGAGCTGCAGGCGGTGGTGGCGCACGAGATGTCCCACATCAGGAACTACGACATCCGGCTGATGACGCTGCTCGCCGCGATGGTGGGCGTCGTGGCGCTGATGTCCGATGTGATGCGGCAGTTTCTGCGGTTTGGCGGGGGACGGGGCCGCGGAGGCGGAGGCAAGAAGGGGAATCCCCTCGCGCTGATCGTGCTGGTACTCTGGCTGATCTCGCTGGTGCTCGCCCCGCTGATCACCTCGCTGCTATCGATGGCGGTCAGCCGCAAGCGCGAGTACCTGGCCGACGCGACCGGCGCCCAGCTCACCCGGAACCCGCTCGCGCTGGCCAGCGCGCTCGGGAAAATCGAGGGTGCCACCGCGGCGACGAAATGCATTGCCCGGGGCGCGGCACACCTCTGCATCGTGGATCCGGGAGAACGAAAGATCGCCGATCGGGAGGGGTTCATGGCGGATTTCTTCGCCTCCCATCCGCCGATGCGGCTCCGGGTCGCCCGGCTTCGGGCCATGGGCTACGCCGCGGAAAAGCAGGGCGGCGGCACCGCGCCGGTTTTACCCGCGTAACAGGTCCGCCGAGCTGGGGGGAGGAGTGTTTCTACCGGGAGCGACCGTCGAGGGCGGCGAGGACTTCTTCCCGGAAGGCGGACGGATCGTAGGGGAGGGTCAGGACCAGGTCGGCCCCGGTCGAGCGCGCGGGCCCCGGATCGCCGGACACCAGGAGCACGAGCGCGTAGGAGCGCTGCGGACTCAGCCGGAAGCCGTGCAACGGATCCGCGGCATTGCCGGGCACCGAGAGCACCACCAGGGTCGTATCGAGCCGGGCCGCCTCTTCCTCCGCTTCCGGCGTGGTCGCGGCACGCTCCACACTGAATCCGGCGTGGCGCAGCAGCAGGGCCGTCGTCCGGGCCAGCTCCTGATCCGTCGCACAGAGCACGGCCCGGCCCTTCGGCACGGTGCGGGGCCCGGCCGAGGCGGCGAGGTTGATCATCGAGAGCCCGCTCAAGTAGTCGGTGCTGTCGGCCTGCTGTAAATCACCGGCCTGCTTGACGATGTCGCGCATGCGCAGCAGCGCGGTGCGGATGACCTCCATTCCGCTCTTGAGCTCGGGGTCCGATGCGGGGCGGGAGGCGAGCAGCTCGATTTCGGCCAGGGCTCCCATGAGCGGATTGTTGAGCTCGTGATGCAGGGTGACCGTCATTTCACCGATCGCGGCGAGGCGTTCGGCCCGCACCAGATCCCGCTCCACCTCGGCCTTGGTCGAGCGCAAGAGCCGGTTCCGGCGGACTCGCTCGATCAGCCCGGGGAGCGCCTCGAAGAGCTGGGGGCCCTTGACCAGATAGTCCTCCGCGCCGAGCCGCATGGCATTGGCGGCCAGCTCCTCGCTTCCCTCGCCGGTGACCATGATGACCGAAGGGGCGTGGGGCTGAGCGAGGAAGCGGGGGAGCAGGTCGATTCCGGTGGCATCGGGGAGCTGATTATCGAGCAGTACCACGTCGCTGGCGGCCGAAGGACTCATGGCCTCGAGCCCGCTCTCCACCACGGTGATGTCGGTGTAACCCTCGTTCTCGAGGATGGCCCGGAGCATCGACACCATGGCACTGTCGTCCTCGACCACCAATACCCTGAGGGACCGGCGATCAACCACGCGAATCGTCGAGGAAGACCAGCGCCTCTCGCCGAGCGACGACGGCCTGCAGCGCGCGAAGAACTTCGGGATCCACGACGGTGCCGATCAGGTCGCGCAGCCGCTCGACCGCGAGCTCCGGGGTCATCTTTTCCTGGTAGGGCCTCGAGGTGGTGAGGGCGTCGTAAATCTCCACCGCTCCGATGATCCGGGCGCCCAGCGGAATGGCGTCGCCGACGAGGCCGTCGGGGTAGCCCCGGCCGTCCCAGCGCTCGTGATGGCTCCGGACGAATTCGATCACGTGTCCGAGATGGGTGAGGGGCGCCAGGATGTCCGATCCGGTAACCGGATGGCGCTTGACGTGCTCGAACTCCTCATCGGTGAGCGGACCCTGCTTGTTCAGGATCTCTTCGCGAATACCGATTTTTCCGATGTCGTGCAGCCGGCCGCCGGTCCGGATCGTTTCCACCTGTTCATCGGGCAGGCCGAGCTCGCCCGCCACCATCGCCGAGAAGTCCGCCACCCGCGCGCTGTGGCCCCTGAGATAGGGATCCTTGGCCTCGAGGGCATTGACGAGCGCCTCCAGCGTCGCCACGGAGATCCGTTCCAGATTGGCCCGCTCGATCCGGAGCTCCGCGGTGCGGAGCGCGACTTCTTCCTTGAGCCAATGGTTGATCTTGGCGCTCTCCATCTGGGTATCGCGGCGGCGCAGCGCGCGCTGGATGGCCCGGGCGAGGTCGGCGAGATCCACCGGTTTGGTGAGGTAATCCATGGCGCCGCGCTGCATGCACAGGGTGGCGCTGGCCGCGTCGTTGACGGCGGTCAGCATCAGAATCGCGGCGTTGGGCTCGAGCTCGAGGAGCTTGGGTACCAGGTCGACCCCGTTGGCGTCGGGCAGCCGGACGTCGAGCAGGAGACAGGCCAGCTTGTGGCGGCGCACCGCATCGATGGCCTCCTCTCCGGTGCTGGCGGTGACGACGTCATATCCCTGTCCGGTGAGGTAGCGTTTCAGGGCGCTGCGGATTGCCTCCTCATCGTCGACGACGAGGAGCTGGGAAGGCTGGGCAGGCCGCGATGCTGCGTCCACGTCGCTCCGGGGTGAGGGACTGACTCTCGGGGGGTGAAAGTTAAGCGGAAGCGGCCGGGAAAGGAGTCTTCCTAGCCCGCGAACTCCACCCTAACCCGTTCCGGGATTATGCCGGCGTCATGGGCCCGGTCCAGCAGCAGCTGGACCGCCTGGCGGCCCCGGGGACCGTAGTCGACGGTCCACTGATTCACATACATCCCGACGAAGCGGTCGGTCTTCTCTTCGCCGATGCCGCGGTTGTACTGGCTGGCGTGGGCCAGGGCCGGCGCCCGATGGGCCAGCGCATACTCGATGCTGGCGCGCAGGTCCCGGGCCACCTGGGCGGTGACCTCGGGCCCCAGATCCCGGCGGACCACGTTGCCGCCCAGCGGCAGGGGGAGACCGGTCTCCTCCAGCCACCAGGCGCCCAGATCCTGCCAGAGATGGAATCCGTCGTCCGCGTAGGTGAGCTGCCCCTCGTGAATCAGCAGGCCCACGTCGGCCGTGCCGGCCTTGACCGCGTCCCCGATCCGGTCGAAGGGCATGACGATGGCCTGGATATCCGGCTGATACAGCTTGAGTGCGAGGTACGCGGTGGTCCGGAGTCCCGGCACGGCGACGCGGAGCCCCCGAATCGCCGATCGGGGGTCCGCCGGCCGGGGCCGGGTCGCCACCAGCCGGGGGCCGTAGCCGTCGCCCATGGAGGAACCGCTGGCCAGCAACGCGTAGCGGTCGGCGAGGTAGGCGTAGGCGTGGATCGAGACCGCGGAGACCTCGAGCTCTCCCGTGAGGGCGCGCTGGTTCAGGGACTCAATGTCCGAGAGCTCGTGCACGTAGCGGAGGTCTCCGGTATCGAGCTTGTTCTCCGCCAGGGCGTAGAACATGAATGCGTCGTCGGAATCGGGGGAATGGCCGACATGAATGGTCCGAGGCATGGTCACCGTCCCAGGCTCGCCTTGGCCCGGGTTCTGAAGTCGTCGATTACGGGGCGGTGCTCGTCATACTCGACGCGGCCGGCTTTCAGCTCGCGGTCATAGTGGTCCAGGAAGTCCCGGTAGCTCCGGTTCAGCAGGGCCGTGTCGTTCTGCCGGTCCGCCGTCTCGCCGCGGAGAATATCCGCGAACAGGTGACCCGGCGCATCGGCCTGAATCGTGTCCGCGAGCGCCAGGGTGCCGCGAAAGTCCCCGAGCGTCAGGTGCAGCATGCCGGCATGATAGCGGGCATCGGCGTTCAGGCTGTCCAGCAGGTCGTAGGCTCCGAGGGCCATCGGCGCGAACTGCGCCACGGTCTGGCTGTCCCCCTTCTCCACCGCCGTCATGATGCGATCGTACAGCTTGTCGAAGCGCTCCCGCGGCGTCATGGAGCTGATGTCGGGCGCCCGGCCCGCGGCGGGGGCGTCCCGGCCGGCGTCGACATTGCCTGCGTTCCCCATGTCGGGCACCGTCGGTCGGGCACCGCCGACCTTCCACACGACCAGCAAGAGCGCCAGCGTCATCGCGACACCCGCCACGATCCAGGCGGTGCGGTCCCGGCCCGAGGTGCCTCCGGCGGGGCCTGCGGCGGCGCCGCAGCGATGGCAGAAACGCGCGCCGGGAGAGAGCGTCGCGTGGCATGCGGTACAGGTGCGGCTGGCGGCGGGCGCGCCACAGCCGGCGCAGAAGGGTCCGGTCAGCGGAGCCCCACAGGCCGCGCAAACCGGCGGCGGCGCCACCGGCTGAGGGGGGGTCTGGGTCATCAGGACCCAAAGTTAGCGGGGCCCCGGGCCTTTCGCCCCCTTTCCTCCGGGGTGTCCGGGCCTTACTCATTACAGGGATGACCTCATCGCCGATCGAACTGCCGGAGCATCCAGGGGCCCGTCATCTGGGCGACCTGGCCCGCGGGGGTACCAACTGGCAGGTCTACCTCGAAGCCGCCCCGGGTACCCCACCCATCAGAGGCCGGGTGCATTTCGTATCGAGCGAGGCCACTCGCTCCACCGGATGGATCTTCGTCGAGACCTCGGAGCAGGAGCTGGTCCGCCGCTTTCACGATTTCAGCGCGGTCGAGCTCTGGAAGCTGCTCGAGAGCCTCGGCTAGGCTCCGGGGCGCACGGAGCGGAGTGGTGAGGTTCCGGGCCGCAGTCGTGGCCGTTGCGGCGCTTGTACCCGGGGTCGCCTCGTCCCAGTCGGCGCCTTCGCACGACAGCACCTCGATCGTTCAGGCGGTGGAGCTCCGCCGCTACGACATCTTCGCTCCCTCCGAAGCCACCAACTTCTTCGCCCGGGCCGCCAACGGTCTGCACATTACCACGCGCCCGCGGGTGGTCCGCCGCGAGCTGCTCTTCCGGACCGGTGAGCCGTACGACTCGGCCCGGGTGGCCGAGACGGCGAGGAATCTCAGGTCCCTGGGGATTTTCCGTTCGGTCAGGATCGACTCGGTCCGGAGCGATTCGGGTCTGCTGGTTCGAGTGACCACCGGGGACGGCTGGAGCACCCGGCCGTTGTTCAACATCCAGAGCACCGGAGGAACTTTCACGCCCACGGTGGGCATCGAAGAGCTCAATTTTCTCGGCACCGCCACGCTGGCCAGCATCCGATACAAGAGCGATCCCGACCGGTCCACGATTACGACGGTCTTCCGGCAGCCCCGGCTCTTCGCCGGCCGGGTCGGCGTCACCTTTCTCTACGCCCACCTGAGCGACGGAGACATCGGCCAGGCCCAGCTGTCCAAGCCGTTCTTCTCTCTCTCCCAGCGGAACAGCTGGCAGATGGGTGTCGACGTCCGGGACCACCGGGTCCTGCAGTTCTTCGATGGAGTGCCGGATGCCAGAGATACCCTGCGGCATCGGTCCACACTGGGCTACGCCGCCGCCGCATGGGCGTTGCGCGCCGGATCCGGGGGCTATGTCCGCCTGGGTGTGAGCGGACAGGTGCGGCGGGAGGATTTTGCGGCGGATGCCCGGGCCGACACCATTGCCAAGACGGTGACCGGCGCCGTGGGTCCGTTCATGCAATGGCGGCGGGCCCGCTTTCTGGTTTCCCAGGGGTTGCAGGGATTCGCCAGGGAAGAAGACATCGACGTCAGCACCTCGGCGGGCATCGGGCTCACGCTGGCGCCCCGGGCCTTCGGGTATGCCGATGACGGGATCGTGCCCTTCGTATCCTTCCAGACCGGATTCGGCCGGCCCGGCTCCTTCGTGCAGCTGAGCGCCATCGGGGAAGGTCGTTACACCCGGGCGGGGCTCGACTCGGGGTCGGTCCATCTGGCGGGCACGGCCTATTTCCAGCCTGGACCGCGTCACCTCGCCGTGGTGTACGGGGCGGTGGGATGGATGAAAAACCCGGCGCCCGGAGCGGAGTTCGACCTGGGAGGAATTCGCGGCGGCCCCCGCGGCATCCGGGATCATTTCTTCACCGGGAATCGCGCCTTTTTCACCAGCACCGAGTATCGCTACACCGTGACCAACGACTTTCTCAAGCTCACCGCGATCGGACTGGCGGGCTGGGCGGACTATGGCGGAGCCTGGTACGCGGGCTCGGCCCGGCGAGCCAAGGCCAGTGTGGGGGGCGGGCTCCGGTTCGGTCCCACACGGGCGACGGATATCCGATCCTCCCGGGTCGACGTGGCGTGCCGGAATCGGGAAGATGACGGCAGGTTCCGCTGCATCCTGGTGATCGGCCAGGGATTTGCCTTCTCAAGCAACGGGAGACTGGATCGCTGAGCCGAGGTCTCGTACCTTCTCCCCCATGACAGAACCCGCCGCCGCTCCCGAGCCCGCGCCCCCCCCGCCGGTGACTCCGCCGCACCGTCACTGGTACATGCGGTGGAAAGTCATCGTCGCGGCCGTCATCCTGTCGCCGCTGTTGTTGTTCGCCCTCTATACGTTCACCGCGCTGCACGTCAGCTATTCGGAGGGACAGCGGGCCGGCTACCTGCAGAAGTTTTCCAGGAAGGGATGGCTCTGCAAGACCTGGGAAGGCGAGCTTGCGGTGACCTCGGTGCCCGGCGTGGCGCCGACGATCTGGACGTTTTCGGTTCGCGATGCGGCGACGGCGCGCCAGATGAATCTCGCGGCGGGGCGGCGGGTGGTGCTCTACTATGAGGAGCACCGCGGCGTGCCGACCAATTGTTTCGGCGACACGAACTACTTCGTGGACAGTCTCCACATCATGAAGTAGGGGGCCGGTCCGGAACGATGATCTCCGCCATCGATCTCTCCAGTTATTTCGGTCTCACCGCCATCACACTGCTCACCCTGAACGCGCTGCTGGGGCTGTTGATGTCGGTGAAGTACAATCCGGTGCGATCGTGGCCCCACCGCCGGGTCAAGACCTTTCAGCTCCACAACTGGACCGGTTACATCGCGCTGGCGGTCTC
>DASYPZ010000285.1:0-4781 GCA_036006105.1 Gemmatimonadales bacterium | reverse complement strand
TCGAATCCGCCGCGACCGGCGGGCACCAGGGAAAAGTGGAGGCCGGCCAGCTCCGGCTCGGCTTCCAGGACGGCCAGGATGGTCGTGGCCCGGCTGGACCGACTCTCCGGTTTGGGCCGGCGCTTGAGCTTTCCGGCCAGGCGTCCCACCCGGGCCGGACCGCCGCCGCCGAACATCTCGCCCAGCAGAAAACCGGCGGCGATTCCCGCCCCGAATCCGAGCAACGCCAGGGGTCCGATCGGGCCGGAGGGGCTGCGCCGAAGACGGCGTGTGACAGGCAGTTGCATGCGGTTAACTTAATACCCCGAATGCGCCCCGAGAATCGAGACCGCACCATGGCCGAACCTTCCAGATTACCCGAGCGACCCCCCGTTGGCCGCCTGCTCTTGCTGGCGCTGGTCGTGCTGACCGGACTGGTGCTTTTCTTTGCCCTGGAGCGCAACACGCCGATCGTGGTGACGCCGGTCGGAATTGAGGAAGGCCGGTGACGGTCCGATTGACTCTGCCCGACGGCAGCGTCCGCGAGCTGGCCCGAGGCACGACCGGCCTGGAGCTGGCACGACAGATCGGACCGGGGCTTGCCAAGGCGGCGCTCGCGATCCGGGTCAATGGTCAGATTCGTGACCTGAACCGCCCGATCGAGGAGGATGCGACGGTCGCGATCCTCACCGATCGGGATCCCGACGCGCTCGAGCTGCTGCGCCATTCGGCCGCGCACGTCCTCGCCACGGCGGTGCGGGAGGTGTTCCCCTCCGCGGGGATCGGCTTCGGTCCTCCGATCGAGGATGGCTTCTACTACGATTTCGACGTGCCGCGACCGTTCACCCCCGAAGATCTGGAGCGGATCGAGGCGGTGATGCGCGAGGTGACGACCAAGGACTATCCGTTCCAGCGCGAAGTGGTGGACCGCGACGAGGCCAACCGGCGCTTCGCCGACGATCCGCTCAAGCTCGAGCGCATCGCGGAGCTGGGACCCGACGAGACCATCAGCGTCTACACCGACGGGCCCTTCGTCGATTTGTGCCGCGGACCCCACCTCCCCGGCACCGGCCGGCTCAAGCATTTCAAGCTGCTGCACGGCGCCGGCGCGTACTGGCGGGGCGATGAGAAGCGGCAGATGCTGCAGCGCATCTACGGCACCGCCTGGTTCAAGAAGGAAGACCTCGACGCCTACCTGCACCGGCTGGAGGAATCCCGCAAGCGGGACCACCGCCGGGTGGGCCGGGAGCTCGACCTGTTCATGTTCCACCCCTTCGCGCCCGGGGCGGTCTTCTGGACCGATCGCGGCACCACGATGGTCAACGCGCTGAACGAGAATCTCCGGGACCTGCAGCGCGACGACTACCAGGAAGTGCGCACCCCGCTCCTCTACAACAAGGGGCTCTGGGAGATCTCGGGCCATTGGGGCAAGTACCGGGAGAACATGTTCCTGGTGCTCGATGCCGAGACCGGGGAGCATGATTTTTCGCTCAAGCCGATGAACTGCCCGTCGCACTATCTGATGTATCAGGCCAAGAAGCATTCGTATCGCGAGCTGCCGCTGCGGATGACCACCTTCGACGTGCTGCACCGGAACGAGGTCTCCGGCGCGCTCTCCGGGCTCACCCGGGTGCGGCAGTTCCAGCAGGATGACTGCCACGTCTTCCTGATGGAACGGCAGATCGCGCAGGAAGTGCAACGACTGGTCGAATTCATTCTGGCCTACTACCGGATGTTCGGGCTCACCGCCACGCTCAAGTTCGCGACCCGGCCGCCGGTCCGCCTGGGAACCGACGAATCCTGGGACCGCGCCGAGGCGGGCCTCAAGACCGCGCTCGACGCGACCGGGCTCCCTTACGAGCTCAAGCCCGGCGACGGCGCGTTCTACGGGCCCAAGATCGACTTCGATGTCGCCGACTCGATCGGGCGGAAGTGGCAGCTGGGCACCATCCAGCTCGACTATGAGGCGCCGGAACGATTCGACCTCAAGTATGTGGGCGAGGACAACACCGAGCATCGGCCGGTGGTGATCCACCGCGCGGTCAGCGGCTCGTTCGAGCGGTTCATGGCCATTCTGATCGAGCATTTCGCCGGGGCCTTCCCGGTCTGGCTCGCGCCGGAGCAGGTGCGCATCATCCCGATCAGTGAGGAGCAGCGGGCCGGCGCGGAGCAGGTGACCCGGCGGCTGCGCGGGGCCGGAATTCGGGCCCACCTGAACGCGGGACACGAGACGCTCAACTACCGGATCCGCGAAGGGGAAGTGCAGAAGGTTCCGTACATGGGGATCATCGGCCAGCGGGAAGTCGACGGGGACACGATCGCGGTGCGGGTGCGCGGGGCGGGGAACAAGCAGGACATCGTCCCGGTCGAGGCGTTCCTGGCGCGGGTGCGCGGGGAGATCGCGGCCCGGGCGTTGGTGCCCTAGACCGATTATTTTCCCACCTGCTTCTTCAATCGAGATCTTCGTGTCCGACGCGACCACGCCCGTCATCCTGTCCGCCTGCCGTACTCCGATCGGGAAGTACCTCGGCGGTCTCTCGTCCTTCACGGCGCCGCAGCTCGGGGCCATCGTCATTCGTGAGGCACTGAAGCGCGCCGGTGTGGCGGCCGGTGCCATCGACGATGTGATCATGGGCCACGTGCTGCAGGGTGGCGCGGGTCAGGCCTCCGGCCGCCAGGCGATGATCCAGGCGGGCCTCCCGGGTACCATTCCCGCCGTCACCATCAACAAGGTCTGCGGATCGGGACTCAAAGCGGTGATGCTGGCCGCCCAATCGATCAAGGCGGGGGACGCGAACTGTGTCGTCGCGGGCGGGATGGAGGCGATGAGCGCCTCGCCGCACTACGTGTTCGGGATGCGGACCGGCATCAAGGCCGGGAATCAGACCATGATCGACGGCATGATCCACGACGGCCTCTGGGATTCGTTCGGGAATGTGCACATGGGCTCCTACGCGGAATATTCTGCCCAGAAAGCGGGTATCACACGGGAGGAACAGGACGAATTCGCGTACCAGAGCCATCGGAAGGCGGTGCAGGCCATCGAAACCGGAAAATTTGCCGCGGAAATCGTCCCGGTCGAGGTGACCGGAAAAGGCGGCGTGACGGTCGTGGCCCAGGACGAAGGCCCTCGCAAGGATACCTCGGTCGCGACGCTGGCCAAGCTGAAACCGGCGTTCCAGAAGGACGGCACCGTGACGGCGGGCAACGCCCCCGGGCTGAATGACGGTGCCAGCGCCCTGGTCGTGAGCTCGCTGGCGTTTGCGAAGGTGAACGGCATCAAGCCGCTCGCGAAGATCACCGCCTACGCCACCGGGGGCGGGGAGCCCAAGGATCTATTCTTCGCCCCGATCGAAGCGGTGAAGAATCTGCTCCACAAGGCGGGCACCGATATCAGCCATTACGGCCTGATCGAGGCCAACGAGGCCTTTGCGGTCCAGGCCCTGGCCGATGGAAAAGCGCTGGGGTGGGACTGGAACCGGGTGAATGTGAACGGCGGCGCCATCGCCCTGGGTCACCCCATCGGCGCGAGTGGCGCGCGCGTGCTCACCACGCTGCTCTATGCCATGCGAGACCGGAACGCAGCCACCGGGCTCGCCACCCTTTGCCTCGGGGGCGGGAACGCGGTGGCCCTTTCGGTCGAGGCGCTTTGATCGGGCGACTTCGGGCCCTCGGCAGTTCGTTGGTATTCCTGGGTGGGGGCTTTGCCCTCGCCCTGGCCGCCTTGCGGCTGACGGCGTCCCTCCTGCGCCCCGTCCTCACCGGCGGGGCGTTTTCGTTGGCGATCCTGCAGACGGCGGTGCTCCTGCTGGTGTTCGGGCTGATGACCTGGCTGGTCGGCGTCAAAGGGTTGGGTCTCACCGCGGCGGATTTCGGTCTTACACCGGTGCCGACCGGGGTCCGCGGGTTCGGGCGGGGCTTTCTCCTGGGCTGTCTCCTGGCCGTCGCGGCCATGTCCGCCGCCGTGGCGGTTGGAAACGCGGCGTGGCGGGAAGACGGCGGGACGGTGCCGGGATGGCTGGGCGCCGTCGGCGTCACGACCCTGTTGCTCCTGCCCGCGGCGCTGGTGGAGGAACTGATATTCCGGGGCGTCCCGATGGTGGTCCTGTCGCGGGCCTTCGGCCGGGGCTTCGCGCTGCTCGCGCTGGCCCTGCTCTTCGGGGTCGTGCACCTGTGGAACGACGGAATCACTCCCCTGGCCGTCGGCAATATCGTGCTGGCGGGGGTGTTTCTCGGATTGGCCTTCTTTACTCCGGGCGGTCTCTGGACCTCGACCGGCGCGCATCTCGGCTGGAATCTCACCCTGGCCGGCCTCGCCGCACCGGTGAGCGGGCTGCTGCTCCCGATTCCCTGGCTCGACTATTCCACCCGGGGCCCGGCCTGGCTCACCGGCGGCCGATTCGGCCCGGAAGGGGGCGTTCTCGCCTCACTCTTCCTCGCCGCCGGCGCGGTGGTCGCGGGACGACGCTCGATACGAGGGAGCATCGCATGAAAAACATGGCGGTCGTGGGGGCCGGAACCATGGGCAACGGCATCGCCCATGTCTTCGCGCAGCATGGCTGGAGCGTGACCCTGATCGACGTGTCCGAGGCCGCGCTGGCCAAGGGCCTCGCGGCCATCACGGGCAACCTGGACCGCCAGGTGAAGAAGGGCACTATCGCGGCGACCGCCCCCGCGGAGATCCTCGGGCGCATCGCCGGGAAGACGGCGCTCGACGCCGCATCGGGCGCCGAGCTGGTGGTGGAAGCCGCGACGGAACGCCCCGATCTCAAGTTCGAGATCTTCCGCACGCTCGATCGGGT
>DASYPZ010000284.1:0-19339 GCA_036006105.1 Gemmatimonadales bacterium | reverse complement strand
TCAGAACTCGATTCTGACCCCGTGCCCGGTCGCCTTGAACTCGCCTCCCGCCGCCTTGCCGGTGGAATCGAACCCCGCGTAGGTCATTTCTGAGTCGAACGACTTCCCATCCGCCGACAGCCGAATCTTCTCGAGGAATTCGCCCCGGCCTCCCGGTTGCCATCCGCCGCCGCCGCTCAGGTCTTCGAAGCGGGCCGGCAGCAGCGTCACATAGAACTGGTACTTCGCCTCGAACTGATTCGGCGCCACCTCGCGCCACACCCCGTAGGCCGGAGGCACCGGCGGCGCCTCGTCGTAGTTGGAGGATTCGGTGAGCGTGCCGCCGGCGTTGAAGACGTACATGAACTCGAGTCCCTTCATCGCAGCGAAGGGGCCGCTGCTGAATTGGATCGCCGAGCGCCACGCGCCGGCCAGCGGCGGCGTCGCGGGCGCCGGAGTGCAGCCGGTCGTAAGGAGGAGGGTTAAGGCAACCATCCGGCATTTCGACATGCAGCTCCCCCGAGATGGTCTGATGAAGTCACCCAAGGATTACCCGCAAGCTATCACTGCAAATGGCGAACAGACAAAGGAGAGTCGTATCTGTGCCATCTGTGGGCGTCCGTTCAAAGCGCAGGGAGGGCGGTCTGTTCCGGCGGATAGGTGATCGCGGTGCCCTCGACCTTCGCGAACTTCGTCAGCTTATGCTCCTGCAGCCGGGTCGGGCTCGCGATCTCCAGCGCCCGCACGCCGTGCACCACCAGCGCATCCGCGATCAGCGAGCGGTGGCACCGCCAAGGTACCGCCTCCGCGCACATCAGCGCGAGCCGATCCGTGCGGCTCGCTTCGATCAGGGCGGCCAGGTGCCCGGCGAATTCCGGCGTCTGCATATAGTCGGCGTAGCCGCGAAAGGACTGGTTGCGCCAGCCGCCATTGGGAGAGCCCGGGTGCGTCTTCCGGAAGCCGCCCAGGCCGGGCACATGGGCGTAGCCGATGCCGGCCGCGGAGAGCGCGGCGGCGAGAGTGTCCTGGTTGTATTGCGGGTTATGTCCGGAGCGGGGCACCGTGCGCACATCGACCAGCCGGGTCACCGCATGGGCCGCGAGCAAGGCGAGGAATTCGTCGATCGGGCGGGTCGAATGACCCACCTTGAGAATCTCCGGCATCCCGGAGAATAACGCGGTGCGGCGCGCTACCGCTCCCCGAGCGTGAGCCCGGCCGCCGTCATGATCGCGATGGCCTCGGTGCCGGTCAGCGTCTCCCGCTCCAGCAGCGCGGCCGCCAGCGCCTCGAGCGCGGGCCGGTTGGTGCGGACGCATTCGAGCACCGTCGCGTAGGCCGACTCCAGGATGGCGCGGACGTCGGCATCCATCCGGCTGTGGGTCTCGCCGCTGACCGGCCCGGAATCGGGATCGAAGGTGATCAACCCGGTCGACACGCCCATCCCCAGCCGGTAGACCATCTGCTTGGCGACCCGGGTGGTGTGCTGGAGATCGCTCGCGGCGCCGCTGGTGATCCGGTCGGTGCCGAACATCACCTCTTCCGCCGCGCGGCCGCCCAGGCCCTTCAGGATCTGGCCCTCGAGGTACGCCCGGGAATGGACGTGCGCCTCATGGTCGGGCTGGAAGAAGGCCACCCCCATGGCCCGCCCGCGGGGCTGAATGGTGACCTTGTGGAGGGGATCGGCGGTACAGAACACCACACCGGCCAGCGCATGTCCGGCTTCGTGGAGGGCCACCAGGGTCCGCTCGTGATCGGTAACCGCCAGGCCTTCCTGGGCCCGGCCGAGCAGCACCCGATCCCGGGCCTCCTCGATGTGGCTCCAGTCGACGGTGGTACTGCCGGTCTTGACCGCCAGGATGGCCGCCTCGTTGATGAGACCGGCCAGGTCGGCGCCGCTGGTCCCGGTCATCAGCCGGGCCAGCCGTGTCAGATCGACATCCGGATCGAGCGGGACGCCACGATCCCGCACGTGGAGGGCAAGAATCTCCTCCCGCTCCGAGACGGTGGGCAGTCCGACGGTGACGCTGCGATCGAAGCGTCCCTTGCGGAGCAGGGCGGGGTCCAGGTCCCCGGCCCGATTGGTGGCACCCACCACCACCACGCCGACGCTGGGGTCGAAGCCATCCAGCTCCACCAGGAACTGGTTCAGGGTGCGATCGTCCTCGTTGTGCCCCTGCTCCCGGCCGCGCCGGCCACCCAGGGTGTCGATCTCGTCGATGAAGATCACCGCCCCGCCGGCCTTCCGCGCCTTCTTGAACAGGCCCTTGATCCGCTGGACGCCCTGGCCCACGTAGGTCCCGGTGAAGTCGCTCCCGGCGGCGACGAAGCAGGGTACCCCCGCCTCTCCGGCCAGGGCGCGGGCCATCAGGGTCTTGCCGGTGCCGGGAGGCCCTTCGAGCAGCAGCCCCTTGGGAATCCGGGCTCCCATCGCGGCAAATCGTTGCGGGTGCTTCAGGAAGCTCACGATCTCCCGGAGATCTGCAATGGCTCCGGTATTTCCCGCCACATCCTGGAAGGTGACCGTGGTGGCGGCCGTGACACCGGCATCCCCGCTCATTCCGCCTCCGCCCAGCTGCCTCCGCACCATCACCGCCATGAGCGTGATGCCGGTCAGGAGCACCAGCAGGCCGATGACCAGCGTGATGTCGATGGGTTTGGGCAGGAAACTGACGCCAACGTTGGCGGCCGCCGCGGCGGTGACCAGCGGGGAAGCGTCGCTTGCGGGGTAAATAATCCGGACCTGTTTTGCTCCACTTTCGCCGCGTGAGAGCCAGGCGCGCACTTCGCTGCCGGTTCTGACCTGAATCGAGTCCACCTGGCCGGTATGCATCGCGGTCAGCAGCGCGCCGTACGACATGGTGAGGGGTCCGGGGAGGCGCGGGCGGGTTAGGGCGAAGGAGACCAGCCCGACCAGGACGACCAGAATGCCTCCGATGATGAAAACCGGAGAACCCAGGCGGCGGAGACTACGTGCGACTGCGGAGAAGATGGTGCCCATTGGAGCTCCGGCGGGGGCCCGTGCCGAATGGAAAGACCTAAGCGACCTCGATCGCGGACACTTACGTGCCGCAACACGAGATTGTTGCAGGGAGTATGCCGGAGATTCTCCCGGAGAAGTTGCCGGGAATTAATGCGCCGAGTGGGAGCGATCGCTTCAGGCTATGTGTCGGTCGCGGGGGCGTGCATGATGACCGACTGGATCCTGAGATGGCCGGCATCGTCGCGACGGAACACGTAAGTCGACATCTCGTCGGCCATTTCGCGGCCATCCCGGTCCAGCCAGGGCCAGCGGACCGCGACGATCGCGATCCGGCTGGTGGGCCATGTGAGGTCCGCAATTTCGGCGCGGGTGCCGGTGATGCCCCGGGCGTCGTACTCGAATTTGGCGCCGCTGAAGAATTGTTCGACTTCCGAAAGCGTGTCGATGGGACGCACCATGGCATCGCTGATCACCAGGGCTGGCACCGCCCACATGCGCGTCGTGGCGCTTCCATTCCCGGTCGTCACGGCCTCGGCGAGGCGGTCGAGAATCTCCTGCACTTCGGCCTGGCTCACGCCCGGCTCGACGGCTACTCCGCCCTGGGCCGGGCTGCGGTTCTGGGGCATGACCACCTCCGGGTCCTGGAATCTTCTCTATTGACGCGAGACCAGGACCCCCCGAACACTGCCGTGATTCCGATCATGGCGGAGAACGGATCGGCGCGGGTGTCACTGACGCCCCCGGGTTTCGTCGCCCCTGATAGATGGATGCCGCCGACGGCCGGCGTCCCGCGTTCCATTCAGGGAGAGGAGTATTCCATGCCGATATTCGAGCCCGCCCGGGCCCCTTATCCCGCTCGCATGCTCAGCGTTCTCCGGATCGTGGCCGGACTGATCTTCCTGTCGGCCGGCGCCATGAAGCTGTTCGGCTTTCCCCCGCCGCCCGTCGGCGTTCCGCCGATGGCGGGCGTCCCTGGTTGGGAGATGCAGCTGGCCGGCGCGCTGGAGACCTTCGGAGGTGCCGCGATCGTGCTGGGCCTGTTGACCCGTCCGATCGCCTTTCTGCTCGCGGGTGAAATGGCGGTGGCCTTCTTCCAGGTCCACTTCCCGATCTCGGTGTTTCCGACCACCAATGGCGGGGTCGCGCCGGTGCTCTTCTGCTTCATTTTTCTGTATTTGGTGAGTGCCGGGCCGGGGGAATGGAGCCTCGACGCGCTGCTCTCGCGGGCTCGGCGCCTGCGCACGCTGCGCATGAATCCGGCGCGCCGGCCTTCCGGCGGGCTGGTCGGGCTGCACTACGATTTGTGAGGGTGAAGCGGCGCGTCAGCGGCTCCCGCCGATGATGAGCACGATCGCGGTCAGGGCACAACCGACCCCGAGGATCTGCCAGCGGCCGAGCCGCTCGCCCAGGATGGCCCGCGCCAGGAGCACCGTGCTGGCGGGATAGAGCGAGGACAGCGTCACCACCACGCTGAGCGGCCCCAGCCGGGCCGCGACCAGATAGAGCGCGTTGGCGAGCATGTCGACGGCGCCGCCGGCAAGGGAGAGCCCCGCCACTCGTGCCGGCATGCGCAGGGAGCCCCGGCGCACCAGCACGATCACCGCGAACAACGCGACCGACACCACTCGTGCGGCCAGCAACGGCCACATGCCGGCCTGGGGACGGGTCTGGGCAAAGGTCAGCAGAAAGAGACCGATCGCGACACCCGAGATGAGCGCGATCCCCACGCCGCGAGGGAGAAATCGAGACGGTTCCGTCCTCGAAGCGGCCGGATCCACCGGTTGCCGGCTCACCAGCACGATCGATGCGATGCCCAGCAGGATTCCCGCGACAGCCAACGGAGCCGGCCGCTCCCCCAGCAGAATCGAGACGCCCGCGGGAATCGTCACCGCGCAGACCGCGGTCGTGGGCGCCACGACGGTCATGCTGCCGATGGCCAGCGCGTGGTAGAGCAGCGCGACCCCGATTCCGCCGGTCAATCCCGCCGCCGCGCCCCACAGCAGATCGGCACGCGACGGCTCGGCGTGCGGCAACAGGGGGAGCAACAGGGCGATCAGGACCAGGCCACAACTCTGCGAGAGCACGACCACTGCCGTGGTGCTGGCGCGCCGCGTCGCCACCCCACCCGTGAAGTCGGCCGCGCCATACAGCACCGCCGACCCGATGGCGAGGAAGTAGGCCGGCCCCACTTACTCCACGAGCGATTTCAGAGTGGTCAGACCCTCTTCGAACGACGTGCCGACCATCTTCTCCATGTTGAACACCAGACCCATCAGTTTGGAGATGTATGGCGACGGGCCATACATGGCCCAGGTGACCCGGGTGCCACCGCCTTGCTGTGGCGCCAGGGTAAACTCCGCTGTGTTGTGGGCCTCGAAGGGACTCAGGAAATCCAGCTTGATCAGGACGCGCGAGGCGGGAGTCGCGTCGGTGATTTCCATGCGTCCCGAACCCACCTTCTTGTTCCCCTGCCATTCGTATACCGCACCCGTGCCACTGGCCGGCCCCGAAAAGGTCCGCTGCAAGCCGGAATCCAGTTTTTCCCAGGGCGACCACGCGGGCCATTGGTGGAAGTCATTGATGTAGGGAAAGATCTTCTCGGGCGGAGCCTTGATGCCGGCCGAGCGCTCGATCCGGAACCGGCTCGGCCGGAGTGCCGCGAAAATGAGGATCCCGGCGATCAACAGGACGACGATGATGCCCACGGTTTGCAGCATGGTCTCTCCGAGATGGGTTGCACTGAGGTCGAGCCGGACCTGCCCCAGCCTGCCTGAACGACGATCCAGGTTCCGTCAGATCGACAGGAACGGATTGCCCTCCACCACCCGCTGCTCCAGCACCGGCGCCTGTCCCTTTCCCCACAGCCGGGCCCGGTGGGTAACCCGGTAGACGAGCGGGGCGCCGTCCGGGCGATCGCTCGGCTCGATGGGCCTCGGGATGCAGACGAATTCGGTCTCGAATGCCTCACTGCCGGCGCGAACGACCGTGTAACCGTGGCCGCCCATGTCGATGAAAGACAAATGGGGGGCGAGGTCGCGATTGGTGAGCGCCCGGGCCGCTTCGATGCTGCCGCTCTTCTGGTACTCGAGGCAGGCCCTGACCCCACGGTGCATCAGGAGGTTGATGGCCGGCTCGGGATGCCCCCCTCCCGGTCGATCCGCCAGGAAGAGCGGGCGGAGCGGGTGCTCCTTGGGCAGGTTGTGCTCCAGCGCCTCCACGATACCGGGCGCCGAGATGGAGCCGGTGATGAACGCAATGCCGACCGGATCGAACTCCCCGGGCGGAAGGCTCTTGGCCGCCAGGCCGGCCCAGAAACTGTGACGGTCTCCCGCGACGGTCGCGAATCCGGTGATGCCCGTGGTCTTGACGAAATCGTAGATCTCGGCCCGCTCCACGAAAGCGCTCCCGTAGTCGCCGCCTCCGAAGCCGGCATAGCCCGAGCCCGGCCACGGCTTGGTCACGCCCTCGGGAATGTTCTGGGGATCGGCGCGCCAGTCCAGCGTGCCGAGCGAATTTCCCCAGATCTTCCAGGTCGCGGCCGAGGCTCCGAGGCGTTTCAGGAACCACGCCTTCTGCTCCGCGCCGAGAATCGTCTGCGGAGCGCCGTCTCTGCGAAAGTTGGGCACCGCGGTGCCGAACGGAATGGATTCGGGAGGATTGCCGCGGTTGTAGGTGCGGCCGGCGTCCAGGATCGCCAGGGCTTCTTCGGGATAGAACTCCGGGAAATCGGGACTCGAAAACGGCTTGGCTTCGGGGCGGCCGGTCGGATCCTCGGAGCGATAGCTGTGCTGGTCGGTGATGAGCAGGTCGACATTCTTGCCGAAACGAAGGGCCCGGTAGCCGGTGAGGCTGCCGATGGCGAGCAGGTTGTTCTTCTCCTGGCCTAACCCGTGCTGGTCGAACTGGAGCACCGGCGTGTCGACCACCGCGGGCGCCTCGAAGCGCTCCAGCGCGGGCCCGCCCGGCTTGGTCACCCGCGCCGGCTGGAATTCGAACCAGGCCTGATTGGCCGCCACCTTCTTGGTTTGCGCCGGACGCACCATGTCGCCGAATTGCTGGATCCCCTGCCAGCCCAGCCAGCTGAATTCGTGATTGTCCCACATCGATACGAACGGCCAGCGGGCCCGGGCATCCTGGAGGTCGGGGTCGTGGAGATAGGCGCGATAGATGGCCCGGTAGTCGTCGACCGTGGTCGGGATGTGGAAGTCGCGGATCTTCTCTCCCGTCTTATACCGCACGATGTCGCGGATCCGGCGGTCGTAATAGCCCTGGGGGCGGTCTTCGGGGTACCAGACTATCTCGTAGATGAAATCTCCCAGGTGCAGCACGAACCCCAGTCGCTCCGACTCGGGTGCACGCTCGTCTTCGTAGATCATCCGCCGGTAGGCCGTCTGGGCGCCCTGGTTGGCATTCTGACAGCTCACGAAGGCGAAGCGCACCGGCCGGGTGTCGGCATCGGCGGGTGCGGTGATGGTGCGGCCGATGCGGCTGCCCATGCCGGCGCGATCGGTGAAGCGATACCAGTAGACCCGGGACGGCTTGAGTCCGCTCACCAGCACCCGACAGGTCCAGTCGGCGGCCGCGCTCACGACCGTGCTGGCATGGACCACGACGCGGGCGAAATCTTCGTCTTCGGCCACCTCGACCGCGAGCCGCGCACTGGCCGTGCCGCCCGGCGCGGGGTAGCGGGTCCAGAGCAGGACGCTGTCCCCCTGCGGGTCTCCCGAGGCCACACCCTCCGGGAAAAGATCTCGGCGCTCCCGCCAGGCGGTCCTCGAGCGGGCCGGGAGGTTCCGTGCCCACGCCGCCGACGCGCCCAGGGCCGCCGCGATGGCGAGGAATTCTCTGCGCTTCACAGGTCTCCTTTCGCGAGGAACAGCCCGATGCGGGAAATATGGAGGACCACCACCCACGAAAGGAATCCGAGGATGCTCAAGTCGCTGGGGAAGATCCGCTGAGCGCCGGCGACTCCGCGTTCGAGATCGCTTTGCTGATCACCAGCATGGTCCCGCCGAAGAGCAGGGTGTCGAAGATGAAATTGATCGCCTTGACCCGCTGTTGAACGTTCCCCGCCAGAAAGAAGTCGGGCACGTAGAGCGCGAGCGTGAGCAGCACCATGAGCAACCCGCACAGTGCGGCGGCGGCGCTGGCATACCTCCGGACGAACATCAGGAGGCCGAATGCGATGAGCAGGACTCCGGTCGCCGTGGCGATCAACACCGGGAGCGGGACCCATGCCGCGGTGAGAACCGGGCTGGGCACGCCCGGCGTGTATTGAGGATGGACGACGTGTTGAAGGCCATAGCCCACCAGGACGCAGCCGATCCAGATGCGAGCGATCGTCGCGATCATGCGTGCGGTCTGCGGTGAACGCCTCGTCGTTGCAGTGGCGAATAGCGCCAACGCTCCGATCGAGAAGGTGATCTGGCGCGCCGCCAGCATCCAGGGGAAGGGCGTCGCCGGACGGGCGATCGAAGCCGGGAGATCCATCAGGAGCGCGAACAGCCCGAACATGACGGCGAGGCCGATCGTCGACCACCGCATGCAGCGCCGAGCGACGAAGCTCGATGCGGCGGCGAAGTGGGCGACGCCGACGAGGTACGCGATGAACACGCGCCCCGGCAGCCACTTCGGGACCAGCGTGGCGAGACCGGCTGCCGCCGTAAAGTGCTCGCCGGCAAACGCCGCCAGCGCCGCGGCGACGAGGGCCGGGCCGAATGCGACGAGTCCGAACGCCTCCCGTGGCGCGAACGTGCGCAGGTCTCGCCGATAGGTGATGACACCGACGGCCAGGAAGGAAAGCCCGAACAGCGTTGGCCAGAACACGGGTGGAGCCACGGCGCCTCACGGAGAAATCCTCACGATAATGTAGGATCGCACTGGTCTAGCAAACAGTACCAATTCAGGCCAGATTCTTTGTACCACTTCGCGGAGTCGCTGCATGTCGGTGCTGGTGCGGCTGGACCGATCCGCGGGCGGGCTGGGACTCCAGCTGGAGCGCGGGCTTCGGCAGCGGATTCAGAGCGGCGTCCTCGCGCCGGGCGCCGCCTTGCCCTCGACTCGGGAGCTGGCAGAGCGGCTGGGGTTGAGCCGCGGCCTGGTGCTGGCGGCCTACGCGCAGCTCCTCGCCGAGGGGTACGTCGTGGCGCGGCGCGGCTCGGGAACCCGGGTGGCGCCGCGAGCAGGGAACTCCGTCCCGTCACCCAGCCACGACACCACTCGGCGAACCCGAAGCGGGCGCCGGATCCGCTACGACTTCATGCCGGGTGTGCCCGATGTGCGGCTCTTTCCCAGGCGGGCCTGGCTTCGCTGTCTGCGTCGTGGTCTCGAGCGATCCGCCAGCGTCCTGGAGTATCCCCACCCCGCGGGGCTTCCGGCGGCTCGGGAGGCCCTGACCGAATACCTCAATCGTTCCCGCGCCACGGTCACCCTCGCGTCCAGCCTGGTGATCTGCACCGGATTTGCCCAGGCGGCCCGGATCATGGCGGCGGTGCTTCTGGAGCGGGGCATTCGGCGAATCGGGGTGGAGAATCCCGGCCACATCTTTCGCGGGGATGGCCTGGCTGGATCGGGACTCGATGTGGTGCCGATCCCGGTCGACGATGACGGCATGGTGGTCGAGGCCCTGGGGCGCGCCAGGGTGGACGCGGTGCTGGTCACCCCGGCGCATCACTATCCCACGGGATCGGTCCTCTCCGCCCGCCGGCGGTCGGCGCTGCTCGAATGGGCCGCGGGTGGCCGGCTGATTCTGGAAGACGATTACGACGGCGAGTATCGCTACGATCGCGATCCGGTGGGGGCTCTCCAGGGGCTCGCGCCGGAGCTGGTGGTCTACCTGGGATCGGGGAGCAAGATGCTGGCTCCCGGTCTGCGGCTGGGGTGGATCGCCCTGCCGGCCGCACTGGCGCCGATCGCGACCCGGATCAAACGGCGCTTCGATCTGGGATCACCGGTGCTGGATCAGCTCGCGCTGGCGGAGTTCATTCGAACCGGAGAGCTCGACAAGCACCTGCGCCGGACCCGGGTGGTGTTCCGGAAGCGGCGAGATACGCTGGTGGAATGCCTCCGCAATGCACTGCCCGCCCTGCCGATTCGGGGGGCGCCGGCCGGGCTGCACCTGATGCTGCCCCTTCCGCCCGGGGCCGACGAGGCCGAGGTGCTCGCGGCCTGCACCCGGCGCGGAGTGCGGGTGGGGGGAGCCCAGGCCCACTACCTGGAACCCGACCGGGCCACCCCGGGGCTGGTCATCGGATTCGGGGCGATCTCCAGGGAGGATATCGCCGCCGGTGCGGGGCTGATCGCGGCCGCCGTCCAGAGCGGCTAGGCTTGCCGGTGCTGCTCCCCTTGACATTCGATGTATAGAGGTCCATTTATACCTCGACCTTCGATGGGAAGCCGCATGGCCAAGTCCACGCTCGACCTGCTCCAGGGCACCCTGGACCTCCTGATGCTGAAGGCGCTGAGCTGGGGCCCGGCCCACGGGTACTCCGTGGCCCGCTGGATCGAGCGCCTCACCGCCGACGCCCTCACCATTGGCGAGGGCTCGCTCTATCCCGCCCTGCACCGCCTCGAAGAGCGGGAGTGGATCGAGTCGGAGTGGCGGATCTCGGAGAACAATCGCAAGGCCAAGTTCTACCACCTCACCTCGAAGGGGCGGGCCCAGCTCAAGGCCGAGACGGCCAACTGGACCAGCTTCGTCGAGGCGATGAGCAAGGTGCTGCGGAGTAATGAGCAGCCGGGCTGACCGCAACATCCGCGAGGAGGTCGACGCGGAGCTGCGGTTTCATCTGGACATGCACGAGCGGGACCTGCTCGCGGCGGGCCGCGGCCCCGGCCTGGCCCGCGAAGAAGCGGAGCGTCGTTTCGGAGAGCTGCAGCGGGTTCGCGAGGCGTGTATCGCCATCGACACCAGGCGCCGGGAGCGGGTCCGCCGGCGGGAGGGATGGTCCGACATGTGGCAAGATCTGAAATTCGCCCTCCGAACCCTGCGCAAGAGCCCCGGCTTCACCCTCGTGGCCGTGCTCTGCATCGGGCTCGGCGTCGGCGTCACCACCACCATCCTGAGCGCGGTCCATGCCGTCCTGATCCGGCCGCTGCCCTATCCCAAGGCCGACGAGCTGGTGGCGGTGTACGCCCGCTGGACCCACAGCGGCACGGTGGAAAACGGGGTCAACATCTCCTACCAGGACTATCTCTCCTGGAAGAACGACAACCGCACCTTCGCGACGCTCGGCATGTACACCTGGGAGGCGCTGGCGTTCTCCGGTGAGGGAGAGCCCGAGCGGGTCGACGCCGCCAGCATTACCGCGAACCTCTTCCCCCTGCTCGGCGTGACCCCCATGCTGGGCCGGAATCTCCTGCCCGAGGAGGAGCACAAGGGGAAGAGCAGCGTGGTGCTGCTGGGGTATCGCCTCTGGAAGCGCCGCTTCGGCGGAGACCGCTCCATCGTGGGCCGGACCGTCATGGTGGCCGGCGCCCCGCTCCAGGTCATCGGCGTCATGCCGGAGGGTTTCGCGTTTCCCGACCGGGGCGAGGCCTGGATCCCGTTCGTGGTCGAGGAGCACCAGGAAGGGCGCGACAATCGCGGCTACGCCGGGGCCATCGGCCGGCTCAAGCCCGGCACCACGCTGGAGCAGGCCCGGCAGGACCTCGCCGTCATTTCCAAGCGGCTCGTGCAGGAGTTCCCCCGTGAGAACCTCGGATGGGACGCCCAGGCGATGTCGCTGCGCGAGGACCTGGTGGGCGATCTCCGCCGCCCGCTGCTGATCTTCCTCGGCGGCGTGGGGTTCCTGCTGCTGATCGTCTGCGCCAACGTCGCCAACCTCATGTTAACCCGCGGCGCCGGCCGGCAACGGGAGATCGGCGTGCGGGTGGCCATCGGCGCGGCGCGCGGCCGTTTGGTGCGGCAACTCCTCACCGAGAGCCTGGTCCTCGCGGCCCTCGGCGGGGTGCTGGGGCTCGGCCTCGCGGTGGTGGGGATCCGGCTCTTCGGACTCGCGATGCCCAACGGGATGCCCTGGTACATCCCGCTCCGCCTCGACGGCGCCACGCTGGCCATCACCCTCGGCCTCTCCGCCCTGACCGGCGTCCTGTTCGGGCTGGTGCCGGCATTCCGGAATACCGACATCAACCTGACCGGCGCGTTGCGCGAAGGCACCGGTGGCTCCGGCGAGGGCGCGCGCCGGGCCCGGCTTCGCAGCATTCTGGTGGTCGCCGAGGTCGCCTTGTCGCTGGTGCTGATGATCGGCGCCGGACTCCTGCTCAAGAGCTACCGGGCCTATACCCACACCAATATCGGGTTCGACCCCAAGGGTGTCCTCACTTTCCGGGTCTCGCCGCCGGACGCCAAGTATCCCCGCGCGGAGCAGCGGGTCGTCTTCTACACCCAGCTGATGGAGCGGCTCCGGGCGCTGCCCGGGGTGGAGCAGGCCGGCTCCGCCAACGGCATCCCCTTCAGCGGCTGGAACGTCCAGGCCGGGATGACGGTCGAGGGCCATCCCCCGCACCCCGAGGGCGAGCCGCTCGACGTCCACTACCAGTTGACGATCCCCGGGTTCTTCAAGACCCTGGGCATCCCGATCGTCGCCGGGCGGGACCTCACGCCCCAGGACCGGGACACCGCCAACAAGGTCGGCGTCATCAACGAGACCCTGGCGAAGAAGGAGTTTGCCGGCGAGAACCCGATCGGAAAGCGGATCAAGATCGGGAGACTCACCGACAACGAGCCCTGGGTCACCATCGTGGGCGTGGTGCGGGACTTCCGGCACTATCGCCTGCCCCAGCCGATGGGGCCGGCCATCTACTACTCCTACTATCAATGGGGAGGCTACACCCAGACCATCGTCCTCAAGACCAGCGGGTCACCGGCCAACCTGTTGCCCGGTGTCGTCCGGGAGATCAAGGCGCTGGACCCCGATCTGCCGACCTACCAGGTGCAGTCGCTGGAGCAGGCGGTCAACCGCTCGCTCTGGCGGCCCCGGATGCAGGGCCAGGTGATCGGCCTCTTCGCGATCCTGGCGCTGGTGCTGGCCTCGGTCGGGATCTACGGGGTGGTGTCCTACGCGGTGGCGCAGCGCACCCGCGAGCTCGGCGTCCGGATGGCGCTGGGCGCGAGCCGACCTCAGGTGGTGGGCCTGGTGGTGCGGCAAGGCGCCCTGCTGGCGGGAATCGGCGTGGTGGCGGGACTCGCGGGCGCCTTCGCGCTCACCCGCGTGCTGGCCACGCTGCTCTACGGCGTGCCGGTGACCGATCTCGCCGTCTTCGTCGGCATTCCCCTGCTCCTCGGTGTGGTGGCCATCGGAGCGAGCTGGGTGCCGGCGTTGCGGGCCGCGCGGATCGATCCGCTGGTGGCCATGCGATCGGAGTAAGCGGCGGGCCAGTCCTCCGAAACTACGCATCGCTGTGACTGCACAACCGGGACGCGGATGACGCGGATCTCGACGGAGTGTCGCCGAGGATTCCCTGAGCATTCATGGCTTCGCGTGCCGGACGCTGGCGATTACTGGGTGTTCTCCGCGAAATCCGTTCAAATCCGCGTCATCCGCGTCCCGCAGTTACCGACACCCAGGTCTCCATAGCCTGTGGCCTCAGCAGATCGGGCAATCTCGGAGTAATATTCGCAGTGGTTCCCACTCCATGCCGAGATACCCAATGCTCCGATCGAATCGCCCTCATCGCTATGCCTTGCTTGCCGTTGCGCTGTATCTGTGCGGCACTCGCGCCGGCGAGGCCCAGTCCTATCAGCCAGTGGACACCGCCGCCTTCGCCGCGCTCAAGTGGCGCAACATCGGCCCGTTCCGTTCGGGCCGGTCGGTGGCCGCGGCCGGTTCGGTGGCCCGGCCCAACGAGTACTACGCCGGCACCACCGGCGGCGGCGTCATGAAGACCACCAACGGCGGCTATACCTGGGAGCCGGTGACCGACAAGTACTTCGGCGGCACCATCGGCGGCATCGCGATCTACCAGCCCAACCCCGACATCGTGTACGTGGGCACCGGCGAGTCGACCCTCCGGGGCAACACCTCGTATGGAGACGGGGTCTACAAGACCACCAACGGCGGCGCCACCTGGAGCGCACTGGGGCTCAAGGACACCAGGCATATCGCCAAGGTGATCGTCCACCCGTGGAATCCCGATCTGGTCTATGTCGCCGCGCTGGGCCGGGCCTTCGGACCTAACCCGGAGCGCGGCGTGCTCCGGACCCGGGACGGCGGGAAGACCTGGACCAAGATTCTCTTCCGCAGCGATTCCGCCGGCGCCTCCGACCTGGTGATGGATCCCGCGAACCCCGACGTCCTCTATGCCTCGACCTGGCAGGTGGTGCGGAAGCCGTGGGACATCATCAGCGGCGGCCCCGGCAGCGCGGTCTACAAGACCACCGACGGCGGTGATCACTGGACCGAGCTGACCCATAACCCGGGATTTCCCAAGGGGACCCTGGGCAACATCGGGCTGGCGGTCTCGCCGGCCAACCCGCGGATCGTGTGGGCCATGATCGAGGCCGACTCCGGCGGGCTCTACCGCTCCGGCGACGGGGGCTCCACCTGGCAGAGCATCAACCGGAAGTCCAACCCGAACATTCACTGGCGTCCGTTCTATTTCTCCCGCGTCTTCGCCGATCCGGTCGACACCAACACCGTCTACCTCCCCAACGGCGTGCTCTACCGCAGCACTGATGGCGGGAAGCGCTTCTCCGAGGTCCGGCCCTACAGCGACCTCTGGGATACCCATACGCTCTGGATTGCGCCGGACAATCGCGACCGGATGATCGTCGCGGCCGATCAGGGCGCCCGGATCTCCAACAACCGGGGCGCCAACTGGAGCACCACGGGTTATGCCACGGGCCAGTTCTATCACATCACCGCCACCAACCATTTTCCCTACCGGGTCTGCGGTTCCCAGCAGGACAACGGCGGCTCCTGCGGGCCGAGCCGGTCGGACAATCTCTTCGACATCACCCAGTGGTACTACCCGGGTGGCGGGGAGGCCGGCACCATCGTGAGCGATCCCTCCCGGCCCGACGTGACGTACGCGACCGGCGGTGGGAATACCCGGTATGACCGCGCCAGCGGACGCTTCGAGAATATCGACCCCTGGTGGGAGCCCAACGCGCTCCCCAAGGACGCCAAGCAGCGGTGGAACTGGACCACGCCCATCGCCATGTCGCCCCAGGATCCCCGCACCCTGTACATGGGATCCAATTTCCTCTGGCGCAGCACCGATCGCGGCGCCAGCTGGACGATGATCTCCCCCGACCTCACCCGCCACGACCCCAAGACCCTGGTGGTGGCCGGCGGCCCCATCACCAAGGAGTCATCCGGCGCCGAGACCTACGCGACGATCTTCGCGATCGCGGAATCGCCGGTGGCCAAGGGCACCATTTGGGTCGGATCGGACGACGGCTTGGTGCACCTGACCCGCGACGGGGGCGCGCACTGGACCCTGGTCACTCCCGGTTTCGGCGAGTTCACCCGGGTGTCGAGCATCGAGCCCTCGCCGTTCGCGGCCGGTACCGCCTATCTCGCGGCCAACCGGAACATGCTGGACGACTACGCGCCCTATCTCTACAAGACCACCGATTTCGGGAAGACCTGGACCCGGATCACCGATGGCATTCCGGCCGACGAGTTCGCCCGGGTGATCCGGGAGGATCCGGCCCGCAAGGGACTGCTCTATGCCGGTACCGAACGCGGGGTGTGGGTGAGCCTGGACGACGGGGCCCACTGGCAGTCGCTGCGCCGCAATCTGCCGCCGATCCCGGTGCACGATCTGGTCGTGAAGGAGGGCGACCTCGCCATCGCGACCCACGGCCGGGGGTTCTGGATTCTCGATGATGTCTCTCCGCTGCGTCAGCTCACTGCCGCGACGCTGGCCACGCCCGCCCATCTCTTCGCTCCGCAGGACAACTATCGGGTCTTCTGGGGCGGAGGCTCCCTGATCGAGAATCTGCCGTCCGGCGCCAACCCGCCCAGCGGGATCGCGGTCTCGTACTGGCTCAAGGACAAGAACCAGGAGGTGAAGCTCGATATCCTCGATGCCCGAGGCAGCGTCGTCAACAGCTTCAGCAGCCGTCCCGACTCCGCCACGCTGGCCGACAGTCTCCGGCTCGAGGGCAAGAAAAAGGCGCGCAACGACAGCCTGCGGACGGCCGGCGTCACCGATTCCGTCCAGTTGGCCGCTCCCTATGTCGAGCCGGCGCCCGACGACGAACCCAACAAGCTGTCGCCGTCGCCGCGGCTGCCCAACAACCAGGGACTCAATCGTTTCACCTGGGGGTTCCGATACGCCGACGGCGTGGCGCTGACCGACACCGCGTTTCAGTTGCAGCGGGTGCCCGGGGCGATCGCAGTGCCGGGCGCCTATTCGGTTCGCCTGACGGTGGCCGGCCAGAGCCAGACGCACGGGTTCACCCTCAAGGCAGATCCCCGGGTGAGTGCCACGCCCGCGGATTTCCGGGCTCGCTTCGATTTGACCCAGCGAGTCACCGCGGCGATGGCCGATGTGGTGGAAGAGATCGACGGCATCGCCACGCTGCGAGCCGCGACCGAGGCCCGCCGAGCCTCGGCCGGCAGCCATCAGGACCTCGAGAAGACCCTGCGCCGGTTCTCCGACAGCCTGGCGGTCTGGTCACGCCGCCTGGGGACGCCCCGCTATCCCAGCTCCGACGCCGATCCCTATTCCACCAGCTCCCTCTCCGAGCTGCAGCGATTCACTTACGCCGACCCGAACTCGGCGCCCAACCAGGCCGAGCGGACCGGATCGGTCGAGGCGCTGGCACGGGCTCGGCGGCAGCTCGAGGACGTGAAGCGGGCGATCGCGGCCGCGCTCCCGCCGGTCAACGACGCACTCAAGACGGCGGGGCAGGCGCCCCTGCCGTCGCCGCGCTGAGGGGACACACCAGGCGCGGGTGACGCGGACAATCCGCGTCATCCGCGTTCCACGGTCCTGAGCGCCCGGCCCCCCCGCCCCCGGTCCGCCGCCAACGGAATGTCGGTACATTCTGTCTAATCACCATGCTCACCACCCCTTCATACGACCTGGCCGCCTGTCGGGCCCAGATTCCGCTGCTCGGGTCCTGCATCCCCATGAACAACTGCTCCCAGGCGCCCCAATCCGCCGCGACCAAGGCGGCGGCGGAGGAGTACCTCGACTCCTGGAACCGCACCGGGATGGATTGGGATGCCTGGATGGTGGAAGTCGGCCTGGCCAAAGCGGCGTTTGCCCGGCTGATCGGAGCCGAGCCGGAGGAGATCGCGATCACCGGCTCGGTGTCGGAAGCCACCAGCGCGGTGGCGAGTGCGCTGGATTTCCTGGGTCCCCGTAACCGGGTGGTGGTGAGCGAGGCGGAGTTCCCGACCGTCGGGCAGATCTGGCTGGCGCAGGAGCGCCGGGGCGCCAAGGTCTCCTGGGTGCCGGTGACCGATGGCCGGATCGACCTGCCGGCCTACGAGGCCGTGATCACCGACCGTACCGCCATCGTCTCCGCGTGTCACGCCTACTTCCTCAACGGCTTCAAGCAGGATCTCAAGGCGCTGGGCGAGCTGGTCCACGCCCATGGCGGGCTTCTCTTTGCCGACGCGTACCAGACCGCCGGCGCGATCCCCATCAACGTGAAGGCCCTGGGCGTGGACTTTCTGGCCTCGGGCAATCTCAAGTTCCTGATGGGGATTCCCGGCATCGCCTTCCTCTACGTGCGGCCGGGGCTCGCGGACACCCTGCGCCCCTCGGTCACCGGATGGTTCGGCCGGATGCAGCCCTTCAGCTTTGATCCCAAGCGGCTGGACTGGGCTCCGGGGGCCCGCCGGTTCGACACCGGCACCCCGCCGGTGCTCAATGCCTATATCGCGCGCGCGGGGATGGAGATGATCACCGGGCTCGGTATGGAGAAGATCCGGGCCTGGCACGAGGTCCTGACCCAACGACTGATCGACGGGGGCCGAGCCCGCCGGCTCGTCCTCCATGGAGTGCACGAGGCCTCCCGCAAGACGGTGAGCACCGCCTTCGTGGTCGAGAACTCCCACGGGGTGGAAGCGGCCATGCGGGCCAGGGGCGTGCTCCCGGCGGCGCGAGGCCCGGTCATCCGGCTGGCCCCGCATTTCTACACCTCGCTCGACGACGTCGACACCGCGCTGGATCTGCTGGCGGAGGTGACCCGAAGCGGATGAGCGCGCCTCCGCTTCGCGAAACCTTCGGCTCCCGCTTCGGCACGATCATGACCATGATCGGCGTCGCGGTGGGACTGGGGAACGTCTGGCGCTTCCCCTACATGGTGGGGAAGTTCGGCGGCGCCGCCTTCGTGCTCTTTTACGTGCTCGTGGCCGTGGTGATCGGGGTGCCCGCCCTGATGGCCGAATACGCCCTGGGGCGCTTCAGCCGGCGGGGGACGGTGGGCGCGTTCGCGGCGGGGGGATTTCCCTACGGGCGCCAGGTGGGGTGGTTCTTCTTCTGCATCGTGATCGCGGCCACGGGGTACTACTCGGCGGTGATCGGCTGGGTGCTCTACTACGCGCTGGGGCAGGGCGCCCAGGCGCTGGGACTCTCGCTGGATGCCGCCGCCATTCTCCCGCCCGACCACGGCTTCGCCCTCAAATCGTTTCTCCTCCAGCTGGGCTGCACCGCCGCGGTGATCCTGGCCTGTGCCCTGGTGCTGGTCAAGGGGCTGCGCGCCGGGATCGAGCGGGCCAGCACAATCATCATGCCGGCGCTGTTCCTGATTCTGGTCGTGCTGGTGGTGCGTTCGCTCACCCTTCCCGGTGCGGGCGCCGGCGTGCGCTGGTTCATTCTCAAGTTCCATTGGGCCGATCTCACGCCGAGCGTGATGGTGGCCGCGATCGGGCACATGGTGTTTTCGCTTTCGCTGGGCGGCACCTTCATGGTGGTGTACGGCTCGTACCTCGGAGCGGGTGAGAATGTCGCCCGGCCCGCCATCTGGACGGTGATCGGAGACACCGGCACCTCGCTGCTCGCGGGGCTGGCGATCATCCCCGCCGTCTTTGCCCTGGGGCTGGAGCCGACCCAGGGGCCCGGGCTGCTCTTCTTCACGCTGCCCAAGGTGTTCGCCGCGATCCCGCTGGGGTGGCTGTTCGGTCTGCTCTTCTTTGCCGGGTTGTTCGGCGCGGGCTACCTCTCCGACGTCGCGGCGTTCGAAGTGCTGGTGGCCGGCCTCACCGACAACACCCGGCTCACCCGGAAGCGCGCGGTCTGGGTGATGGCGGCCGCGGTGTTCCTGATCGCGATTCCGCCTACCATCAACAACGCGATCTTCGTTCCCTGGGATCTGACCTTCGGCTCCGGGATGCAGACCCTGGGCGCCCTCCTCGCGGTGCTCACCGTCGGCTGGTGCATGCAGCGCTCCTCCGCCCTGGCGGCGCTGTCCGCCCA
>DASYPZ010000283.1:0-5526 GCA_036006105.1 Gemmatimonadales bacterium | reverse complement strand
GCGGGACGCCTCGAACTGATAGATCATGTCGTTGGCGTCCTGGAGCGCCAGCGTACGCGCGGTCCGGACTTCGAGCTGGGAGTCGGCGGCCGCGCGCGTCGGATAGTCCTTTTGCCATTGCCGCGGCACGCTGGTCATCAGCAGCAGGACGTGGACCGCATCCAAAAGCCCGCGCGGCTGGGTGGCATACTCGCCGTGCTTCCACTCGGGGTCGTTCTCGATCGCCTCGATGATCATCTGCCGCATCATCCGGTTCCGTCCGGCAATCTCCACCGGATTGCTGGCCAGCGGCATCAGCGCGTCCATGAAATCGGGGTAGGTGTAGCCCCAGATCCAGGTGTGCATCGCCCCCATCGAGGTGCCCATCACCAGGCGGAGGTGGTTCACGCCGAGGTGTTCGGTGATCAGCCGGTACTGCGCCTTCACCATGTCGTCGTAGGTGTACTTGGGAAACCGCATGCGCATCCCGTCGGAGGGCTTGCTCGACTTCCCATGCCCGATACCGTCGGGAAGGATGATGAAATACCTGGTGGCGTCGAGGAGCTGCCCCGGCCCGAACAGCTTTCCCGCGAAATTGGGGGACAGGAACCCGTGCCCGGTGCCGCCGGTGCCGTGGCCGATGAGCACCGCGTTGGTCACCCGACCTGAGGAGTCCCGGGACGGCGAGCCGAGGGTGGTGTAGTGCAGCCGCAGCTCGGGCAGCACCTCTCCGCTCGAGAACGTGAAGTTCCGGATCGTGAAATCTCCCTCGACCGGCGCGGGGTAGCCGGCCGGCGCCTGGGCCGGCGAGGCCGCCGCCGCCCCCAACGCCAGCGCCATCGTCAGCACGATGGCCCGAACGCGTGGATGAGCCGCGTGGCTGCGCCATGTCATGGGGTCTCGCTCACGATCCGGGCCCGGATCAGCTTGTCGAGCTTGGGATAGGACGCATCGAGATACCGGTTGCCGCCCTGGAACATCGGATCCTGCCGGCGGCCCCGCATCCCGCCGCCGGCATCGTCGCCGTAGCCGGCATAGAGCCGGTCCAGCACCTCCATCCCCTTGATCACGCGTCCGAGCGGGGCGAATCCCTGGGCATCCAGCGCCAGGTCGTCCTTCAGATTGACGAAGAGCTGGGTCGTCCGCGTGTCCGGCCCCGTCATCGCGAAGGCGATGGTGCCGCGTTCATTTTTCGCCCGGACCGAGTCGTCGGCAATGGCTCGATACCGCCACCCACCCCACACCGTCTGGGGAGTCTGTGGGTCACCGGTCCCGACACCCGGAATGCCGAATTGCGCGATGTCCCCGGGCCGCACCCGGAAGAACCGGCTGTCGTCGAAGTAGCCCGATTTCACCAGCTCGTAGAATCGGTCGGCCCCGTGGGGCGCCAAGTCCCGGTGGATCTCCACCACGAAGCTCCCCCGGCTGGTGGCGATCTCCGCCCGGTATTGAGCCGGTCCGGCCGGAGGCGTCTCCGGAGCCAGCGCGCCGGTGCCGATCAGCGCCTTCGACATCATCATGTGGACGCCGACCTTCCCGTCGACCAGCTCGGTGATCCGGAGATCTCCCGCGATGCTGGCCAGACGGTAGGCTTCGACCTGGGGCATGGCCCGGGCTTCCATCAGGTAGTCGATCATGTTGCGGAGCGCGACGCGGGTGGCCACCGTGAGATTGGTGTCGGTCCCCATCGTGATCACGTGGGTCGGCGTCTCCGCGCGAGGCCAGGTGAGCCGATGGCCCTTGCGCACGATGAACTGCAGGCGTCCCCGCAGCGAGGTCTCGATCGCGGTCTGGTCCACTTCCCCGTCGCCCTGGGCGGCGTGGCCATCCCCGATCTCGAACAGAGCGCCGGGCGCGTGGACCGGGATGAACAGCGTCGTCCCGGCCACCAGCTCCCGGTTGTCCAGGTTCCCGGCGTGGGTCCCGGGCGGGTTACTCGACACCCGTCCCGAGTCCGGCGGCGGCGCGACGCCCATGCTGCCGAAGAAGGGCTTGAGCGGCACGATGATGCCGCCGCCCAGATCACCCGTCATGCGGACGGTATCGAGCGGGATGATGCGGGTGCGCGGCTCGCCGCACGCCTCCCGCATGAAACCGCTGCACCCGTTGTATCCGTACGGGATCGCCAGTCCCACGCCGAGTATCCGCACCTCGAGCACATCGCCGGGCTCGGCGCCCTCGATGAAGATGGGCCCCGTCAGAATGTGGCCGCCGGGTCCCTTGTCGGTCACCTGCGAGACCACGGCGCGCAGCGATGCCTCGACGGCCTCGGCCGCGACCCCCGCCGCGACCAGGCGGTCGGGGACGTTGGTCAGCAGCGTCTCGACCTCGACGATGTCTCCCGACGCGATCCGGAGGGCCGGCTTGGCCTGGGCCCAGTAGTACCCGTACGCCACCGTGGACGGTGTGGCGGGCAGATGGTGAACGGCGGGGGAAGTCTGCGCGGCGGCGGAAACGACGGACCCCAACAACAGCGCGGGAATCGCCGCGCTCCGGGTTCCGGGCCGGAAGGTCACGCGCCTCCGGCCCTCAGAGACACTTGAAGACGTGGGGAGATGCTCCGCGAATCAGGGAAAACATCCCGACGAAGTCGCCGGTGTCGGTGAGCGTCACCATGAGGGTCATCTTGTCGCCGCGCACGGAGCCGTCGTAGCGGGCGGGCCGGCCGGTCTGCGGGTCGGGAACCGGGTCGGGACCACCGTGCCCGGGGAAAAACACTCCCAGCACCGAGAATCGTCCGTTCCCGTCGGGGCGAAGCTCACCACTGATGCGGCCCAGGGCGCAGTCGTACTCCAGGTCCGCGCCATCGCCGGACACCACCAGACCCAGATGGTCGCCGCCCCATTCCCCGGTCACCACCGTGGGAATCTCCGGGCCCACACAGCCGGCCAGGCCCAGGATCAGGAACAGACTCGATACCCGTGGCATGCCAGTGATTCTAACCCAGCGGCGCCGCGAGCGTTAGCTTGGGGCTCATGGCACCTACCCCGGCACCGTCGCCCCCGGTCACCTACGTCCGCGGCCTGGGTCTCTTCAGCGGGACCATGGCCGTGATCGGCGGGATCATCGGCTCCGGCATCTTCCTCAACCCCGCGATCGTGGCGGCCCGGGTCGGGACCGCGCCGCTGACGCTGCTGGCCTGGACCCTGGGAGGCGTCGTCGCCCTGCTCGGCGCCTTCATCTTCGGAGAGCTGGCCGCGCGGGTCCCGCGAGTCGGCGGCGGCTATGCCTACCTGCGCGACGCGTTCGGCCCGCTGCCGGCCTTCCTGTACGCGTGGGCCCTGCTGCTCATCATGGCGACCGGAGCCATCGCGGCGGTGGCCTTTACCTTCGCGAGCTACGCCGGCGCGGTCTTCGGGCTGCCCACGGGGAGTCTGCCCTACCTCGCGGCCGGTGCGATCGTGCTGTTGACGGCGCTCAACTACGTCGGGGTGCGGCCCGCGGCATGGACGCAGAACGTCTTCACGGTGCTCAAGCTGGCGGCGCTCGTGGTGCTGATTGCGGCCGGATTGTTCCTGGCTCCTCATACCCCGCCGGCGATCTCTGCCGCCGTCCCGCTCGACCGGCCCACCGGCCTGCCGAACGTCTTCCTCGCGCTGGCCACCGCCTTCGTCCCGGTCCTTTTTGCCTACGGCGGCTGGCAGCAGACCAACTTCATCGCCGAGGAGTTGGTCCAGCCGGAGCGGAATCTCCCGCGGGCGCTGGTCCTGGGGGTGGCGGGGGTGGTGACGGTCTACATCCTGGCGAACATCGCCTACCTCAAGACCCTGGGCGTCGCGGGCCTGGCCGCCAGCACCGCACCGGCCGCCGATACCATGAGCGCGGTGCTGGGTCCGTCGGGCCGGACCCTGATCAGCGTCGGGATCATGGCGTCCACCTTCGGATTTCTGGACCTGGTGATCATGGTCTCGCCCCGGGTGTACCAGGCGATGGCCGCCGACGGACTGTTCTTCGCCTCCTTCGCCCGGCTCCACCCCACGCATCGCACCCCCGCGACCGCCATCATCGCGCAGGGCGCCTGGGCCTGTCTGCTCCTGGCCACCCGGACCTACGGGCAGCTGCTCGACTATGTGACGTTTGCCGACTGGATCTTCTTCGGGCTCACCGCGGCCACGCTGGTGGTCTACCGTCGCCGCGACCCCTCAGGAAGCGGCGGTCCCGGCTTCCGGCTGCCCGGGTATCCGGTCACGCTCCTGCTGTTCATCCTGGCGGCGCTCTATGTGGTGGGAGGGTCCATGCGGTCCAACCCCGGCAACGCGCTCCGGGGCGGGCTGCTGCTGGTCGCCGGGATCCCGGTGTACCTGTTCTGGTCGCGACGGACGCGGGCCCGCTGAATCGGAGCGGCGGCCGATGATCGGCTCGCTGAAGACGGCTCGGATGATGGCACTGAGGTCACGGGACTTGAGCGCGGCGACCAGGGTGTATGAGGACATGAGGCCAAGCTAGGGCCGACACGTCACGATGCGATGTGTTCTGGATCACGTCTCTGCCACAAGCTCCTCGATCGCCAATCGCGCCGCCAGAAACCGCTCTCGCCACCCGCCCCGAATCAGCTGGACCCGAAAGCCCCCCTGCTCCAGCGCGTCCCGGAAGAGCTCGTGCATCAGGGGACGTTCGCCCGGCCGGTCGCGCACCGGATCGGGGGTCCACGGCACGTCGATATCGCAGAGGAGATAGAGATCGCCGCGCCGGTGTCCGGCCGCGGCCCGGATCCACGCCGGGCAGTCGCCGTAGTAGTGTTCGGCGTACACCACCGTGCTGAGCAGATCGGTATCGAGCAGGAGCAGGTTGGAGGCGCGTTCCAGGGCGCGATCCTGGGCCTCGATCTGCCCGCGGGCGATCGGCTCCACGTCGCCGGCGTCGAGCGGCGCACCCTTCCACTCGGCATAGCCCCGCACGAATTCCGGCACCCAGACCGCTCCATAATGCCGCGCCAAGTCCGCGGTGAGCGTGGTCTTGCCGGTGGACTCCGATCCGGTCAGGACGACGCGGCGAGCGAGGCTTTCCATTGGCTCCTGCCCATGACGGCGAGCACCAGGAATACCGCGTACTGCACCATGGTCGGATAGATGTGCTGCAAGAAAAAGAACGGCACCGAGATGCAGTTGATCGCGATCCAGAGCAGCCAGCATTCGGCGAGCTTCCGGGCCATCATCCACTGCGCTACCAGACTGGAGGCGAAGAAGAAGGCGTCCAGCAGCGGCGACGCGTCATCGACCAGCCGGAGAATCAGGAAGAGGCCCAGCCATCCCAGGAGTCCGACCGCGACGAGGATGCCGGCGAGTCGTGGAGGCGTCCGCGACACCTTGAGCTCGGTCTTGTGGGCTCCCCCGTGCAGCCATTCGTACCAGCCGTACACCGACACCGCCGCGAAGAACACCTGGATGCCCGACAGCCCGTACAGCTTCTGCTGCAGGAAGATCACGGTGTACATCGTGACGTTGATCAGCGATGTGGGCCAGCTCCAGATATTCTGCCGGGTGCTCAGGAACACCGACACGATCCCGAAACCGGCGGCCACGGTCTCGAACGGACTCATTCCGAAGA
>DASYPZ010000282.1:0-2334 GCA_036006105.1 Gemmatimonadales bacterium | reverse complement strand
CCCCAGAACGTGCCCGGCATCAACTCGCGCGCGGTCCCCATCACTCTGGAAACCGTGGGCGGCAATCACGTCATCATTGATCTGGGCGGGGGCCGCTACGCCTTCTACGCCCACCTGCAACCGGGGTCGCTTCGGGTCAAGGTCGGCGACCGGGTCCGCCGGGGTCAGGTCGTCGGCCTGGTAGGCAACAGCGGGAACTCGACCGAACCTCACCTGCACTTTCACATCTCCGACGGCAACTCTCCGCTGGGCAGCGAAGGGGTTCCGTACAACCTTGAATCGTTCGAGTTGGTGGGGCGCTGCGAGAACTTCGGGTCGGGTTGCAAACGGCCGGCCCCGGTCGCGCGCAAGGGAGAAATACCCCTGGCCAACATGCTGGTGCGGTTCCCGCAGTAGGCCGGCTCCTTCTCCGGAGGCAGTGTGAGATTCTCCTGCACCGGCGCGCTGCTCGCCGCCGGGCTCTGTTCCTGCTCGAGCGCGGCAACCACCGCCACCCCGCATCCACCGGCGCCCCTGGGCGTCGCCTACGACCTGGTGATCCGGAATGGCCGGGTGCTCGACGGCGACGGCAATCCCTGGATCCGCGCCGATGTGGCCATCAAGGACGGGCGCTTCGTCAAGATCGGCAGGGTGCCGGACCGGGGAGTCCGGGAGATCGACGCCGCCGGCAAGTACGTCTCGCCCGGGTGGATCGACATGATGGACCAGTCGGGCGGGATCCTTCCCCGCAACGGGCTGGCCGAGAACAAGTTGCTGCAGGGCGTGACGACGGCCATCGGGGGCGAAGGAGGGTTCCCGGTCGACGCCTCGGGCATTCCGGCCTACTTCGCCACCCTGGAGCGCCAGGGCATCAGCATCAACTTCGGCTCCTATTTCAGCGAGACCCAGGCCCGCATGCGGGTGCTGGGCAGCTCGGCCAGGGCACCTAACCCGGACGAGCTGGCCCGGATGCAGGCGACCCTCGACACGGCCATGCGGGCCGGCGCGATGGGCATGACCACCGCGTTGATCTATCCGCCCAGCTCCTACGCGACGACGGCGGAGCTGATCGACATGGCGAAGGTCGCGGCCCGGTATGGCGGGATCTACGCGAGCCATATCCGGGGCGAGGGCGCCGAGGTAGTGCAGTCGGTGCGGGAGCTGATCGCGATCAGCGAGGGCGCCGGTCTGCCGGGGGAGGTGTTCCACCTCAAGGTGGCGCACCGTCCATCGTGGGGAATCCTGATGGACTCGGTACGAGTGGTCGTGGAGGCGGCCCGGGCCCGCGGCGTCGATGTGGCGGCGGACATGTACGTCTATACTGCCGGAGGCACCGGACTCGAGGCCACGATTCCGAGCTGGGCCTTCGAGGGCGGAGACGACTCGCTGCTCGCGCGGCTGGCCAGGCCGGATATCCGGGCCCGGCTGAAGCG
This sequence comes from Gemmatimonadales bacterium, assembly GCA_036006105.1. Taxonomy (GTDB): domain Bacteria; phylum Gemmatimonadota; class Gemmatimonadetes; order Gemmatimonadales; family GWC2-71-9; genus JABFSM01. Next base: position 922 of record DASYPZ010000282.1, on the reverse strand, counting down.
CGAACAGGTGACGGGATCTCCGGGGTGGTGGAACATCGTGGAGGCCGCGGGAGGCTGGGACGGGATCGTACTCGTCAATGCGCAGAATCCCGAGAACGCGCGCTGGGAGCGCAAGTCACTCAGCGCAATCGCCCGCGAAATGGGAAAGGAGCCCGCCGACGCGGCCATGGATCTGGTCGCGCAGGGCAAGGGCCGGGTGATGGCGATCTATCACATGATGTCGGAGCAGGACATCGAGACCGCGCTGAGGTTTCCCTGGGTCAGCATCGGCAGCGACGCCGGCGCGATCCTGGGCACCGGTCACACCGACCAGACCGGGTTGCCCCATCCGCGGTCCTTCGGCAACGCCACCCGGGTCATCGCGGAGTACGTGAAGCGGCGCGGAGTGTTGACGCTCCCGGAGGCGGTGCGCAAGATGACCTCCTGGCCCGCCACCCGAATGCGGCTGGCGTCCCGCGGCAGCATCAAGGAGGGCAACTGGGCCGACGTCACCATCTTCGACCTGGACGCCCTGGAAGACCGGGCCACCTACGACCAGCCGACCTTGAGCCCGTCCGGGATCGAATACGTTCTGGTCAATGGCGTCATCACCATCGAAAACGGAAAACACACCGGCGCGCGGGCCGGGAAGGTGCTCTATGGACCGGGGAGGCAATGACCCAATGGGCCAGCCAGTGAAGCGCCGCATCGCGGCGACCGCCATCGTGCTGCTGTTGCACTCCGGCGCCGCCATCGCCGCAGCCCAGAGTCCCCGCTTCGAGGTGGTGATTCCCTCCTCGGTGCACGCCGGGCCGCTGACCGGCCGCCTGGTGCTGGTCCTCGCCAAGCGCGACACCCCGGAGCCGCGGTTTGCCATTTCGCCCTCGGGCCCGGCGATGTTCGGCGTCGAGCTCGAGCAACTCCCGTCCGGGCGTGCCGCGAT
>DASYPZ010000281.1:0-2247 GCA_036006105.1 Gemmatimonadales bacterium | reverse complement strand
AGGGGCAGATCGATCGTGGTCTGGATGCCTCCCCCCGCGATGGGTGACAGCGACGGCGAGGACACTTCTTCCCGCACCATGCGGCCTCGCGCGTCCACCTCGGTGTAGCGCACGCCGTCGACCCCTCGCAGCAGCGAATCGTACTGCTGCTCCAATCCGTCGCGCCCCACGATCGAACCCATCCGGGAGCCTGGGTAGCGGTCGTGCTTGAGCTCCGAGTCGGACACTTCTCCGACGTAGCCGACCAGGTGCGCCACCGCAGAGCCGGCCTGGTACACCCGGCGAGGCTCGGTCTGGATGACCAGGCCCGGAAGCAGGTAGCGGTGTTCTTCCAGCTTGGATACCGTCGCGAAGTCGGCGCCGGCGTACACCAGGGCGGGCTGGTACTGCGCCCCCTGGTAGCGCCGGACGATCACGTCGATCCCCGCGCTGTCGATCGGAATCACGGTGGACAGCCGGCCCAGCACCGATTTCATGGAATCCAGGCTGGGCGCAAACAGCTTCACCGTATAACCTGGCACGTTCTCGGCGATCACCCGGCCGTGCCGGTCCAGGATCGCCCCCCGCGGCGCCATGAGGGGAACCTGGCGCAGGCGGTTTTTTTCCGATTGGAGTCGGTAGTCCTGGAAGCCGAGCACCTGGGCCCGGAAGAACGCGCCCGTCAGCAGGAGGAAGGTGACCGCGAGCACGCCCTTCATCCGGGCGGAACGGTCGCGGAGACGATCGGGGCTGAAGACGCTCATGCTTCGATCCGGATCGCGAACCAGTCGCGAAAGAGGAGCAGCAACCCCAGGCCGGCAACGGCCGTGCTCAAGGCCTGAAGGGGGGCCCAGACCAGCAGTCCTGCGGCAAGCTGGCCGCCCGGCGTCCCGCTCGCCAAAAGAACGATGGCGTTGCGAAGCCAGACGCCGCCCGCGAAGAGTCCCGCGTTGACCAGGAGGTTGTCGGGAAAGAACACCGCCCGTCCCCAAGCGGCCAGATACGCCACAATGGTGTGGGCGAGCATGCCCGCCCCGAAGCTCGCGGGGGTAAGGACGTCGTTTACCAGTCCGACCACCAACCCCGCCACCGCCGCCACCCCGGGCCTGGTGCGGATGACCACCAGCATCAGTGCCAGCAGCAGAAAGTCCGGCGCCGCCCGGCCGTCCCAAAGACGCGGCCGGACGTAGAAATGCAGCGCGATGAGCAGCACGAACCCCAGGTACAGGCGGCCGTCCCCTCGGCGAGGGCTCACGGGACGGGCTCAGGTCCGGCAGGGGCGCGCACGATCAGGACGTGCCCCACGTGACCCGGATTGACCATCGGCATGAGGCGATACACCCGCTCCCAACCAAGCTGCTCCGCTCGGATGCCCGCCACCCGTCCGACCGGTATGCCCTTGGGAAACACGCCGCCCAGGCCGGAGGTGACCACCAGCGTGCCGGTCGCGACGGTATCGCGGTAGGCAACCCCGCGGAACTCCAGAAACGCTTCGCTGGCCTCGGTGTTCTGGGAGGGCGCGACGATGCCGAGCACCGAGCCGTCCTCGGTCACCGCGCTCACCCTGAAGTCGGGGTGGGCCCAGGTCATGGCGATGGTGCTCTGCTTGCCGACGCTCAAGACCACCCCCACCAGACCCTCCGGCGCCATCACCGGATCTCCGATGCGGGACCCGGTCCCGCGGCCGACCCCGAGCAGCAGGGTGCGCTCTTTGGTTGGCGCGGCCTGGTGCAGCACCTCCGCGGGCACGGTGGTGAACGCGGATCGGTCGCGCAGTCCGAGCAGCGCGCGGAGCCGCTGGTTCTCGATCTCCAGCGCCGGGAGCGCCGCCGCCGCGACCACCGCCGAGTCCCGCTGCGCCTGGATGGCCTGGAATCGTGCCCGGCTGGTCCGGCCTTCCTCGGCCCGTTCCTGCAGCCAGAGCAGCGGCCGGAGCGCGGTTTCCCGGACCCCGGTGGCCAGCGGCAGACTCCACCGGTTGGGCAATGCGATGGCGCCCACCGCGAGCAGCAGGCAGGCCGAGAAAAGGAGGGTGTCGCTCCGTGAGGTGACGCGGCCCGGAGACCGGATCATGTCAGGTGGTGAGAACGCTGCGATATTTCTCGAAATCGTCGAGGATCCGTCCGGTCCCCCGCACCACGCAGGTGAGCGGATCCTCGTCCACGTGGATGGGAAGCCCGGTTTCTTGCTGGAGCAGAAGGTCCAGGCCGCGAATCAACGCGCCGCCACCGGTCATGATGATACCGCGATCCACGATGTCGCTGGCCA
>DASYPZ010000280.1:0-4532 GCA_036006105.1 Gemmatimonadales bacterium | reverse complement strand
CGCCAGCTCCTGCTCACGACCAGCACCCGCTCGATGGGGCATACCTACTGGGAAAGCCGGATCGAGACCCACCTGAGCGGGCGTTTTGCGCGGCGGGCGCGGGAAATCATCCTGCTGGATCAGTCGGCCGCGGACCGGCATCTCGAGCGCATCATCTCCCCCACCCTGTTCAGCGTCAAAACCAATCGGCGTCTGTTTCGGGGCATGGTCCACCTGACCCACACCAAGAGCTGGCACCGGGCCATGCAGGCGCAGCGGGATCGCAGCCGCTGGGATCTGACCGATGCGGATGTCGAACGCCATCTGAGTACGGCCTACGACGTGACGGTGGAGATGCTGGCTGCGGCGGAGGACGGGACGCTCGAGAGCCTGAAGGCGCGGGCGCTGGACCCCAACGGGCACCTGGCACTCAAGACGGCCAAGCGGTTGCGCAAGCGGGTGCTGGATGCCGGCATTCTCGGCTCTCCGGGCCGGCTGGTCGAGCTGTCGGACGAGAACTTCGGGGTAAAGTCGCTCGACCTGGGCTACTGGGCGCGGTCCGAGGTGGAGCGGCCGTGGCTCAGCCCGCCGACCGAGCCGGAGGAAAAGAGCAAACGGCGGCCGCTGATTTCCCTACCGGGGGAATAGCGACCGCACCGCGCCGATCAGCCGGTCCACTTCGCTCTCCGTGGTGTAACACGCACACCCCGCCCGAACCAGTCCGGTGTCCAGCACTCCCAGCCGTTCCAGGATGGTCGGCGCGTAGAAGTCGCCGTGGCTCACGAAGACGCCCGAGTCCGCCAGCCGGCGGGACACCGACTCCGCATCCAGTCCGGACACCGTGAAGGAGAGGGTCGCAGTGCGCTGGGCGTCGGGCGGCGGGCCATAGAGCCGGATCCGTCGCTCGGCCGACAGCGCCTCCCACAACTGGGCCAGCAGCAGGGCTCCGCGGTCATGCATCTCGGACAGCGCCGAGGCGAGTCGCGAGCGCCGGGTCACGCCGGTACCCAGTCCCGCAAGGAAATCCACCGCGGCGGCGGCGCCGACGATCCCCTCGTGATTCTGGGTGCCGGTTTCCAGCCGCTCGGGCGCGTAGTCGGGCGCGGGAAGCAGCCGGGGCAGATCGAGGGCCTCGATCCGCGATTTGCGCCCAAACAGCACACCCACATGCGGGCCATAGAACTTGTACGCCGAACACCCCAGGAAATCGCAGCCGATGGCCTGAACGTCCAGCAGGACATGGGGCGCGGCGTGGACCGCGTCGACGAACGAGAGCACTCCGGCCTGCCGCGCCATGGAGCAGGCCGCGCTCACATCGGTGATGGTGCCGAGGACATTGGAGGCCGCGCCGATGGCCAGCAGCCGGGTCTTCGGCCCGAACAGTCTCGGCAGGACGCCGAGATCGAGGGTGCCGTCTTCCACTCGCAGCGGAATGGTGCGGAGCACGATGCCCCGCTCCCGGGCCAGCGCCTGCCAGGGCGCCACGTTGCCGTGGTGGTCCAGCTCGGTGATGATGACCTCGTCGCCCGCCGACCACTCCCGCCCCAGCGCGCGGGAGAGGTGGAAGGTGAGCGTGGTCATGTTGAGCCCGAAGGCGATCTCATCGGGTGTGGCGTTCAGGAAATCCGCCAGGGCGGACCGGGCCGCGGCCAGCAGGCCGTCGGTTTCAACGCTGGTCGGGTAGGCCCAATGGGTGTTGGCGTTGTGATGAAAGAGGTAGTCCGACATCGCGTCGGCCACGACGGTGGGCACCTGGGTGCCTCCAGGCCCGTCGAAATACGCCACCGGCTGGCCCCGATGCATGCGGGCCAGTGCCGGGAACCGGCGCCGGATGGCTTCGACGCCAGTCACGGCGCCCAACGCTCCAGCGACGGTCACAGGCCACCCAGCTTTCGCACCAGCACCGGCTGCACACCCTTGGGGTCCGCCTTGCCCCGGCTCGCCTTCATCACCTGCCCGGTCAGGAATCCCAGCATCTTGGTCTCTCCGGCGCGATAGCGCGCCACCTCGGTTGGATGTGCCGCCAGCACCGCGTCGACCCAGGCGCCCAGCGCGGCTTCGTCACGGACCTGCACCAGGCCGAGCCGGTCGGCCACCGCCGCGGCCTCCTGCCCCGACGTGGTCATCTCAACGTACACCTTCTTGGCGGCCTGATGGCTCAGGGTGCCGTCTCCCACAAGTCTCATCAGCCCCGCCAATCGCTCCGGCGCCACCGTAAAATGGCCGGCGTCGTGGTAGGCGGACATCGCTTCTCCCGTGACCCAATTGGCCGCGCCCTTGGGTTCGGCTCCCTCGGCGACGACCGCCTCGAAATAATCCGCGATGGTCCGCTCACTCGTGAGTACTCCGGCGTCATAGGCCGACAGTCCGTACCCGGTGACGAAGCGACGACGCCGCGCCGCGGGGAGCTCGGGCAGCTCCCGCCGTAACGAGTCGATCCACTCCGGCGACAGCACCAGGGGCGGAAGGTCGGGATCGGGAAAATACCGATAGTCGTGGCTCTCTTCCTTGCTGCGCATCGGGCGGGTCTGGCCGGTAGCCGCACTGAAAGTCAGCGACACCTGCTCCACCATACCGCCCGCGTCCAGCACCGCCTGCTGCCGGGCCCGTTCCGTCTCGAGGGCCCGCTCCACGTTGGCGAAGCTGTTCAGGTTCTTGATCTCGGTCTTGGTGCCCAGGGCCGCTTGGCCTGGCCTCCGCAGCGAGATGTTGGCATCGACCCGGAGGCTCCCCTTTTCCATGCTGCACTCGCTCACCTCGGCGTAGACCATCAGCTGGCGCAGTGCCGTGAGATAGGCACGCGCCTCGGCGGGCGACCGCAGATCGGGACCACCCACGATTTCCGCGAGCGGCACCCCGGCGCGGTTCAGATCGACCGCGGTGCGGCCGGCAATCCGGTCGTGCAGCAGCTTGCCGGCGTCCTCTTCGACATGGAGGCGCTCGATGCGCACCTCGCAGGGACCCCGGTCCGCCGATTCGAAGGCCAGGCGTCCGTTGCTGGAGAGCGGCCGGTCGAACTGGGAAATCTGGTATCCCTTGGGGAGGTCGGGATAGAAGTAATTCTTCCGGGCGAACACGCTGGTCTCGTGGACGGTGCACTCCAGACTCAGCGCGGCGCGGGCGGCGAGGCGAATCGCCATCGCGTTGGGCGACGGCAGCGCGCCCGGCAGTCCCAGGCACACCGGGCAGACCTGGGTGTTGGGCGGCTCGCCGAACGCGGTCGAGCAACCGCAGAACATCTTCGACCGGGTGCCCAGCTGCACGTGCACCTCGAGGCCGATGACGGTCTCCCAGGTCACCGCGCGACTTCCCGGGTGGCGTCGAGGTGCCGCTCCAGCGTCGCGGCGCAGGCCAGCATGCCGGCTTCCTGGAAATGGGGCGCCATGAACTGTCCGCCCACCGGCAGGCCCTCGCTGCGACCCACCGGAAGGCTCACCGCCGGGAGGCCGGCGAGATTGGCCGAGCAGACGAAGACGTCGGCGAGATACATGGCCACCGGATCGGTGGTCTTCTCGCCGGCCTTGAAGGCGGGCGTGGGGGTGGTCGGGGTGAAGAGAAAATCCACCCCGGAGGCGAACACCAAGGCGAAATCCCCGGCGATCCGGGCTCGCACGCCCTGGGCCCGGTTGTAATACGCGTCGTGATACCCGGCGCTCAGCACGTAGGTGCCGGTCAGGATTCTGCGACGCACCTCCGCCCCGAATCCCTGACCCCGGGTGGCGCGGTACATCGCGCGGATGTCCCCCTCCACCGTCACCCGCGCCCCATACCGCGCCCCGTCGAAGCGGGCCAGGTTGGCGGCGGCCTCGGCGGGCGCGAGGATGTAGTAGGTCGGCACGGCGAATCGGGCGTGCGGGAGCGAGACCTCCACGATCCTGGCCCCCAGCTCTTTCATGCGCGCGATGGCGGCGTCGCAGCCGGCCTTCACGCCGGGGTGCAGATCCGGGGGGAAATACTCGCGCGGCAGCCCGATGGTCCTTCCGGTCAACGATGCCGGACCCGGCAGCGTCTCGAGGGGAGGCTGGTCCACGGTGGTGGCATCGAGCGGGTCGAGCCCGGCAATGGACGCCAGCACCCGCTGGGCGTCGGACACAGTGCGACCGAACACCGACACGCAATCCAGCGAGGAGCCGAAGGCGACGAGGCCGTAGCGGCTCACCCGCCCGTAGGTGGGCTTCACGCCGACGACGCCGCAGAAGCTGGCGGGCTGGCGCACCGAGCCGCCGGTTTCCGAGCCCAGGGCCGCGGGGACCACGCCGGCCGCCACCAGCGCGGCCGAGCCGCCCGACGAGCCCCCGGGCACCCGGTCGGGATCCAGCGGATGGTGGACCCGGCCGTAGGCCGAGTGCTCGGTGGACGAGCCCATGGCGAATTCGTCGAGATTGGTCTTGCAGGCGATCAGCGCCCCGGCGCCGCGGAGCCGGTCGGTCACAGTGGCGTTGAAGGGAGACACATAACCCGCGAGCATCCGGGAGCCGCAGGTGGTGGGCTGCTCGGTCGTGACGATATTGTCCTTGATCGCCACCGGAATCCCGTGCAGCGGACCTGGCGCC
>DASYPZ010000279.1:0-4459 GCA_036006105.1 Gemmatimonadales bacterium | reverse complement strand
CAGACGGCGGTGAACTCCAGCATCGGACGTCCCCGAACCACCAGACACTCCCCGATCAGGATCGTGATCACAGCCAGGTACATCGGATTGCGAACGAAGCGATAGAGTCCCTGGACCACGAGCTGCTTGGGGGGATCGGCTGGGGACAGCGTTCCCCGACCGGAGCGGGCGAATTCCAGGATACAGGCGCCCAGCAGCAGCGCCCCGGCGGTCATGGCCAGCAGTCCGAGCAGATCGGCCGGATTGCTCAGCGCAGGACGCGCCTCCCGGAGCCCGAAGAAACGCCAGGGCAGATACCCGGCCTGGACGCCGGGCAGCAGGATGGTCCAGAGGAGGCTGCGAAGCGCCAGCCCGGCGGCGGCGAAGCGACCGGTCACGAGTAAACCACCAGAGTCCGCCGAATCGTGGCGGGGTCGAGCGCGCTGCCCAGCAGGGCCGCGGCCACGTCCGCTCGCGCAATCCTGGGAAGCCCGCCCTGCGGCAAGGAATCCCCGATCTCATACCGGCCGGTCGCCCTGGCATTGGTGAGCTGCACCGGCTGCAGGATGGTCCAGTCGAGACTGCTTCGACGCAGAATGTTCTCCCCACGGGCCTTGTCCGCGTAGATACTGGACAGGAGCGTGGCAAAGACGACCCGGAGGAGGAGAGGCGCCGTCGCGAAGGAGGCGCCGACCCCGAACGCGGACATCAGCACGATTCTCCGGGGACCCTGTGCCTCGAGCACCGGGACCAGGTTGGCCATGGATCGCTCGATGAGATGCGCCCCGCGCAGGCCCAGGCCATGACCGAGCGTGCAGATGACGAGGTTCTGCCCGGCAACGGCTTGTCCAAGGGAGCTCACATCCGCGGTCACGTCGCAGGCAACTTTTCGGAGCCGGGGATGCTCGACGACAAGGCGCTCGGGTCGCCTTGCCACGACGGTAACCGTGTGCCCTCCCGCGAGCGCGGCGTGAACCAGCAGCTGTCCGGTCGGTCCGGTTCCACCGAGCACCAGGATCGTTGTCATCCCGGCCTAATGTAGACCTCCGGCATGCCAGCAGCCAGCGCGCCGACCGGCCCGGAGCGCGGGTTACCGGCGCCGCATCCCGTGCTAGGCGTTTTTCGTGTCCGGCCGGGCCGAGAGCATGTCCTCCAGCGCGCCGAGCCGGAGCTGGATTTCGGTGAGGCTGGCGGTGCGGAGTCGGAGGAAGATCCCGATGGTGCTGAGCGTGGCCACCAGGAGACTCAGGAGTCCGAGCACGATGATCAGCGGCATCGCCGCCCCGACCACGGATGACCAGGAAACCGCGCCGACTCGCGCCGCCTTGGCCATGTGCAGGACGCTCGAGCCGATCATGGCCGTAAAGACCAGCAGGATGAGGAATGTCACGGTCCACGCCGTGACGCTCACCCGGCGAATGAAGCGGTCCCGGCGTTTTTCCTGCTCGATCATTGCCCAAGCCTCGTTCGATGCGTTCGGAGATGCGGCCATGGTCCTGTCCTCACGTGAGTGGTGTCGTCGTGTGTGTCTGTCTCGTGTCATCCGCGGCGCGGCGTGACCAGCTCCTGGGCCCGTCGTTTCGCATGGTGCAGCCGGGATCTGACCGTTCCTATCGAGCATCCGACCACCAGTGCGATCTCCGCGTAGCTCATGCCGTCCTGAAAGCGGAGCAGCAGCACTTCTCGATGGGCCGGGGCGAGCATCGCCATGATCTCGGGCAGGATCGGCGCCTCCGCTGTCTCATCGGGCTCGTCCCATGCCCCCTGGGCTGCCGCGCTCTCGGCCGCGGCTCCCGCGATCAGCTCCAGCTCCCGCTTCCGTTTGCGGAGAAAGTCGATGGCCCGGTGCCGGGTGGTCTGGAAGAGCCAGGTCCGGAAGGCGCGAGGGTTGCTGAGCCCGCGGAGCCCGCGATACACCGCGAGCCAGACCTCCTGCTGAACGTCGGCGGCGTCCCCGCCCACCAGGCCTCCCAGGTAGGCCAGGGTGCGCCCGCCGAAGCGCTCGAACAACTGGGCGAACGCCTGCTCGTCGCCCGCCTGGCACCGAAGCACCACCAGGTGCAGCTGCAGCGCATCCGCTGATCCTGGAGTCTGCTCTCCCATTCCCGCTCCATGCCGGAAGGCTCGGTCGGTTCGTACTAGGGACGTTCGAGGGTCACGGAAGGTTCAATCGGGGGGCCCGGGGATGGGGTCACGGCGGGGTCACGGGCGGCGGCGTTCTTGTATCCAGCCCCCATCCGAGGTGTACCGTGCTGGCCAACTGGATCACCCTCTCGCGCTTCCCTTTGCTTCTGCTCAACATCCTGATTCTCTACCGGGGAACCGTCCCGATCCGGCTCGTCGGGGTTGGACTGCTGTTCTTCGGACTGATGCTCGATACGGTGGACGGGATGGTGGCGCGGCGGACCGGGAAGACCAGCCTCTTCGGGAGCGTGCTCGACATCGCCGCGGATCGCACCTACGAACTGGTGCTCTGGCTCTGTTTCGCCGATTTGCGACTGATTCCGCTGGCGATCCCCCTGATCGTGATCGCGCGGACCACACTCACCGACGCCTTCCGAAGCATCGGCGTCCGCCAGGGCACCGCGCCCTTCGCCCAGCATCGGACCGGGCTGGGCCGGTTCCTGGTGGGGTCGACCTTCATGCGGGTGGGCTATTCGATCGCCAAGACGACAACCTTCTGCGGGTTGGCCCTGGCCCAGGCGCTCGGCGGTCTGTCGGCGGAGTCGGCCCCCGCACGCGTGGTCCCCTCGCTGATGGTCGGACTGCGGGTAACGGCGTGGATGGCCGTCGTCTTCTGCGTATGCCGGGGGCTGCCGGTCATCATCCACGCGGTGCGGCACTACTGGGGGCCGGAGCGGGCCGGTGACGCCGCTCGCGTCCCCTCTCCCCTCTAGGGGGCGGGTTTGCGCGGGTCGTCCGCCGGATTCACATAGGTAACGGTCCACGGTCCCTGACCGTGCAGCTGGAGGACCGTCTCACCTTCGAACCAGGCGTAGTGTGGGGTGCCGGGCACCCAGAAACCGAAGTCCCCGGCGCGCAGCACCCGGGTGCCGTCCTTGTCGAAGGTGGTTCCCATGCCCAGGTGCAGGGTACCGGAAATGACCGTGGCATGTTCGATCTGCGAGTGATAGTGCGGGGACACCCGGAACCCGGCCGGAAATTTGATCCGCATGGTAAAGACGCCCGGCTGCGTGGGGTCTCCCTCCAGGATGGCCATCTTGGCGCCCTTGGGGAGAGAAGCCGGACCGTCCTTCCACTGGATCTCGCTCGACGGGTAGAGCGTCATCTTCGCCGGTTCCGACGGGGCCGACGGATTCTGGGCCGCGATGGTCGTCGCGCCGGACAGGGCAAGGCCCGCAAACAGCAACACGCGCATATCCATTCCTCCGGTGAACACCCTCGGGCCTCAGCCTCCCGGGTGGTACTCGCGCTCGGTGTGTCCCTTGAGCTGGGGACGATAGAAGTACACGTCGCGGAGATTGCCGGTGGCGTAGCGCACTGCCTGATCGTTGAAATGCGGCGAGGCCGGATTCCCGCTTTCCCCGCCGGCGGTCACCGCGCGCGCGTGCACGCTGTCGCCGAATTCGATCATCGCGACGAAACTGTTGCCGCCGGTGCCATAGATCTTCTTGGAGCCCTTGTAGGGCCGCGCCCCGAACGACGCCAGCGAGCCCCACTGCGACGAGGTGAACGGCACCGGGATGCTGGGACCGGAATCGCTGAACGGGTGCACGATGTCGTCGGTGAGCCGCTGGAACCGATTGATGTCACCCCAGGGGGTTTTCCAGGTGCCGAAGTCGGCGGTCAGCTTGTCCGAGACGGCGGCCAGGGCCTCGAGCTTCTGGCCGGCGGGCGTCTTCTTCCCGACGAACTCATAGACCGACATCTCTTCGGCTTCGGCGTCCTTCCGCACCCGGCGCCACATCTCCTCGCCCCAGAACACCGCCAGGGAGGTTTCGACCGACGCGGCCGACCACCGATAGTCCCAGTGCCGGAGCAGCGCGATCTGATCGGCCACCTTGGCCTTGAGCGCGCCGGCCGGCGCCTGGTCCCACGCCGCCACCAGGGTAGGGATCAGGTCCGCGAACGCCGGGAGGTAGCTGTCGAACGCCGCATCCCGGAGCGAGGCGAGCGTGAAATCCTTCTTGTCCTGCAGCACCTTCATCGCATGGATGCCCCGGGGATTCTCGACCCCCCGCTCCATGTAGGATGGATAGTCGGCCTTCTTCGGGCTGTTCGGTCCCGCGGCCGAGTAGGGCCAGTTGTTGGTGTTGTAGAGCCAGCCGTTCGGCGGATTGAGCAGGTTGGGGCTCTCGTCGATCGAGTGAATGCCCTTCCACTCGGTCGCCGGGTCGCTCCCGTCCACCGGCTTGGTCCAGTCGAACCGGGGATCGCGCCTGGGGACGAAGTTGGCGTGGAAGTAGGCAATGTCTCCGTCGGCGTCGGCGAAGATGGTGTTGTTGGACGAATTGGTATG
>DASYPZ010000278.1:0-1617 GCA_036006105.1 Gemmatimonadales bacterium | reverse complement strand
CCGGACGCCGTCGAAGGTGAGCAGCAGATCGTCGAGCCAGCGTCCGGCGCCGGATCCCAGCGTGATGCCGAGGATCACTCCGGTGAGGGCGAGGGTCCACCGCGGCAGCCGCGCCGGCCACACCCGTGCCTGGGGCTGTTCCGGCGGAGCGTGGTCGGGCAGCGCCACCCGCGCCGCGAGCGCGAGATTGCCGACCAGCCACAGCGAAGAGAGGAAGAGAACGACCAGCTCGAGGGTGAGCGACAGCAGCGCCCGCCGCGCGCCGGCGACCGCGACGGCCTCGGATACGGAGGACTCCCAGAGACGCTCGGTGAGGAAGACCGAGAGCCAGCGTCCGGCGGAGAGGACCAGGGCCGCCGCCACGAGAATCACCGCGATGCGGCGTGCCCGGCCGCTCATGGGTCAGACGCTGACGCCCTGGGCGGCGAGCCAGCCGGTGACCTCGGCGCGATAGCGCTCGAGAGCATCCGGACTCGTGGCTTCGAAGCGCAGAACCAGAATGGGCTGGGTGTTCGAGGCGCGGACCAGGCCCCAACCGTCGGAAAAGGTAATCCGCACCCCGTCGATGGTATTGATCGGATAGCGGGAACGGAAATACTCCGCGGCGCGTTCGACGATCCCGAATTTCGTTGCGTCCGGGCAATCGGCCCGGATTTCCGGCGTGGCATAGGTCCGGGGAAGATCGGCCAGCAGCCGGCTCATGCCCGGCGGGCCGGCACCGACGATCTCGAGCAGCCGGGCCGCCGCGAACAGCGCGTCGTCGAAACCGAACCAGTCACCGCCGAAAAAGAGGTGCCCGCTCATTTCTCCGGCGAGGGGGGCGCCGGTTTCCTTCATGCGGGCCTTGATGAGCGAGTGGCCGGTCTTCCACATTTCCGGTCGCGCCCCGGCCCCGGTCAGCGCGGCGGGCAGCAGTTCCGAGCATTTGACGTCGAAGATCACCGGAATGCCGGGACCGAAACGCCGGACCGCGTCCCGTCCGAAGATCACCAGCAGCAAGTCACCGAAGACAATGGCACCGGTCTCATCCACCGCGCCGATCCGGTCCCCGTCGCCATCGAAGGCAATGCCCAGCTCCGCCCCGGTGTTCCGCACCATGCGCTGGAGATCGACGAGATTGGCCGGGACGGTCGGGTCCGGATGGTGATTCGGAAAGGTGCCGTCCGATTCGGCGAAGAGCGGGGTGACTTCGGCGCCCATCGCCTGGAGGGTGCTGATGGCGATGAGACTCGATACGCCGTTGCCGCAGTCGACCACCACCCGGACCGGACGGGCCAGACGGTGTCGCGCGACGATGGCCTCTCGATAGGCTCCGAGCACCGAGGCGTCGGCGCTCTCCCGGCCGGAGCCGGATCGCCACTCCTCTTTCACGATCGACTCGTAGAGCGCCAGAATGGCTTCGCCGTGAACCGAGTCCCCGGCGAGGACCATCTTGAAACCGTTGAATTCGGGAGGATTGTGGCTTCCGGTGACCTGGAGGCCGCCGTCGGCGCCGAGGTGATGCACCGCAAAGTAGAGGGCGGGTGTGGGCAGCTCACCGACGTCGATGACCCGGGCACCCGATTCCAGAATGCCGGAGCGCACCCCGTGAGCCAGCCCGGCACCGGAGGGCCGATT
>DASYPZ010000277.1:0-6068 GCA_036006105.1 Gemmatimonadales bacterium | reverse complement strand
CAAGCCGACCGAAATCGGAATGAAGTTGAGCTTGTCGGGATCGGTCTGCACGCTCACGAAACGGGCTTCGATGTACACGCCCATCTGCTTGCTGGTGTGAATGTTGATTCCCGCACCGCCGTTGAACGCGAATTTGGTCTGGCTTGCGGAGGTGCTGACGCTGCTGATCTTGGCCTTGCCGTTGTAGAAGCCGATGCCGGCCAGGAAGTAGGGGCGCGCCTTGGCTCCGCTCTTCCCCGGGGTGATCACCACGTCGGCATTGGCGCCGAACAGCTCCTCGTGACCGGTTACGCCCGAAGACAGGCCCTTCAGGGAATTGCGGGCGTACATGCCGTCGATCCTGCCGCCCCACATTCCGCTGCCGGTGGTCACGCCGCCGAACGCCTGACCGAGCCATCCAAGCTTTGCCCCGTCCTTGAAATCTCCGATCGGTAGACTCAAACCACCACCAAAACCGAAATACCCCCGCGCCTGAGCGGCCGCGGGACGGGCGGAAGCCGAGATGAGGAGCGCCGTCACGGCCAGGCCCATCAATTTCCGTCGCATTGAGCTCTCCCTTTGGATAGTTGTTGCCAGGATGCCGTTAATCAATTCGACGACCATACATGCGTAAAGGTTAATCTAGTGACCCAGTATGCTTGTGCGCGAATGGGACCTCATCCCCTTCACGGGCAAGGTTCTGCGTGGACATTGCTTCTACGTAATCGGGCCTCGCCATGTTTAACGCGCAATGACCGTTTTGTTACACAGTTTGTTACAGAGCATATGACGGCAGGGCGCCTGGCCCGGTTTCGACACCCACCCTTTGCGACCTTGCCCCCACCCGCAAAGGTGCGAATCGCACCACCCCAGTGACCCCGAAAGTCGGGTGGCTTGACGGACAACTGTGTATTTTGAAGCCATGACTTCCGCCGCCCCCCCAATACTCTCGCGCGAGAAGGCCCGCGAGCTCGTGGACACGTTCGCCATGGGCTGGTCCAAGGGCCAGATCGATCTCATCATCACGGTCTTCAACACCGACGCCGTCTTCCTCGAAACGCCCTTCGTCGACCCGCTCATCGGCTCCGAGGCGATCAGGAAATACTGGAGCGACGTCCCTTATCACCAATCCGAGATCAGCGTGTCTACCGGAGAGATTTTTCTGGTGGGGCCCTGGTTCTCCACCGAGTTCAAATCGGTGTTTCGCCGCCGGCGGACCGGAGATTGGGTCGAGGCACGCGGCGCCATGTTCTGCGAAACCGACGGGATCAGGATTTCCGAGATGCGGATGTACTGGCATCGGAGGCCATAAATCCAACGGGTGAGAACCAGAGGGTCGAGGTGTCCTTTCGCGCGGACACCGATCGGATGAGTCAGGAAATGCCAAGTCATTGTTCTACAATGGTTTGAGCTGGTTAATGACAATGGCACGGATCTGGATATTGCCGGCTCCGTTTACAAAGTGTCCAACTGAATCGAACGTCGTCGTGGGCAACAGGTCGTCTGGGAGGTTCTCATGCTGACTCTTCTCGCCTTGGTATCCGTCATCGGCTTCGGATCGCCGCCCGACACTCTGGCCGTGACGCCCTCCGCCGATAACCCCCCGGTTCGCCTCTGGATGAACAACGATCGTCGCTTTCGCCCCGGAGACCGGGTGCGTTTGCAGGTCGATGCCCAGGTCGACGGCTACCTCCTGGTGCTCAATTACGACGCCGACGGTCGGGTCCGGGTGCTCTTCCCGCTCGATCCCCGGGATGATGCGCGGGTCCAGGCCGGTCGCCGGTACGAGGTCCGGGACACCGAATCGGACGGCGCCTTCCGCGCCTCCGGAGACGGTACCGGCCTCGTCTTCAGTGCGGTATCGCAGGAGCCGTGGCGATTCGATGACGTCGTACAACGGGGTCGCTGGGATTATTCCCGACTCGAGATCGACCCGGGGTCGACCAATCCGGAGGAAGATCTTTCCAAGCTGGTGCAGAGCATCGCGGGGCCCGAGGGGTTCGACTACGACGTCATGGGCTACCGGGTCTACGGCGAGTCGAGCCGCAGCTCCAACTACGATTCGTATTATCCGGGACGTCCCATCTACGTCTACGACGATTACCTCTACTGCAACAACTGGAGCTGGCGCTACAGCGGCTGTCATCGCTGGCCCTATGACGGCGGCTGGTCGTTCGGTACCAGTCTGTACTTCGGCTATTCGCCCTACAGCTATGGGTACGGCTATGGCTATGGGTACGGCTACCCGTACGGATTCCCCTATGGTGGCTACAGCGGGTATCACCCGTACCGGCCGGGCGGGTATGGCCGAGGACCGGTAGTGGTGGGCCGGCCTCGCGGCTACAGCGTTCTCCCGCGTACGCCGCTCATCGGATCTCGCACCGTGTACTCCGGCGGTCGCAACGACACGCGGGCACCTGAAATAGACTGGCGTACTCGCGCCCGTCCGGCCGGCGGCTTCGGCAGTCGGGCGCCCGCCGGAGTGTCCCGCGACGGTGATCGGGGTGGGGATTTCGCCCCGCCCGCGCGCCGGGCCCGCCCCGATGGGGTGGACTACCCGGGCGGTCGCGGCGGCGACAGCCAGTCGAACGATCGGGGCCGCCGGGAGCCGTCGAGTGTGTCGCGCGGGGGTGATGGTGGCGGCCGGTCCGCGCCTCCGCCACGCTCCGAGCCGTCGCACCGTTCGGAGCCGTCCCACCGTTCCGAGCCGTCACATAGCAGCGGCGGACATGGCGGCGGCGGAGGCGGGTCCCGGGGCCGGCGGCCGTAGCCGGCCGGCGTTGATGGTGGGGTAGTGCGGAACGGGCGGCTTCAGCCGCCCGTTTTGCGTTGGGTGTACTCCAGGCCCCATTCCAGCAGGTCCGCGCCGCGCAGCCCCACCTTCATGGCGGTGGCGACGGCGTCTTCCTCATTCATGCCCTTGTCGATCATGAAGTAGGGAATGAGCACACCGCCCACGCGATTGGCGCTGGCGCAGTGGAGCAGGAGCGGCTGGCCGTCGTGCTGCCTGATGGCCGCGAGTGTCGCATCCATCACCGCGTCGTCCAGGGCCCCCTGACGAACGCTGATATTGAGATAGGTCATGCCGAGCTCGCGTACCAGCGCGGGTTCGTCGAACCCCCGCGGCTCCATGGGATCCCGGATGTCGATCACGGTCTTCACTCCCCCCGCGCTCAAGGCCCGGAACTGTTCGGGCGACGGCTGGCCTGAGGTCAGAAAGCCGGGGAGCGGCTCGGCGTAATTGGGCGGCAATGCCATGGCGGGAATGTAAGAGGAGGCGCTTACTTTTGTCTCATGCTCCGCCTGGCCATAGCCCAGCTCAAGCCCCGGAAAGGGGCCTACGTCGAGAACCTGACGCGGGTCGGCGAGCTGTTCCGCACCCTGGGCGCCGACCCCGAACCGCCCGAACTTCTGGTCCTGCCGGAAGCCGCGTTGACCGGGTACTTCCTCGAGGGCGGAGTCCGCGAGCTGGCGCGAACCGCCGAGGAGCTGTTCGATGATCTGAGCCGGCAGCACGAGCTGGCCGGTGCGCCTCCATTGGACATCGTCATCGGTTTCTACGAGCTGTGGCGGACCCGGCTCCACGCCTCGGCCCTGGTTGCCACTTTGGGTGGTGCCGATGCCGGGATCCGGCATGTGCACCGGAAGATCTTCCTGCCGACCTACGGGGTGTTCGACGAAGAGCGTTTCGTCGAGCCCGGAGAGTCGGTCGCCGCGTTCGATGCCGGCTGGGGCCGTGGTGCGGTCATCGTATGCGAGGACGCCTGGCATTCGCTGGTGCCGACCATCGCCGCGCTGGATGGAGCCCAGATCCTGCTGGTCGTGAGCGCGAGCCCCGCGCGAGGCCTCACTCCGGAGTCGGGTGATGGGGCCGAGGCGCGCCCGGGAAGCCTGCTGCGCTGGGAGCGAACCGCGCAGGGCATCGCGGCGGAACACGGTATGTACGTCGTGCTGGCGCAGCTGATCGGTTTCGAGGGGGGAAAGGGTTTCCCCGGCGGGTCACTGATCGTGGGCCCGACCGGCCGGGTGCTCGCCCGGGCGCCGGTATTCGAGGAGGATGTGCTCCGGGTCACCATCGATCTCGACGAGATCCCCAGGGTGCGGGCCGAGTCGCCCTTGCTCTCGGATCTCCGGGCCCGGCTGCCCCGGCTGCTGGACGACCTGGTACACCGACGCACCGGGACGTTCGACGGTGCCGACCGGTCGCGGGTCGCGCGGGCGCCGCTGCCTCGGCCGGTGGTCCTCGCACCGGAGTCGGCACGGCTGGGCTCTGCCGGCGACCCGCTCGCGATCGATCCCGAGCTGACCCGACGCTGGCTGATCGAGTTTCTTCGCGACGAGGTGACCCGTCGCCGGGGCTTCACGAAGGGGCTGGTGGCGCTCTCGGGCGGACTCGACAGCGCGGTGGTCGCCTTTCTCGCGGCGGAGGCGCTGGGCCCCGAGAATGTGACGGCGATACGGATGCCGTACCGGCACTCCAGCCCGGAGTCGCTCGCGCACGCGGCGGAGGTCGTGGACCGGCTGGGCCTCGCGGTGGAAACGATCGATATCAGTGCCGGGGCCGACGGGCTGAGCGGCGCCCTGCCCAGCCGCCCGGACCCCGCGAGGCTGGGCAATATCCTCGCGCGGCTCCGCATGGTGACCCTGTTTGACCGCTCCGCGGCACTGGGCGCGCTTCCGCTGGGCACCGGCAACAAGACCGAGCGATTGTTCGGCTATTTCACCTGGCACGGAGACGACACGCCTCCGGTCAATCCGATCGGCGATCTGTTCAAGACCCAGGTCATCGCGCTGGCGCGGCATCTCGGCGTGCCCGATTCGATTCTGGCCAAGCCCCCGACCGCGGATCTGGTATCGGGCCAGACCGATGAGGGTGACTTCGGAATTACCTACGCCAAGGCCGATGCGATTCTCCACTGGCTGCTCAACGGATATGATGCCTCCGGGATCGAGGCGCTCGGATTCACGTCCGCAGAGGTGGAGCTGGTGCGCCGGCGGCTCGATTCTACCCACTGGAAGCGGAAACTCCCCACCGTGGCCGTCCTCACCCAGACGGCCATCAATGAGTTCTACCTGAGGCCGGTGGACTTCTAGGCGAGGGGTTCACCCACACCTTGCCGGCAAAGGAATCGATCGCATGGTGCCAGAGAGCCGTCCCATGTCGTACTCGAAGGGTGAGATCTCGACCTTCGCCATGCCGCACATGCAGAACGTGATGGGTGACCTCTTCGGCGGCCACCTCGCGGCGCTGGTGGATCAGTGCGCCGCCGTGGCTGCCATCCGGCACGCCGGCGGTCCCGCGGTCACCAAGTCGATCGACCGGCTGGATTTTCGGCAGCCGATTCCGATCGGGGCGCTGGTCACCTGCCGCTCGACAGTCGATTTCGTGGGGAACAGCTCGATGGACATCACGGTCAACGTGTATTCGGAGACGGTGAGCACCGGGGAGATGCAGCACACCCATACCGCGCACGTGGTGTTCGTCGCGGTCGACTCAAATCGGCGGCCCAGGCGGGTTCCCCGGCTCATTCCGGAGTCCGAGGAGGAACGGACCCGGTTCGACGCGGCCCGGGTGCGTCACGAAGCACGAAAGCGCGAGTGAGCCCTGTCCCTCCCCACGACATCACGCTGGTGCTTTCGGGCGGCGGGGCCAAGACCGCGGCCCACCTCGGCGTAGTGCGAGCGCTCACGGCCGCCGGGTTACGCCCGACTCGCTACGTCGGCACCTCCATGGGGGCGGTGATCGCGACCGGCCTCGCCGCGGGACTCCAGCCCGATGTGCTGGCCGAACGGCTCCTCGCGGTCCGGCCGCAGGATGCCTTCGCCGTGGACCGCACCGCGCTCATCAAAGGGCTCTGGGCCCGCGCGCTGCTCAAACCCGACGCGCTGCGCCGCACCCTGGAACGGCTGCTTCCCGTCGCGGCGTTTGCCGAGCTCGAGGCGCCTCTGACCATCACGGCCACCGATGTCGATAGCGGAGCAGAGCTGGTCTTCGGCGCCGGCGGCGAGGAGGTCGGTCTGCTCGACGCGCTGTGCGCCAGCTGCGCCTTGCCGCCCTTCTTCCCGCCCTTTGTGCTCGAGGGGAGACG
>DASYPZ010000276.1:0-9369 GCA_036006105.1 Gemmatimonadales bacterium | reverse complement strand
GGAGTCGTGAGCCAGGCTCGAGGATCACGGTACCGCGCTGCTCCACCAGCTCGCAGGCCAGCGGGGTAATGACCAGCTCCGCCGCGCCCGGATCGGTTTCCGCGTGGCCGGCGGTGGCAATCCCCAGAACGTTGCGCGCGTATTCCAGCAGCGCGTGTTGAAAGCCCCCGCAGGTTCCCAGGAACGGCCGCCCGGTCTCCCGGGCATAGCGGATCGCGGACAGGGCTCCCGCCTCGCTGCGATAGGGACTCGCCGGAACGCACCAGATACCGTCGCAGTGGCCCAGTGATTCGGAAACCCGCCCCTCGATCGCATCGGTACCGAACCAGGTAACGGCCACCTCGGCCCCGAGGGCGGCGCCGGCGAGCTCGAGGGCCTGCGGGATGGCGCGGTGGGCGGTGACATCGGGGTTTCGGTCTCCGATCAGACCGATGCGGACCGGGGTCATGCCTCGGAAGCTCCCGATCCCAGCCAGCGTCCCGCCCGTACCGATATCGGCCAGAACATTTCTTTCGGCCGGGCAGGGTCGCCCCAGAGCGCGCGGAGCTCCTCGCCGAAGGTGGGCACCGGATCGTGACCATTGGCCTTCATGTAGCGGCCCACCGCCGACCAGGTGCGCACATAGCCCAGCAGCTGCGCCAGGGAGAGTGCCGTGACGATGCGCATCGGCGGGGCCGCAACTTCTGCGATCGGAATCGGGAAATGGCGGTAGCCCCGCTCGACGTGGATCCGTTCCGGGGGCCAGTACGCCCCCACGGTTCCATCGTAGAAGCGGGCGAAGGCCTCCTCGATGTCGGGCCCGACGACGAGTGAGCCGTAGCACCATGCCGCGAACGCTCCGCCGGGCACCAGCACCCGATCCACCTCGGCGTGAAATCGCGGGTGATCGAACCAGTGGTAGGCCTGGGCCACCGTCACCAGGTCGACCCGGCCGGTGGCCAGGGCCGCGGCGTCACTCCGATCCGCGAAGTAGTGCACACCCGGAACACGGGAGCGGGCCCGCAGCTGGGCCGGGCTGGCGTCGGAGGCGAGGACCCGCTCGAAATGGGGCACCAGCATCGTGGCCGCCTGACCCGAGCCGGTCGCGGCATCCCAGACGATTCGGCGCGTGGCGGGAAGGGTGGCCAGCCATTCGAACAGGGCGGCCGGATAGCGGGGACGGAAGGCGGCGTAGGACGCGGAATCGCGGGAGAAATGATCCGCGAATCCGGTCGCGGCCGCACCGCTCACTTGACGCCGGCCTCCGCGGCTCTGCGGGCGAGATACCGCTCGATGGGGGCGAGCCGCACGTCGGCATCGGGCAGGGACGTGACCAGCGTCTCGAGATTCCCGAGATACCCCGGATAGCTGGCCAGGGTGCGGACTTCGCCGAGATAGGGTTTGAGCTTCGAGTAGACCGCCAGGTGCTCCGTGTTGGCGGCGTGAAACATGTCGGCGTCGATGGCGCCCATCGTCACGAAAGACGCGGCCATTTCCCAGTAGGTCGTGACCATGCGGTACGGCGCACTCTCGGAGCTCACCCAGATCCGGAGCACATCCTTGGCGCTCGCGGGGTGAAACTTCAGCACCCACCAGTCGCGGGCGGCCCGCATTGCCGGCTCGCGACGAGACTCATACAGGCTGAGCAGCAGCTCGGCGCTGCGCTGCTTGTAGGCCTGGTCTTCGGTCATCCGGATCCTTTCAGCCGACGGGCGCCGGCGAGGAGTCGATCACCTGCGGGAGGGTCGGAACGACATCGGCCCCGTCAAAACACGTGCACGGTTTCGTGAAACACCCGCTGGCGCAGCCCCGGTGGCGGAGAATGCACGTCGTAGATGACCGACAAATCGTAGTCGCCCGGCTCGAGCATCCGGAGCCGGGCCCGGTAGTAATTCTGCGACGGAATCGGCTCGCCGGGTGCGTTGTCCTGGGCTTCGATTTCGAGCGTCAGCGTGTGCTGGGACGTGAGCGTGACCGCGCCCGACAAACTGAATCCGGTGCCGTCGGTATGAATCACCCCGGTCACCTCGATCATCCCTTCGCTTCCGACCGCGGCCGCGGGCAGCGTCGGAATCCCGATCAGGATGCTGCTCGTGAATTCGAGCGAGGGTTGCGGGGTCGAGGCCGTGGGCGAGCCACATCCGGCAACCAGCAACGGCAGGAGGAGCGATAAGCGGCGCATCGAATCAGCCTTCGGGGCTCTCCTCGGCTTCAGGCTCTTCGGCGTGGAGCCGGTGCAGGATCCGGTGCAGCACCGGCGCCAGCATGATGGTGGTCACCGCAATCAGCAACAGTCCGGAGTACAGGGCGAAGAACGCCGCGAACAGTCTGCCGGCGGTGGTGGTCACGTTGGCCACCTGGCCCATCCCGCCCAGCAGCATCGCCGCGTTGAGAAACGCGTCCAGCCATCCCTGCTCGCCCAGGACGTGATAACCCCATGTCCCGACCGCCAGGGAACCCGCAATCAGCGCCAGGGCGATGGCTCCGTGCTGACCGAGCCGCCGCAGAAACTGGCGCCAGGGAAGCAGGGGACGACTGCGCGGCTCATACATCACACTTCAAGATACCTCGGTCCGGCCGGCCGAAGCCCGATCGCTATCTGGTCCGGCGTTTGGGGCGGCGGCGGGAAGCGGGACTCGTCCCCGCGCCGGCCGGCACCGGCGCCGGCTCGGCCTTCGCGAGATGTCCGAATAAGTCCTGACGCACCGCGGGGTTGCGCAGCTTCCACATGACCCCGTCGGTGAAGTAGTGATGGATGTTGAGGAATGCCAGAAATGCGAATCCCACCACCTCTCCGGGCCGGGATCCCAGCCAGCTGGTCACCACCGCCATGGCGCCGAGCGGAAACACCACGGCGGCCAGAACCGACGCCGCCATCAGGACGATCAGGTAGAGCACCATGTGACGCAGCACCCGGCCGCCGTACTCGCCGCGGGCGGTCCGGTTGGCCTCGACCCGCATCGGGAAGATGAGATACTGGAGGGCGTGGGCCATCTGCACCACGAACAGGGCGGGCAGCCCCCAGCGCGCCATCGCGGCGTACCACACGAAGATGGCCAGCCACGGAATCAGGGCGCGCACGCCGGCAAACCGTCCGGTCCGGACCCGGTTGAGTCCGAACCCCACCAGCCCCATCACCAGCGCCAGGGCCATGGCGAGCGTCACGATGTTGTAGAGCGGTGTCAGATCGATCTGCTGATCATACGCCAGGTGAAAGAACCAGGTGACGTGCCACACCAGCAGGATGTAGAGCCCGCCTCGAATCAGCCTGCGCTCCACCGGGTTGAACGAGGTGCCGCCGAGATAGGTGTAGGTCGCCGTCATGCCCCAGGCCTGGCCGGTGTAGTGCCAGGCCAGGTACGCGCTCTGTCCCGTCAGCAGCATCGAGATGAAAAAATCGGTGCGCCGGCTGGCCACCACCGCGAAGACGCAGAAGACCAGCAGCGCGGCGGGCACGTAGATCGCCGCCCAGGGATGGGCCCGGATGGTGTCTCGGGTCCGGTACACCATCCGGTACGACGCGAGGAAGTGGGGCATGTTGACCAGCGCGGTCAGCCACGCCTGCACCCCCACACTGATCAGCAACAGCTCGCCCCGGCCGCTGATCAGCAGCGGGACCAGGACCAGGAGGGAGAGCCCGCCGGCGCAGAGACCATCGATCAGCGGCGAGATGATCGCGCGCCGGGGCGCGGCGAGGGCGGGTGCGGTCACCGACTGCCCCACAACCGCTTGATGAGCTGGATCTGTCCCGCGTGATAGGCGTCGTGCAGTGCGATGCCGATCAGGAGATCGCCCCAGGTCCAGTGCTTCCGTCCCGAGGGCTTCCTCAGGAGCGCGGCCGGGAATTCCTCGATGGCCTCGTGCAGAAGGCGGTGCTCGTCGGACAGAAGCGCGCGGTCGCGAGCCCAGGCGGCTTCATTCGCGGGCACCGGCATGGCCGGCCAGTTGGCGGGTTTTCGGGGAAACGGGGGGACGACCGTCCCGAGCATTCGGCGACGGACCGCGTACATCCAGTAGGCCGAATGCAGGGCGAGCTCCCAGACCGTGTGGCGCCCGGGTCGTGGCCGCCACCGGGCCAGCGCCGCCGGGACGCCGCGGACCGCTCCGACCGGCGTCGGTCCCCCATGCCAGGCGTGGCCACGGGCCGGGTGCATGCTACGGGCGATCAGCTGAAGGGTGGCATCCATCGGTCGGGGGCCTCGGGCGTCGGGGGTCCGGGATCGGAGTCCCCGAAATATCACACCGGGGCCGCCATCATGGACTCAGCCGCCTTCTTCCTCCAGAAAGGCGTCGAGATCGAAGGGGTCGGAAGTCTGCAGCTCCGGGATGCCCTGTGGGGTGCGGGGCCATTCCGCCGAAGGCCGGTCCCAGGTCAGCTCCAGGCCGATGCCATCGGGATCGGTGAGGTACACCGACACGCTGATGCCATGATCGGACGCGCCCGTGAGTGGAATCCCGGCCTGGACGACCCGGCGCGCGGCGTTGGCCAGGTCGGAGCGGGTCGGGTAGCGAATCCCCAGGTGGTAGAGACCGGTGTGCCGGGGCGGCGGAGCCGAGGCGCCTTTGCTCTCCCAGGTGTTGAGACCGATGTGATGGTGATAGTCACCGGCCGACACGAAGGCGGCGCTGTCGAGATAGCGCCCCACCAGGGTAAAGCCAAGCACGCCGCAATAGAACTCGATCGAGCGGTCGAGATCGCTCACCCGGAGGTGGGCATGTCCGAGCCCGGTGCCGTCGGGGATCCGGTATGGGGCGAGGGGGAGTGCGGGTGCGGTCATGGCGCGCTCCGATGCGATCCCGGTCGAACCTTCGGGGGCAACAGAGATGATGTACCGCCGTAATCGGTTCTCGGCTAGTAGATCGAAGGGTCTAGACCCCGAACTGGGTGAAATGGTGGGACAGATGGCGGTAGCCCAGCACGCCCCAGGAGCGCCGGGTCATCGATCCGAATGCCGGATGGGTGGGCCAGCGCGTCTCGGCGGAGCAGGCGACGACGCGGCCAAGCAGCTCGCGGAAGCTTCGTACTTCATCGGACCAGACGGCGCGGCCGCTTCGGGCGATCAGCTCCGGCGCGGTCGGCACACCCTTGGGGAACGGCAGCACATAGATGATGAGCTGCTTCAGCGGGAAGAACCGAATGGGGACCTGCTTGGAAGCCGGCGAGATCTCGCCCAGGGCCATGCGAAACCATTCGTTCAGGTGCGCCACCATGTCGGAGCAGTTGAAGCGACCCCAGCGCGCGCGGGTGTCCGGGGTCAGACGGTCCAGCCGAGCGAGGATGTGGTCCGTCGCGTCGGGATCCCATAGCGAGCGCATGGCCGGTCTCCGCGTTGGCTGCCGGGTTATTTGGGAATCAATCCGTAGAGCCTGATGGTCTCGACCCCGGAAACGTCAGTATGGATCCCTACAACATAGTCCGGCCCGACCTCGGTAATCTCGAAGCCTGCCGGCACCATCACGCTCGCCCGCTGGTGTCCCGCGCTATCGAGAACGAGCCAGTCGGTCGGGGCGGCGGCATCGGCCGGGTAAGGCTCGACCCAGATAGAGCCGTCGGCGGCGGGCACCATGGACCGGAACACCGGAAGCGTCGGACCCAGCACCGCCCGGGAGTACAGTGCTGTCAGGTATGTTCGGGCCCGATCGCTCGGGTTCGCGGCGAAGGCCCTCCGTCGCAGCAGCGCAATGGTCTCGTCGCTGAGAGGAACGGCTGTCAACGGCACCGGGATCAGCCGAAGAATGCCTCCGGCGCTCGAGAATGCCCCGATGTTATTGACCCGGGTGTCCCCAATCAGGACTTCATCGCCGGAAACGGCACTCAGCGACATGGGGCCGATCGGTACCGGGGCCGCCACGTCTCCCAGCGGCGCATTGGCGGGATTGTGGACGAAGATGGTCGAGCCGGGAAAGAGCCCGACCCACAGCACCCCGCCCGAGGCGTCCGGTGCGAGAACGCCGACGTGCAGGGTGTCTCGGTATATCCGTTGGGGCCCGGAGGGGCTCGGGCGGCTGGTGGTCACGACGGCCCACCGGCCATCCCCCAACCGGCCCACGACGCTGAGTCGTGCCGGGAGGTCTCTGGCCTCGATGGGAATGGTCTTGACCAGGGTACCATCGGGGAGAAATTCGCTGATTCGGGCG
This sequence comes from Gemmatimonadales bacterium, assembly GCA_036006105.1. Lineage (GTDB taxonomy): Bacteria > Gemmatimonadota > Gemmatimonadetes > Gemmatimonadales > GWC2-71-9 > JABFSM01. The sequence goes on along the minus strand of DASYPZ010000276.1, from coordinate 3,252 downwards.
TTGACCGGATCGGCGACGAAGAGCGTATCGCCTGCGCGGGCAACCAGGCTGGGAAGCCGGAATTCGCCGGGGCCCGCTCCACTCCTGCCGATGGCGCGGAGGTACCGTCCGCTCCGGTCGAACACCCGGATCTCATTGGTGCCCGCGTTCGGGACCAGGATCTCGCCGCCCGGCAGTCGGATCACCCGCCCGACCCGGAGAAACTCGGCGTGCGGGTCTCCCTCCCGCCCGATCGTCACCGTGGGGCGCGCCGAGAGGTGCCATCGGGCCGGAGCCTCCTGGGCGGGGGCCGGCGCGTGAAGCAGAGCCAGCGCCAGCGGAAACTCGGGGACGGGTCGGATGAAACGGAAGGCGATGCACACCAGCGCCACAGTGGCGGCGACCAGGTGGCGCTCCGGTGATGTCAGGACGGGCAGCGGCATGAAGACCGGGCCGCCGGGCGGCGCGGCTAGAACTCCCTGCGCTTCATTTCCTTGAAGAACCGCTTGTTCTCCTCATCCTGCTCGGGCGGCTTCTTGCGCAGCGTGTCATCGTACTGGGCGGCGCGGTCGACCTTGGGATTGGCGGCCTTCGCGGCATTCTTCTTCACCAGCTTGGCGATACGCTGATCCTCACGCTTGGACATCGACGCTCCTCTCTCCGATCAGGTCACGCGAACACGTGGCTGTCCAGCCACTGAATCAGGCTCTTGTCCACCGCCTCGGTCGGCACGTCCCGGTTCTGGGGCATGACCGGAATCCGCTTGCCGCTCTGCATCAGGTACCAGCCGGGAGGAACGGCGGCGAGCTCCTTGGCCGGGTTGGCAAGCTGCCCTTCGTACGACACGAAATGGAATTCACGCCCGCGGTGCAACAGGCGTTTTTGCTCGATTTTGTACGCACTCATTGATCATGGCCGGCTAGGGGGAAAAGACCGCCCCTAAATCTAATCGCGTCCGTCCACTCTACCGCCCCCGATAGCCTCCGCCCCGGGAACCTCCCCCGGAGCCCCCGCGAGGTCCCGCGCCCGGTCCGCCCCTGCGCGGACCGCCGCCGGCACCCCCGCCGCTCGAAACCCGCCGCTCCGCCTTGGCCTTGGCCCTGGCCCGATCTTCGGCCTTCTTGGCGCGAATGGCGGCGATGCGCTCGGCCAGCGGCACTTCGAGTTTGTGCTCGGCCCGGGCCTTGTAGTCGAATCCGGGGACGGTAACCCGCTGGAGCCGCTTTCCCACCGCCCGCTCGATCCCGCGCAGCTCGTTCTCCTCCTCGGGCGCCACGAACAGGAAGGCATCGCCCGTGGCCTCGGCCCGGGCCGTCCGGCCGACGCGGTGGACGTAATCCTCGGGCGAGTTGGGGACGTCGAAGTTCACGACGTGGGACAGCGCGTCGATGTCGATGCCCCGGGCGGCGATGTCGGTGGCCACGAGGACGGGGAACTTCCCGGCCTTGAACGCGTCCAGCGCCTGCGTGCGCTGCGCCTGGCTCCGGTTGCCGTGGATCCGTCCCGCGGAGACGCCGTGGCGCAGCAGGTACTCGGCCAGGCGGTTGGCGCGGTGCTTGGTGCGGGTGAAGGCGAGGACGTTGCGGATCTCGCCCCGCTTCAGCAGCTCCACGAGCAAGGCCGACTTGAGCTCGGCGGACACGGGATAGGCCGCGTGCGTGATGCCCACCGCGGGGGCCGCCTTGCGCTCGATGTCGATGGTGGCCGGGTCATGGCACATCTGGCGCGCGAGGGTGACGATGGGCGGCGGCAGGGTGGCCGAGAAGAACAGCGTCTGATGCTTCGCGGGGAGGTGCCGGAGGACGCGCCGGATGTCGGGCAGGAACCCCATGTCCAGCATGCGGTCCGCCTCGTCCAGGACCAGCACCTCCAGGCCCTGGAGGCGGGCGTACGGGAAGCGGAAGTGATCGAGCAGGCGGCCGGGGGTCGCGATCAGGACGTCGACACCCCTCCGGAACGCGTGCTCCTGCGGTCCCATGCCCACGCCGCCGAAGACGGCGGCGCCGGACAGCGGGGTGTGGACGGCCAGGGCCTCCAGGTGCTCCGCGATCTGGGCGGCGAGCTCGCGCGTGGGCGTGAGCACCAGCGCGCGCGTGGTGCCCCTGGGCTTCCCTGACAGACGGTGGAGGATGGGCAGGACGAAGGCGGCGGTCTTGCCGCTGCCCGTCATGGCGCCGGCGAGGACGTCGCGACCCGCGAGGGCCGGCGGGATGGCCTGCTCCTGGATGGGTGTCGGGCGCGTGAAGCCGAGTTCGCGGACCCCGCGCAGCAGGTCTGCGTGGAGGCCGAGATGGGAAAAGGGCATGGTGGTCGTGTTCTTTCTGTGATGCCGGCTTGTTGTCGGAAACGGGGGGTTTTGCCGGGGAAGCCGCCGTCCGCGCGGCTCCCGAATGGAGCGCGAAGGAACTGCAGTATGTCACATCCCAGAGCGCATGGCAACCACTGCCCGCGGGGGGTGCCGTGCGGCAACGTTCAGATTTTCCTTGTGTTATTGCCGAGAGGCGTGTAGGATGATCGACAAGTACTCCGCTTTCCTGAGCGCTGTCGACGCAAGCTCCATCCTGGGCAGCCTCCTCACCAAAGCAATTTTCGAGGGAGGGCGACCTCCAAGGAGGGGCTCGTGTCGAAGCGCTGGACAGGTCTCGCCGCGTTGGCCGTGTCGCTGTCGGTCGTCTGGCTCGTCTTCATAGTGTACGGATCCCCCTGGCTGGGCTTGACCTGGGTGGTGAGCCTCGCGTTCACTGCCGCCCTCTGGGCGAACCGGCGGGCGAGTCTGTCGACTCAGTCGATCGGGCAGGTCCTCGGTGATCTCGAGTCCCAGCCCGTGGCCGCGGCCGCCACCTCGATGCGTACCGACCCGGCTCCCAAGACAGTCCTCTGATCCAGAAGGAGAAGAACAATGACAAAAGTGCGTCCGCTTCACGACCGGTTGCTGGTCCGCCGCATCGAGGAAACCGAGACGGCCAAGGGCGGGATCATCATCCCGGATACGGCCAAGGAGAAGCCCCAGAAGGGCGAGGTCCTGGCCGTGGGCAACGGCAAGATCCTCGACAACGGCACCAAGATCCCGCTGGACGTCCAGGTGGGCAACACGATCCTCTTCGGGAAGTACACCGGGACCGACATCAAGATCGACGGCGAAGAGGTCCTGATCCTCCGCGAAGACGAGGTCCTGGCCATCCTGGCCTAGTCGTCCCAAGAACACACTTAAGGACGTTGGCAACACTATGTCGAAGCAGATCACGTACGGCGACGAGTCCCGGCAGTCGATCC
>DASYPZ010000275.1:0-6754 GCA_036006105.1 Gemmatimonadales bacterium | reverse complement strand
TCGGCCGCCTTGTACCCCTTGATACGCTCCGCGCCGGAGTTCCAGCTGCTGATGAGGCCTTCCGGGCTCAGCATGAAGATCGCGTATTCGCGTACGCCGGCGACCAGGAGCCGGTGGCGCTCCTCGCTGTGCCGAAGCGCTTCTTCGGCCGCGCGCCGCTCACTCAGATCCCGGGTGATCTTGAGGAAGCCGGTTCCCATTCGGTCGCTGGGGCGGAGTGCCGTGATCACCACGCTGGCCCAGAACCGGGTGCCGTCCTTGCGGAGTCGCCAGCCCTCATCGGCGAAGCGGCCCCGCTGGACGGCCATTTGGAGCTCGTAATCGGGCCAGCCCTTGGCCACCGCCTCGGGGGGATAGAACGCGGAAAAATGCCGGCCGATGATCTCCTGGCTTTCGTACCCCTTGATCCGCCGGGCGCCGCTGTTCCAGCTGCGCACCCGGCCGGACGCGTCGAGGAGCAGGATCGCGTAGTCGTCGATCCCTCCGACGAAGAGCTGGAGGGCGCGCTCCGCTTCGGACAGCTCCGGCAGGTGCGGTCCTAACCCGGAGGATGGTGCGCGGGCGGATTCCTCAGCCATGGCCGGAACGGAGCCGGTTGCGTACGCTGCGGGGAGCCGTGCAGGACCGACGGAGAGGCATAGGCGCTTTCATATGTGCAGCACTTCGAGGCAGGCGCAAAATCGGCCACGCTCGAACATTATGAGCTCCTGAACAACATACGCGAAAATGGCTCACCGGTAAACCTTTGGACCTGCTCACATCCATTCTTCGATCTTGGTGGTCCGGCGGAGCGCTTCGGGGTGGCGCCGAAACCAGCTCATGATGAGCAGCATCTCGTCGATGGCACCCGCGGCCAGCGGGGCCACCGGCTCGGGGTCGCGGCCCTGCTCGGCGGCGACCACGCCCCGGAACGCCTCCTGTTCGATGGGCGTCGCGGGCCACGGGTAACACGCGCGCACCGATCCGCGCCGAATGAGGTAGGCCTTGTCGTCGCCGTGCAGGCCGGGATCGCGATACACGAAGCTGAGGAGCTCCCGGGAGGCCCGGGCGCGGGTGGTGGCGGCCAGCAGCCATTCCAGCGCCTCGAATCGCTCGCGCCAGCGCGCCGCCGCCTCGAATTCTCCCCGGTCCGCCGCCGACATCATCCCGGCCACGATGCGGTCCACCGGCGCGATGGCGGTGCCATCCAGGAAGGCGGCGGCGGCGCCCACGCGCTCCCGGTACCCGCGCTCGGTGACCAGTCCGGCGCAAGGGCCGCTGCAGGTGCCGAAATCGTAGCGGGGACACGCGGCCTGGCGCGGCGCGTCGAAGAGATCACCCTGCTCGGCGAACGCCATCGGCATCCGGTCGGCGCAGTCGCGCAGGCCGAGCAGATCGTTGAGGACCCGGATGGCGAGCGCGGTGCGCGCGGGGGACGGCAGCGGACCGTAGTAGCGGACCTGGTCCCGCGCCGGATGCCTGGTGCAGGAGAGCTTGGGCGCGGGTCCCTCGGCAACGCCGACGAACACCACGGAGCGGGTGCGGTTCATCTGCACGTTGTAGGGCGGGCGGCACTTCCGGATTTCCCGCAGCTCGGCCAGGTGCGCGGCGAACTCGCTGGAGGCGTACTCCCACGTCACGTCGCTCGCGGCGTGGAGAATCCGGGCGCCCTTGTCCGCGGGATACTTCGCCAGAAAGTAGGACAGCAGCCGGGCCCGCAGCTGTTTGGCCTTGCCCACGTAGAGCACCCGTCCCGACGCGTCCAGCATCCGGTAGATCCCGGGCCGCCGCTCGGCCAGGGTCCGGATCCGGCGGCGCAGCCCGTCGAGATCGGTCGCGGGAAGGGGCAGGGCCATCGTGCGCCCGGTCATGTCTGACAGCGATGGCAGAAGACGGTGATGCGCGCGTCGATCGTGTGGGTGCCGGTGAGCGTCGTGCCGCAGCGCCGGCAGGGCTCGCCCTCCCGGCCATAGACCAGCAGCTCGAGCTGAAAGTTGCCCGGCTCGCCCGTCCCGGTTCGGTAGTCGCGGAAGGTGGTGCCCTGCGCCGCGATGGCCGCGTCGAGGATGCGCACGATGTGACGGTGCAGCTGGCGGGCCGCGGCGGGATCGACCGACCGGGCCGGCTTCGAGGGATCGACCCGGGCGGCGAAGAGCGCTTCGTTGGCGTAGATGTTCCCGACCCCGGCGATCGCACGCTGATCCATGAGCACCTTCTTCACGGCGGCGCGGGAGCCGGCCAGGATGCCCCGCAGCACGGCCGGCGTGAAGCCGGGATCGAGGGGCTCCGGACCGATCGCCGCGTCGTAGGCCAGCCAGTGTTTCTCATCGAGCCAGAGCAGCGTTCCCAGACGGCGCACATCGCGGTACACCAGGGTGCGCCCGTCGTCGAGCGCGATCCGGAGCACGGCATACCGCTGCTGATCGGGGGTGAGGTCCCCGGCGTGGATCAGCAGCGAGCCGGTCATGCCGGGTTGAACGACCAGACGGCGATCCTCGGTTTCGATCACGGCATGCTTGGCGCGGCGGGTCACCGCGCGTACCCGGCGTCCCTTGAGTCCCGCCACCAGGGATCGGCGGGAGACGCCTCGCAGGACGTCGTCGTGGGAGAGCCGCGCGCCCAGGAGGCGGCGGCCCACCAGCTCGGGGCGCAGGTCTCGCACGATGGTTTCGACTTCGGGCAACTCGGGCACGCCGGAAAACTAATCCCCCAGTCGCCGCGCCTCTCGCCATCCGATGTCGGTGCGGTATCCCTTGCCGTCGAACTGAATCGCCGCCGCCGCGCTCAATCCGGCCGCGCGGGCCCCGGCGAACGTCGGGGCCACCGCGGTCACGGCCAGCACCCGGCCCCCATTGGTGCGAAGAACGCCGGCTTCGTCCCGCTGGGTGCCGGCGTGAAACACGATGACCCCCTCGGGCAGGATCTCGGGGATTTCAATCGGATCGCCGCGCCGGGGAGCGTCGGGATAGCCGTGCGCGGCCAGGACCGTGGTCACCGCCGCGCCCTCGAGCACTCCGAGCCGGGGCAGCGGCTCGCCGCGGGCCGCGGCGCCCAGCGCCTCGGCGAGGCCCGAGGTGATCAGCGGGAGAATGGCCTGGGTTTCCGGATCGCCGAAGCGGCAGTTGAACTCCACCACGTTGGGAGTGCCGGAGGCATCCACCATGATGCCGGCGTAGAGCACTCCGCTGAAGGACGCGCCCCGGCGCGACAGCTCCCGGAGGGTCGGCAGCATGACCTCGCGCTCCACCCGGCTCTGGAGCGCCGGAGTGGCCAGCGCCACGGGGCTGTAGGCTCCCATGCCACCGGTGTTGGGTCCCTGGTCCTGCTCCAGCAGCCGCTTGTGGTCCTGGGCGGCGGGAAGGAACGCCAGATCGCGGCCGTTGGTGATCGCGAGGATCGAGAGCTCCTCCCCCTCGAGAAACGATTCGATCACGATGGTCCGGCCCGCGTCGCCGAAGCCGCCGTCGCGCAGCATCGCGTTGACCGCCCGCCGGGCTTCCTCCCGGCTGGCGCAGACGATCGCGCCCTTGCCCGCCGCCAGCCCGCTGGCCTTGATCACCAGCGGCTCGGGGTGCCGGTCCACATAGGCCTGGGCCATGCGGAGCTCGTCGGCGAGAAAGGTCCGGGAGCTGGCGGTAGGGACCCCGGCGGACTGCATCACGTCCTTGGCGAAGGCCTTGGACGCTTCGATCTGTGCGGCCGCGGCGGAGGGACCGAAGACCGCCCGTCCGGCTTCGCGCAGCCGGTCGGCGAGCCCCTTGGCGAGCGGCGCCTCCGGTCCCACGACGGTGAGATCGATGTCGTGGGCCTGGACCGCGCGAACGAGGCGCTCCTGGTCGTCGGAGCCGATGGGGAGATTGTTGGCGAGCGGCGCGGTGCCCGGGTTGCCGGGGGCGCAGAAGAGGTCGGCGGAGGGGAGGTCGCGACGCAGCGCCCAGCACAGCGCATGTTCGCGGCCTCCCCCTCCGACGACCAGTACCTTCATCCCTGCTGGGCCTTGCGGAAGGCGTCCCGCGCGGCGCCGGCCGCCTTCTTGGCGGCGTCGGCGACGTTATTGAACGTGTCCCGCGCCGCGTCGGCGTAGTGATCCTTGGCGGCCCTGAAGTCCTCCCGCAGCGGTCGCTCCTTCTGCTCGGTGCCGCGGCGGGTGTACTCGCCGCGCAGGATCCGCTCGTAATCGCCGCTCTGGATCCACTTCTGCAGCTCCGCGGCCCGGACCGTGTTCATGGGATGCGTCAGCGCCAGGGTGTTGAGGATCTTGTAGACGATGTCCAGGCCTTCGTTGGTCGTGATGTATTCGTTGGCCTGGGCCACGAAGGGGTCGAGCGCCATCTGCCCCGACTCGAGCGCGCCCCGATAGGCTCCCGCCATTTTCATGAAGAGCTGCTGCGAGGCGATGATGTTCTGGCTGCCCAGCAGTCCGGCCCGGTCCGAGGACAGCTCGGACTTCCGGGACCACTCGAGAATCGCCAGCCGCACCGGCAGCAGCGCGATCCCGGCGAGCAGGGGCAGCGCGCCCAGGCTCACATTGAGAAAGATTTCCGCGATGGTCCGGTAGAGAGAATGGCCGCTGACCACGTGTCCCATCTCATGGGCGATCAGCGCGCGCAGCTCCTCCTCGTCCAGCAGCTCGAGCGCGGCCGAATGCAGCACGATGAACGGGTCGTCGACGCCGTACGCGCCGGCGTTGAACACCGGCGTCTGGGAGACGTACAGCTCCGGCACCTTGGGCCAGTCGAAGGTGGTGCACACCTCCACGTGCAGCGCGTGCGCCCGGGGAAACTGCTGATGGCCGGCGCGCACCGAGTTGCCCTGGAACAAGAGCCGGATGCCCCGCTCGCCGCCCAGGATGGCGATGATCTTGCGCACGACGTCGTCGAACCCGGGGACCGAGCGCATGGCCTGCAACGCGGCCCGGTCGGCGGGATGCTCCCACGACACGCCGGCGATCTGCGGAAAGGCGACGCGGGCGCGGTGGGTGGGAAGGGACGTCATGGCATGCTCGGGGTCAGAGGTGCTGAAATGTACGTGAGTCGAGGTGGAATGTTTCAATCTGGGTGGTCGGAGGCTACGACGCGAAGACGCTAGGAAAGTGCAGCTCTTAGCCTCTTCGCGTCCTAGCCGCATAGCCTCCTAGTTCATCGCCTGCTCCAGATCCTGGATCAGATCCTCCACCGCTTCGATGCCCACCGAGAGCCGCACCAGGGAATCGGTCAGTCCCATCTCCAGACGTAGCTCGCGGGGCACCGAGGCGTGCGTCATCGAGGCGGGGTGTCCGATCAGACTCTCCACGCCCCCCAGGGACTCGGCCAGCTGAAAGATCTTGACCCGCTCCACGATCCGGCGGGCCTTGGCCTCGTCGCCGACGTCGAAGGAGACCATGCCCCCGAATCCGCACATCTGTCGCTTGGCGAGGTCATGCTGCGGATGGCTGGGAAGTCCGGGATAGTACAGGTGGGTGACCGCCTTCTGATCCTTGAGCCAGTCGGCCACGCGGCGGCCGTTGAGATCGTGCTGCCGCATGCGGAGCGGCAGCGTCTTGGTGCCCCGCAGCGCCAGCCAGCAGTCCATCGGCCCCGGCACCGCCCCGCTGGCGTTCTGGATGTAGCCGAGCCGCTCGGCCACGTCGTCCCGGCGGGTGATCAGCAGGCCGCCCACCATGTCGCTGTGGCCGTTCAGATACTTGGTGGTCGAGTGGAGCACGATGTCGGCTCCCAGCTCGAGCGGGCGCTGGAACATCGGGGTCGCGAAGGTGTTGTCCACGGCGAAGAGGATTCCCCGGGACGCCGTGAGGTCACCGACCGCGCGCAGGTCGGTGAGGAACATCATCGGGTTGGTCGGGGTTTCGCAGTAGACCATGCGGGTGGCCGGGGTGATCGCGCGCTCGACGTTGGCGATGTCGCGGCTGTCCACGAAACTGAGCCGGAGGCCGTAGGGCTCGAAGATCGTGCGCATCAGCCGCATCGAGCCGCCGTAGACGCTTTCTCCGGAGACGATGTGGTCGCCCGCCTTGAACAGCTTGAGGATCGCGTCCAGCGCCGCGAGGCCCGAGCCGAAGGCGAACCCGTGGGTGCCGCCTTCCAGGGCGGCGACGTTGCGTTCCAGCGCCTCGCGGGTGGGATTCTGGGTCCGGGCGTACTCGTAGCCCTTGTGCTTCCCGAGGCCCTCCTGGCGATAGGTGGAGGTCTGGTAGATCGGGGTCATGACGGCCCCGGCCAGGGGATCGGCCACCTGACCGGCGTGGACGGCCCGGGTGGCGAGTGCGTGTTCGAGGTCGTGCTCGAGAATGCGGGTCATGGGCTCCCGTGGGGCTCCTGAGGGTGACGGCCGGCCTCCCTGAACAATAGCGCGCAGGCCGCCGTGCTGTTGAAGATTGTCTCCGGCACCCCTACGTTTCAGTTTGTGATCCCTCCGTCCCCAGCGTTGCGAACGGATTCTTCACGGGCACTCGTAGTCGATGATGATGGCGAGGTCCGTCACACGCTTGTGCGGGTGCTTCGGTCCCTGGGGCTGGCCACGCTCGAGGCGGCCAATGGGCGCGAGGCGCTGGCCCTGCTCGAGGAGCAGGGCGAAGTCCCCCTGATCGTCAGCGATCTGTACATGCCGGAAATGGACGGCATCGCCTTCCTCCGGGAGGTGCATCGCCGGTGGCCCGACGTGGCCTTCATCATGCTCACCGGCGTCGCCGAGGTTTCGACCGCCGTGGAATGCCTCAAGCACGGTGCGTTCGATTATATCGCCAAGCCGTTTCTGGTCGACGAAGTCCGGGCGCGGG
>DASYPZ010000274.1:0-5661 GCA_036006105.1 Gemmatimonadales bacterium | reverse complement strand
GCGGCACCCCGGGGTGATCTACACGGTGGCGCCGAGCTATCTGAGCGCGGCGGTGATCTGGGCCGGCAGCGACGACGGGTTGATCCATGTGACCACCGACGGCGGCAGGGTCTGGAAGAACGTGACGCCGGCGGGACTCGCGCCGTGGAGCAAGATCTCCCTGATCGACGCCTCGCACTTCGATGTGCGGACCGCGTATGCCGCCGTCAACACGCTGCGACTGGACGATCTCAACCCGCACATCTATCGCACCCGGGACGGCGGCAAGACCTGGACCCACATCACCGAGGGCATTCCGCCGGGAGCCACCGTCAACGCGGTTCGGGAAGATCCGGTGCGCCGCGGGCTCCTCTTTGCCGCCGGTGAGACCCAGGTCTGGGGCTCGTTCGACGACGGCGACCACTGGCAATCGCTCCGGCTCAACATGCCGGTGACCTCGATCCGGGACGTCGTGATCAAGGACAACGATCTGCTGGCCGGGACCCACGGCCGGGGGTTCTGGATCCTGGACGACATCACTCCGCTCCGCCAGGCCGATTCCGGCACCCTGGTCCAGCCCGCGTCGCTGCTGAAGCCGGCGCGGGCCACCCGGTTCCGCTCCAATCAGAATACCGATACCCCGCTGCCTCCCGATGAGCCGATGGCCCCTAACCCGCCCGACGGAGCGGTGCTGGACTACTGGCTCGGCGCCGGAGCCCAGGGAACGGTGGCGCTGGAGATCCACGACGATGCCGGGGCGCTGGTGCGCCGGTTCAGCAGCGACGATCCGCCCGAGGTCCCGGTTCCGGGCCGCAACATTCCCGACTACTGGATTCGTCCGCCGCAGCGGCTCTCCGCGGCGGAGGGAATGCACCGGTTCGTCTGGAACCTGCACGAGCCCGATCCGGTGGGGGTCGAGTTCGGCTATCCGATCGCGGCGGCGCCGCGGAACACGCCCCGGGAGCCGGCCGGCCCCTGGGTGCTGCCCGGCACCTACCGGGTCACCCTGATCGTGAACGGCAAACGGTACTCCCAGCCGCTCACGGTACGCATGGATCCGAGGGTCAAGACCCCGGCGCTGGCGCTGGTCCGGCAGTACGCGCTCTCGGTGCGCATGGTGCGCGGGCTCAAGCGGGTGACCGCCGCGCTGGAAGAGCTGCGCGCCCTCCGCGCCAAGCTCAAGGACGCGAAGGCCGGCCTGGGCGAGTCTCCCGCGAGCGCGGTCGCCGAGCTCGATGGCCGGGCCGCGGCGTTGGAGAGCGGCGGACGCGGCAACCCGCAGACGCTGGGGCGCTTGTCCGGCGAGCTGGGCGAGCTCTACGGCACTCTGCAGGGGGCCGATGTGGAGCCCACGACCCAGACCTTGGCCGCGATCGCGGAGCGGGAGGCCTCGCTCACCGAGTTGCTGGCGCGGTGGGCCCGGCTCCGCGGCCCCGAGCTCGCGGCGCTCAACCAGAAGCTGCGCGCCGCCGGCGCGGCGGAGATCCATTGACCCGGGATCTCCGATGACCCGGATCGCGCTGGTGCGTGAGGTGAGCCCCGGAATCGCGGGCTGCGAGCTCACCCACCTGGACCGCACGCCGATCGATCCCGCCCGCGCGGTGAGCCAGCACGCCGAGTATGTCGCCGCGCTGGCGGAGGCGGGCTGCGAGGTGCGCTGGCTGGCGCCGGCGCCGGAGCTGCCCGACGGGGTCTTCGTCGAGGATGCCGCGGTGGTGCTGGACCGGCTCGCGGTGATCACCCGCCCCGGCGCCGAGTCCCGCCGGCCCGAGGTGACCTCGGTGGCCGCCGCTTTGAAAGCTTTCCGTCCCCTGCACTACATCCGGGAGCCGGGCACCCTGGACGGTGGCGATGTGATGCTGGCCGGCCGGACCCTCTACGTCGGGGAGACCGAGCGCACCAACGTTGCGGGCATCGCGCAGCTCCGCGACATCGTCGCGCCCGCGGGTTACCAGGTGCGCGCGGTCCCGGTACACGGCTGTCTGCACCTCAAGACCGCGGTGACGGCGCTGGGCCCGGAGGTTCTGCTGATCAATCGCGCCTGGACCGACGCCACGATCTTCGAGGGTTTCCAACTGATCGACATCGACCCCGGCGAGCCTTTCGCGGGGAACTCCCTCCTGGTCGACGGGTCGGTCATCCACGCGAAGGAGTTTCCCCGAACCGGGAGCCGGCTGGAGGCGGCGGGCTTTCGGGTCCGGCCGGTGGTGGCGTCCGAGCTGGCCAAGGCCGAGGGAGGGGTGACCTGCTGCAGCCTGATTTTCGATCCTTGAGACGGCCGGTGTGACATCGACGCCACACCGTGGCGCGGGGGCCTTTTCGGGGATAGTCTAAGTCGTTCAATTGCAGTATGATGCCGACAGGGAATCGGGAAATGGCGCCGATCGGAGGGGGCATACGGCTTGCCCATTCAGGACGGCAGGCCGTACCCGTTCAGGAGTGGTGATGCCGCACAGCAAGCCGTCTCGTCCATTCGTTCTGGTCCTGGCACTCGTGCTGGGAGGCGCCGCGCCGCTGGCCGCGCGGAGCGCCAACCCGAGCTGCGTGCAGCAGGACACCCCCAACAAGATCCTTCCCGGCGATCCCCGCTGGGCGGCCGACCTGAACGTCTATCCCAACGCGACCAACTTCGGCACCGTCGGCATCACCGGGAACAATCCGCGGAGCGGCAACGGCTCCCTCGAGGCGACCACCAGCGGAAGCCTGTTCGACTGGGCCTTCTTCCAGCGGCTCGCCACCGGCGGCGCCTTCGGACTGCTCTCCTCGGTCAATTGCGTCACCTTCGACTGGTTCCGCGCGGGTTACACGCTTCCGCCCGACGCGCCCGCCTCGCTGCTCGCCGAGACCTGGCAGGAACAGACCCCGGTGCTGCGGCTCATGGTGCGCGACGTGGTCAATGGCCAGGTGTTCAACAGCCAGCTGGTCTGGGAGCGGTGGTACAACACGCTCGGAGTGCTGTCGCCCACGCCGAACGATCAGTGGAATTACGAGGATCTGACCGGCCAGCTGTTCTGGCGGCACTTCGACGGCGGGAACGTCTACACCAATGCGGGGTGCGCCAACGGCGCCTTCGACGGCTCCGCCAATCTGCAGACGTACGATCTGAGCGGCTGGGTGAGCAACTGCTACTCCTCGAGCGCGGTGGTCTACGGCATCATGATCGGGCTGGGCAGCTCCTGGCCCGGTGCCTATCACGCCAATCTCGACAACGTGCAGCTCGCCTTCGACGGCCAGTCCGGCTTCGCGGTGCAGGACAATTTCGAGCTGACCAATCCCACCACGGTGACCCCGGAACCGGGGACCATCATCCTGCTGCTCACCGGCTTCGGGGTCATCGGCGGGATGGCGCTGGTCCGGCGGAAGAAATCCATCGCCTGACCCGGCGCGGCCTCAGGGCACGATCAGCAGCACTCCCACCCGTCCGTTGAATTCGTCTTCCTCACTCGGCAGCCCCGAGGGCGTCTCCCAGCGTCCGCCGTCGTAGCGGATGTTGAACCGGTAGAGCCCCGGGGCCAGGCTGACCGGCAAGAGCCACCATCCGGTGCCCGACTGCGCCAGCACCAGCGGCTCCCAGTTGCTGAAATCTCCCATCACCTCCACCGTGCCCGCGCCGGGCGCCCGCAGCAGGATATGGGCGACCTTGGGGTCGTCGTCCCGGAGGATACGGACGCTGCGGCTGTCCACGACCGATTCGGGCCGCAGGGTGGCGCGGCGTCCTCCCGGCGCCCACCGTACGCCCAGCGCCAGGTAGCGCCGGGCCGGCAATCCCGCGGTGAGCGCCGAGAGGGTGCGGCCGGCCGAGGCGAACAGCGCCATCTCGGCGCCGAAACCGCGGATCGCTTCGGCGTGCCAGGCGGTGGCCCGGAACTCCTGGATGCCGACGCGCTGCTCCACCCCGAGGGACAGCCGGGTCCGCGCCACGGTCCAGCCCAGTGTCACGCCCAGATCGCTGTACTCCTTGATGGTGTCGAGGGTATCGGCCGTGGCGCCGGGCAGGGTGTCGGCGCGGGGATCGAACGGGCCCCAGTAATTGCCCCAGCGCAGGGTGCGCTCACTGAACCGGGTCCGCCGCAGCTGGCCCTGCACATCGACGGATCCCAGAAACCAGTGCAGCCGCGCACCCAGCAGGCCGAACCGCCGCCCGCTGGTGATGGTCGAGGCATAACCCGGCCCCGCTTCCAGCGAGAGATCCAGGGTACGCCGGCTCATCCGGATCGCGGGCAGCAGGGTCACCTGCCCGGTACCCTGCCCCACCGGATGCGCGGTCCACCAGCCATCCGCGGCGAGCTCGGCGGAGAACCCGCCGCCCAGCCGCTTGGTTACCGCGCCGTCGAAGCCGCCCTCCGCGTTCCAGCGATAGGAAGCTCCCCGGGTGTAGGTGAGACCCAGATCCAGCCGGCTGGCAGGTGAGCGCCAGAGGAATCGCGGCGCCACCGACAACGTGGTGCCCTCCTCGGTGAATTGATGCTGGGTGGCGCCGCCGCTCACGTCGAGCAGGAAGCGTCCCTGCGCGGCGGCCGGAGCGGCGAGGCACAGGGCGCCCAGCGCCAGGCGGTGCGAGCGACTCATGGCTTGCGGGGCGGCGCGGCGGCGGGCAGCCCCGAGAGCCGGCGATCGAGCGCGCTGCCCGGCGCGACGCCGGTGCGGATGTCCTGTTCCACCTGGGTGCGCAGCAGGAGAAAATCGCGGTCGGCGAGACCGTCGTCCACCATCGCGCTCACCGCCTTGCTGGCCGCGACGGGGGTGACCCCGCGGGCCACGAGATCGGTGAGCACGCTGAGCGGTACCGTGAGGTCCCGCCCCCGCTGCCGCCGGAGTGCGCTCACCGTGGCGGGCGCGGCGCCGGCGCGGAGCGCGTTGGCTCCCGCCACCAGCTCCGGTTCGGAAGCGGCCTCGCTCAAAGCCAGGCGGGCATCGCGCAGCGCGCCGAGCAGGAGCCGCACCGCGCCGATGATGCGGGGCGGCGGCGCGTTCTTGCTCTGACCCTCGAGCGCCTTCTGGATCAGCGGCTCGGTGGGCAGCGAGGCGGCCCGCGCCGAATCCAGCAGCAGGCGAATCTCGCGCGCCGTCTCCGGCGCCAGGCGCGCGTCGAGCCGTGCGTCCTGCGCGGCCAGGGGAACCGCGAAGAACAACGGTGACAGCAGCAGGACACGGACGGGATTCATAAGGCCGAATGCTCCACGGTAACCACCGAAGTGGGAGTGCCGAAATCCGGATCGGGCGCGGCCGGCCGGAGCGGATCGTTCTGCCAGATCCGGCCGTCGAGCAGAAAGCTGAAACGGTAGCTGCCGGGACGGAGCGGCAGGGTCACGCTCCATTCGCCGGTGGCCTTGATCCGGCGGAGCGGCGTCACCGCGGGATTCCAGTCGTTGAAGTCGCCCACCAGCGTAACCCGGGATGCCGCCGCCGCGCTGATGGTGAATTGCACGCCCGTCGAGCCAGGTGTCCCCCGATTGGGCGCCAGTCGGGTGACCGCGACGATTGCCAGGCTGGCCGCCAGCGCGACACCGGAAATCGCCGCGACCAGTCCCCAGCCGCGGCGCGCATCCGCCGGCGCGGCCGCCGAGCGCAGCCGGCTCAGGACCCGGCGCTCGATTTCGGGGCCCAGGTCCGGCCCCTGACGGAGCAGCTCGATGGCCCGACGGACCACCGGAGCCGGCTCGGATTCGTACGGCTCACTCA